>JACOTM010000066.1 GCA_016178305.1 Flavobacteriia bacterium | reverse complement strand
TTTAATATCTCTTGAGGAACTAATAAACTATACAAATGAGATTGTATTGAACTTTGATCGGTACTCTTTTTTTCCATGAATCCTAAAGTAGAAATTTTTTCTATTTAAAACTCCCAGCACCTCAAAATAAAATTATCCCATATTCTTCTAATAAAATTAACAATGCTAAAAAAAAGCTTAATTTTGTATGATAAATTCAACAAAACAAAATGAAATTAGCTTCAATAAAAAATAATACCAGAGATGGTCAGTTGGTAGTTGTCAATAAAAATTTAACATTAGCTGTAGCAGTTCCTGAAATTGCTTATACCATGCAGCAAGCACTGGATGATTGGAAGAGTATCGAACCAAAATTACAAGAAGTATATTCAAAAATTGAAAATGGTACGATTGAGAATACCTTTGTTTTTGAAAGTAAAAATGCTATGGCGCCAATTCCTCGAGCTTTTCATTGGGCAGATGGAAGCGCTTATGTGACACACGTTGAGTTGGTGCGTAAAGCTAGAAATGCAGATTTACCAGATACTTTTTGGACTGATCCTTTAATGTACATGGGAGCTTCAGATGCTTTTATTGGAGCGAATGACGCAATAGAAATTGAAAATGAAGAATGGGGAATTGATTTTGAATCTGAAGTAGCGGTAATTACAGATGATGTTCCAGCAGGAATTTCAGCAGAAGATGCAAAAAAAAGAATTAAATTAGTGACAATTGTGAATGATGTTTCATTGCGAAATTTAATTCCGAATGAATTGGCAAAACAATTTGGTTTTTATCAATCTAAACCTTGGACAACTTTTGCTCCTGTTGCGGTAACTTTAGATGAATTAGAAGATGCTTGGGATGGAGGGAAATTACATTTACCATTAATTTCAGTATTGAATGATCAAAAAATTGGTTCGCCAAATGCAGGAGTTGATATGACTTTTGATTTTGGACAATTAATTGCTCACGCAGCTAAATCTCGTTCATTAATGGCGGGAACGGTTATAGGCTCAGGAACCGTTGCAAACAAAGGAAGTTTAGATGGATCAAGCTGTTTAGCAGAAGTAAGATGTTTAGAAATCATAAAAGACGGAAAACCAAGTACGCCATTTATGAAATTTGGTGATAAAATTGAAATTGAAATGAAAAATACAGCAGGTTGTTCAATTTTTGGTAAAATTAGCCAAGTAGTGAAAAAATATGAGACTCCTGTGATTGGGTAATTGTTAATAGATAGAAGAATTCAAACTATTAAAAGCCGATTTTTTTAGAAATCGGCTTTTTTGTATTTAGGGGGCAGGTATTATTCAAAATAGGAATATTCATAATGTGATTCAAAATTTTTCTTTGTATTATAATAATGAATATCAGAAATTAATAAATTTTGAGCATTATAGGTGTGAATTTGTTCACTAATATGTACTTTTTTTTTGAAATATCGGATTGAATAATAACTAGAAGTTTGCTTGTTTTTATTTAATATTTCAATGGTTTCTGAAGTTTTTTGATTTTTGAGGTTATATCTTTTGGAAATTTTGCTAAAATCATTTAATTCATACGACTGAATTAATAAGGTGTCGTTTTGAAATTTTTCTGATTTGTAATAAATAGAATCTTTTGTATAATATGATTTATTGAGATAAGTTCTATCGTATTCGGTTGTTCTATAAAAAATAATATAACCTCCATCAGATGAAGTTTCATTCCATTTACAGATGCTTTTTTCTGTAAAGTTTTTATTTTTAACTAATTCACCTTCGGGTTTACATTCATAATTCCAAACATTTTTCAATTCATTATCTAAATATCGTTCGCTTTTGATAAGTTTATTTTCTGTATCTAAATAATACTTCATTTCAGAAGAATGTTTTAATTTTTTACCGTATTTATTCAATCGATTTGTGATAATTCCACTCGAATTTTTAGTAATTAATAATTCATTTTGAATCTGACCATTTTTATACGTTTTAGATATTTTTAGTTTATTCCATTGATCGTATTCGTAAGTAATTAAGGTAGTATCATTTTTAATTATTTGTTTTGATTGAATGGTTAATGTATCATATAAATATTGATTTTCGACCTGATAATATTTTGATTTTTGATAGATGACACGTCCCATTTTATTGTATTTTTCAAGCACTTGATTTTTACTCCCTTTCCCTTTTTTATTAATAAATGTTATTTTTTGCTCTTTGATTTTATGTTGAATTCGATAATTATAAAGTTGTCTTGTATCTTGATTTACACCAAATTCTATGTTGTTTGGAATAGCTGAAGGGTAATTTATTCGAGTAAAAAAAATTAACTGACAACATAATTGTGTGTGCATTGTCAGCGTTAAAAGTGATACTAAGAAGAGTTTCATATATTTTGATTTTAGTTTCAAATATATAACTGCTAAATTATTTTTAGTTACATTTTTTTTTAGAGGTATTTTGGATAAAGTTCATTGTAAGTACTTTATGTATGAGAATTGCAAGGTTTGTTTTGGGTGTTATATTTTTTTATATACTTCCAATATAATACGTTATTACATTTCAAGTTCAATATTTTGAGATGTTTTTTATACTTAGTTTTGAATATCTGTTTTTATACTTCCATGTTTTTGAAGAGCAATCAATGATTTTTGTTGACTGATTTTCAATTAATTGAATTCCGCAAATTCCAGGATTTGTTTTATATATTTTCTTTGTTGTCCATGGAAAATCAATTTTTTCGAGGCTACCAATCATTACTTTTTGTGTAGGTTTTAAAATTATGATTGTGTCTTTCTGAGGACTATATGCATTGAAGATACTGTCAGTTGGGAAATTAGGAATCAATAATTTTATATCAGAATTTGATTTGTTTTCTACGATGTATGTCATTCTTAATGTAGCATCACAACTCATTAATAACATAATTATCCCGGCTGTAAAAATTAGATTTCTTTTCACAAACATATCTTTTCTCAAATTAGGAATCCAAAACTTTTTTCAATCCAACTCTTTTTCTTGCAGTATCTACTTCCAATACTTCCACTTCTACATGTTCGTGGAGGGCAATGTATTTCGATGGGTCTTCAACGTATTCATTGGAAAGATTTGATTTGTGAATGAGTCCATTTTCTTTAATGCCGATATTAATGAAAGCTCCGAATGCTGTAACATTGGTAACTATGCCGGTTAATTTCATTCCAATTTCTAGATCACTAATAGACTTTATTTTTGAACTAAATTCTAATACTTTTGCCTTTTTTCGTGGATCTCTTCCTGGTTTTTTGAGTTCGTTGAGAATGTCTTCAAATGTATAATTATCAATTTCAGGAAAGTTAGTTTTTTGAATCGTTTTCAATAAATCCTCATTTCCAATTATTTCTAAAACGGAAACATTTAAGTGTTTAGCAATTTTTTCAACTGTTTTATAGTTCTCAGGATGTATTGCTGAGTTGTCTAATGGATTTTTTGCATCTCTAATTCTCAGAAATCCTGCTGCTTGTTCAAATGCTTTTTCTCCTAAACGTTTTACTTTTTTCAATTCATCTCGGGAGTATATTCCTCCTTTTTCATTTCTATATTCTACGATATTTTCAGCTAAAGTAGATCCTAAACCTGAGACATAACTAAGTAAATATGAAGATGCAGTGTTCAAATCAACCCCCACATTATTCACGCAAGAAACGACAACATCATCCAGAGCATCTTTTAATAAAGTTTGTTGAACTTCATGCTGATACTGACCAACTCCCACCGATTTTGGATCGATTTTCACTAATTCAGCCAAGGGGTCCATTAATCTTCTGCCTATTGAAACAGCGCCCCGAACTGTAACATCATAATCTGGAAATTCTTTTCGAGCAATTGAGCTAGCAGAATAAATCGAAGCTCCATCTTCACGAACCACAAAGACATCTAAATCTCTGTCAAAGCGTGTTTTTTTTACAATATATTCTGTTTCTCTTCCTGCTGTTCCATCTCCAATCGCAATTGCATCTATTTTGTACATCTGAACCAACTGTGCTAATTTTGCTTGTGCTAATGCACTCTCATTTTGGGGTGGATGTGGATAAATAGTTGCATTATTCAATAATGAGCCATTTTCATCTAAACAAACAACTTTGCAGCCTGTTCTATATCCTGGGTCTATTGCTAATATACGTTTAGAACCTAAAGGTGGCGCTAATAATAATTGTCTTAAATTAGACGAAAAAACTTTAATTGCTTCTTTGTCGGCTTTCTCTTTGGCTTCATTTAATAATTCATTTTCCAGTGAAGGGCACATCAAACGTTTGTAAGATTCTTTACAGGCTTCTGTTACAATTTTGCCACAACTATCATTTGATTTTACAAAAAAACGTTCCAGTATTTCAAGAGCATCTTCTGTTTGTGGTTGTGCTTTAATTGATAATAATCCTTCACGATCAGCTCTATATAATGCGAGAAAGCGGTGTGAAGCACATTTGTATAAAGGTTCTGAAAAATCAAAATAATCTTTATATTTTTCGGCCTCTATTTCTTTTCCTTTTGAAAGTTTGGATTGTAAAATTGCTTTACGTTGAAATAACTGACGAATCCGTGCTCTGGCAGAAGCGTTTTCATTGATCCATTCTGCAAGAATATCTTTTGCTCCAGATAAAGCTTCTTCTTCATCCTGAACTTCTCCTTTTACAAACTTTGAAGCCATTGAAAAAGCATCACCTCCTCGTTGAGACATTAGCATTTTAGCGAGAGGTTCTAAACCTAATTTTTTTGCTTTATCACCTTTCGTTTGTCTTTTTTGTTTGAAAGGTAAATATATATCTTCTAAAATTGTTGAATCAAATGTCGAAAGGATTTTTTCTTTTAGTTCGGGTGATAATTTATTTTGTTCTTCAATTGAAGATATGATTGTTTGTTGACGTTGAACAAGTTCATCATATTTTTTAGCAAAATCTCGAATGTTAGCTATTTGAACTTCATCCAAACCTTGTGTCATTTCTTTACGATACCTGGCAATAAAAGGAACAGTTGCCCCTTCTTTTAATAATTGTAAAGTTTGAGTAATAGATTTTTCAACAATTGATGTATTGTTTTGAATGAAGTTTATTTGTGTCATTATTTTTTGATATTGGAAAGTAAAGATAGTGATTTTTGAAATTTATAGGATTGTTTTCAATAAGTTTTATACCTGAATTATCTTGATATAGAGCGTAAATTCAAGATTAGATGTTTCTAAATAGAGGGTGAAATTTCATTTAAAATATCATTATTACCTACTAATGGGAGGAGCTAAGTGTTTCTAACGGATAGAAACCGCTAATTACCAGGATTAATTATTTCATAATAACTGAGCTAAGTGTAATTACTTATTTAGGTAAAATTCATTTTGTATTTCAGATAAATAATTGAATATACTTCTATATTTGAATCAGTTGGTTTCTTGAAAAAATTATCTATTTTAGATAAAATTCGAACCTAAAACACTATTTATGAAAAAGCTAATCTATATTTTGTTTTTTCTGTTTTTTACTTTTTTAAGTAAAGCGCAAGCTCCTATTGCCCAATTTACAGCAACACCATTGGTGATTTGCCCAAATGAAAGCATCGTTTTTATGAATCAATCTGTTGCAGGTAACACTTCAATTATTCAGTGGGTGTGGAATTTTGGTGATGGTAGTACTTCTACATTGCAAAACCCTTCCCATATTTATACTTTTGCAGGTACTTTTTCTGTTACGTTAGTTGTAACTGATTTGAATGGTGTTGCAGATGCGGAAGTGAAAACAGGTTATATTACTGTAAATCCAAAACCAAATGTTCAATTTACAGGTAATTCAAATAGTTGTACTTTACCTGTACAAGCTACTTTTACAAATCAAACTTCAGGAGGAGGTAATTGTACTTATTTGTGGAATTTTGGAAATGGACAATCTTCAACTCTTCAAAACCCAACTTCGGTCTTGTATAATTTAGCGAATACGTACAATGTGAGTTTAAGTGCTACATTTACAGCAACTGGTTGTCATGCAACATTAGTTAAACCAATTACAATTTCAGATTTTACTTCAAATTTTAGCGCTCCAGACTCTGTTTGTGAAGGAAGTACGGTGAATTTTATTGATAATTCAACTTTAGGTGTAAATAATTGGAGTTGGAATTTTGGAAATGGACAATCTTCAATCTATCAAAATCCTTCATGTACTTTTAACAATCCAGGGATTTATAATGTTACTTTATCTTCAGAAAATACTAATTTGAATTGTAGTTCTTCTATTACAAAGCAAATAGTTATTGTCGCTAAGCCAATTGTTTCATTTGTTTCAAATTCTCAACATGGTTGCTTACCTTTTCATGTTACTTTTAATAATACATCAGTAGGAGCGATGTCTTCACTTTGGTCATTTGGAGATGGAAGTACTTCTACCGGAAATACCCCCCCAATTCATACATATTCAGATTTTGATACTTTTTCAGTGAGTCTCTCTTGTATTGGATTGTTAGGGTGTTCAGCTTCGGCGACTTATAATAATTATATTTATACAGCTCCATTGTTTGCAAAGTTTGTTGCAATTGACTCTAATGGATGTTCACCTGTTGAAGCTGATTTATTTGATTCATCATTTTGTTATTATTTGGCTTATGATCCGATCGTAACTTGGCTGTGGAACATTGAAGGAGTTGGTGTTTATAATGGTCAAAATCCACCTCCTCATGTTTTTTCAACAGGGTTATATGACGTTTCCTTAACGGTAATGACACAAAATGGGTGTGCTTCAACAATTAATAGACCTAACTATATTCAAGTAGGAGAAATTGATACAGTAGATTTTACAATTTCACCCTATATTCAATGTGCAAAAGCACCTTATTTTTTTAATGATTACACGGTTATTAATGTGCCTTTTGATTCTTCAGAATTGGTTTATGCATGGTTTTTTGGGGATGGAGGTACTTCTATTAATATGAATACAAGTCATGGATATGCAGTTGATACGGGATATTTTAATGTGATTCATCAAACGATTTTTAGAGGGTGTGTGAAAGAGAAAGTAATTGATAGTGCATTATATATAAGAGCTCCTATAGCAAGATTCTATTTATTTGATTCTACTTATATTGGATATGATGCAAGTAAATTTGTTGTTTGTAATCCTGATTCTTTTCCGTTACATCTGTTAATGAATGATATTTCAATTAAAGGAGTTGTGTCAGATGATGTGAAGCTTGTGTGGAAATGGTCTGATTCTTTAGGGGTTACGAATGTTTTTGAAGATGCTGATTTGGATGCTGATAATGATGGCTCAATTGAAAAAGTATATAACGATTATGGGGTTTATCAAGCTACACAAATCGTATATAACTATACAACGGGATGTACAGATAGCGTTATCCATGAGATTTCTATTTCACATATTGAACCTGGTTTTTCAGTGTTAAATGATTCGATTTGTTTTGGAGATGAAATACAATTTATTTCCACAACTACATCATTGAATCCTATTAATACGAATAGATTGGAGTTTTTCACATATATTGACACAATATTAACAACGTTAACATATTTGTTTGATACCACTGGAACTTATTATGCCACTTTATATTCAGGTAACACAGAAGGGTGTTCAGCATCATTTACAATGCCGATTACAGTATTAGATTTACCGACTGCGAATATTTCTGCATCTGATAATGCTTCATGTGCCCCTGTTTTAATTACATTTAGTAATACTTCAACGGCGAATGGAAATGGGGTGACTAACTTAAATCATTTTGAATGGACTTTCACAGATAATTCAACTCAATTAACGAGTGCTCTATCTGAAAATGTTTCATATTCTTTTTTGACACAAGGTAATTTTAATACGAGTTTAACACTCGTAGATAGTTTTGGATGTTCTTCTGATACAGCTACGGTTGTTACAAGTATTACACTACCGATTGTTCATTTTTCCTTTGATTCAGTTGTTTGTAATCAGTCTGAATTTCAAATTACGAATGAAACAGTAGGTTTCGGGGCATTAAATTATTACTGGGAATTGGATGATGATTCATTAGGGAATTCAGAGGATATCGCTTTAATGTTTAATGAAAGCATTGATTCTACGATTTTGAGTACAAATCACATTTTGACATTATATGCAATTGATGAAAATGGATGTATTGATAGTTTAAGTAAAACTGTTTCCGTTTCAATGCCTTTTGCTAGTTTTGATTATACAGCCACGAGTGCAAATTTAAATAACAATAATTATGCAACTTGTCCTCCTGTTTTTGAAGATTTTGAAAATCAATCCTCTTCCATTGGTGCATTTGAGTCAAATTGGTTATTTGGTGATGGAAATTCATCTGTTTTGCAAAACCCATCTAATACATACGTATTTGCTGGGATATATTCAGTACAGCTAACAATGACAGATGAATATGGATGTATAGATGACACTATAATTCACAATTACCTTAAAATTGATGGACCGATAATTAATTCATCTGTAATTCCTTCTATAAATTTATGTGATAATGAATATTTATTTGATACGATTTCAACTTCAAATGTGTATCAATTTATTTGGGATTTTGGTGATAGTACTTCTGCAAATGACACTATTATTGCTCATAATTTCCCTAATATTGGGACTTATTATCCAACAGTTACGGTTTATGATGATTTGGGATGTAAAGTTATTTATCCGCTGGACACTTTAGTTTTGAATAATCAATTAATGGCTTTTTTTGTGCCAAGTACAATAGATGGGGAAACGAATTCTCCCATTACATTTACGGATCAATCGATTTTTAATGTGCCAGGAATGAATTGGAATTGGCAACTGGGTGATTTTGATTCAACTATTGTCAATAATAATACGAATTCAGATGTTATATTTTCGTATAGCTTACCTTACACGTACAATGTCATACTTACAGTTACAGATTCAAATGGGTGTATTGATGATTATCAAATGCTGATTCACATTCAAGGAAATGTGGAAGCACCCAATGTATTTACATCAAACAATGATGGTGTGAATGATCAATTTATGTTTCCTTATGATTTATTTGAAACGTTTAATGCTACAATTTTAAATAGATGGGGAAATGTTGTTTACGAACATCAAAATGAAAAAGGAATTTATATTTGGAATGGTAAAAATCAAAAGGAAGAAGAGGCTGCTGCAGGTGTTTATTTTTACTTAATTGAAGGAGTGTTATTAGATGGCGCACCATTTAAAATAGCTGGCGAAGTCACAAAAATTGAATGATTCTCACCTTTTTATAGAGGTATTTAATTGTTAATCAATCATAAAAAAAGATAAGTTTGGATAAAAATGTCTAAATTTGTAACCCAACATAAAAAGTATGAAGTATTTTATAGGATGTGTTCTTTTTTGTTCGTTGTTTGGCTTTTCATTTAAAGCAATTTATTCTGAAACTGGCAGAGCTAGTTTTTATGCCAATAAATTCAACGGTCGAAGAACAAGTTCAGGAGAAATCTTTAATCAAGAATACTTAACAGCAGCCCACAAAAAAATAAAATTAGGTACTTTTGTCAAAGTAACGAATTTGGAAAATGATTCAACAATTGTATTGAAAGTAAATGACCGTTTAGGAAAGTCTTCTGGCCATACTATTGATGTTACAAAAAAAGCAGCTGAACATTTGAATTTTGTTCAAAATGGAAGTGCAAAAGTATTAATTGAAATATTAGAATAATGAAAAAACATGTTGTTTTAGGAGCTTGTATTGGTTTATTAATAAGTTGTTCACCAAAAACTACAACATCTACACAGCCAGTAGAATCAACTTCAAAAACATTGTCTGCGGAAGCGTTGCAAGGTCAAACTTTATATACGAATCATTGTGGGAAATGTCATAAACTAGAGCCTATTCATGAGTTTTCGGAATCAAAATGGAGAAAAATTGTTCCAGACATGTGTAAAAAAGCAAAATTAAATGATGAACAGCAAAGTTTGATTTTATCTTATGTTTTAGAGGAACTGAAATAAAATGAAATTATTTTCAAATTTAAAAGTTATTGATGTTTCAACAGTATTGGCAGGACCATCAGTGGCTACTTTTTTTGCTGAATTAGGTGCTGAAGTTTTAAAAATTGAAAATAAAAAAAATCCAGATGTTACAAGATCTTGGAAATTGCCTGCTGAAGATATAAATTCAACAATTTCAGCCTATTTTTCAAGTATTAACTATCATAAAAAATACCTTTCATTAGATTTTAAAGATTCAGATGATTATCAAACTTTTTTAAAATTGATTCAAACAGCAGATGTTTTGATTAGTAATTTTAAATTTGGTGATGAAGAAAAATTAATGCTGACAGATTCTATTCTACGATCGATTAATCCCAAATTAATTATTGGTAAAATAAACGGATTTGGGGAAGAAAGCGATCGGGTAGCTTACGATTTAATTCTTCAAGCGGAAACAGGTTTTATGTCTATGAATGGAACTTCTGAAAGTGGCCCTGTAAAAATGCCTGTTGCTTTAATTGATGTTTTGGCAGCGCACCATTTAAAAGAAGGTTTACTTTTAGCTTTGATGCAATTGGAGAAAAAAAAGGAAGTTAAAACTGTTTCTGTTTCACTTTATGACGCTGCTGTTTCAAGTTTAGTGAATCAAGCGTCTAATTTTTTAATGAATAAACATATTCCTAAAAGAATTGGAAGTTTACATCCAAATATTGCTCCTTATGGTGAAATTTTCACAACTAAAAACAAAGAGTTAATTACATTTGCTATTGGAAGTAATGTTCATTTTTCTAAATTATGTTCATTTTTAAAATTGAATCACTTAATAAACGATTCTAAATTTAGTACAAATCAAAACCGAGTAATCAATAGGATTGAATTGGAAAAATGGATGCAATTTAAAATTCAAGAATTTACATCAGATGAAATTTTGGAGACAATGTTATCAGAAAATGTCCCTGTTGGAAAAATTAAAGATTTGGAAGAAGTTTTTATGTCTTCAAGAGTTCAAAATTCAATTTTAACTGAAGAAATAGAAGGAGTCAATACTAAACGTTTATCAACATTAGCTTTTAAATGGAAATAAGATCTCCTAAAACTGAAATTGAGTGGAATGCATATTATGCACTTCGTTATGATGTACTTCGAAAACCATTGAATCAACCGCTTGGTAGTGAACGAAATGAAGGAGATTTAATAGGTTTGCATTTTGCTTTGTACGATACGATGAAACTAATGGCAATAGCTCGTTTGGATGAGGTCGATTTTTCAACTTGCCAAGTACGGTTTGTTGCGGTTTCAAAAGAAGCACAAGGAAAAGGCTACGGGAAATTAATAATGGCGGAAGTAGAAAAGGAGGGAAGGGCAAAAGGATATACCAAAATGGTGTTACATGCAAGAGATTATGCCTTAGAATTCTATAAAAAATTAGATTATTCGTTGATCAGAGAATCTTACAAATTATTTGATGTATTGCAACATTATGAAATGTTTAAGAAATTGTAATTGATTGGAAAATAATATAAAATCTTAGATTTGTAGTGAAATTTTAGCTCATCGTATTTGTAATGAATCTTAGAGATAACTAAATAATTAATTCAAATGTAAAAATGTATTTTGGATTATTTTAATTAATTTTTTCAATTACAAAATCAGTACGTCTGTTTTTAGCTCTATTTAATTCGGATGTATTTTCAACTTTAGGCAATGTTTCTCCAAAACCTTTAGAAGATAGTCTTGAAGATTCTATACCACATGCAATCAAAAATAATTTAACAGCATTCGCACGACCATCGGATAATAATAAATTTTGCTTATCATCTCCTTGATCATCTGTATGTCCTTGAATCATAATGGTTACATTTGGATTTTCTTTCAAGAATGAAGCAAATTGTTTTAGTATAAATTTAGATCTTTCGTTTAATGCGTATGAGTTTGTAGCGAAAAGAATATCATTAATAGTATAAGCTTCTCCGACTTTAATCTCTTTAACTACTAAATTATTAGCTCGTATTGAAACATCATTCGGTTTTTTTGTTTCTCTTAAAGTAGCAACTATTTCTTCCTCATTATTTGTTTTTGTAGGATTTGTTTCTGTTTTATTAGTTACAGGCTCCACTTTAGGTGTTAATGGAACCGCTTGAGTTTTTTCCAATTCTTCTTTAGTGATTACTTTTGAATCAAATGCATAACCTTCTTTTTTAACAGTTACCATGACATCATGATGCGTGTTGTTTTTTACAACGGTAGCATATTTACCATCATTCCCGTTCACTTTAATTTTGGTAACTTCCCCCGTTCCTTCATAAGCTACTTCAATTTCAGCTCCTTCAATTGGATTACCATTTTCATCTTTCAGTTCACCTTTCAAAATAGTTACACCTGTTGGACGGGCTTCTTCATACAATTCAAAAGAATAAATATTCCAATTTCCTCCTTGTCGAGAAGAATAATACGCTAAAGTTCCATCAGTAGAAACAAAAATACCTAATTCATCTGCTTCTGTGTTAATAGGGTATCCAATGTTTTTGGGCGTCCCCCAATTTCCTTTAGAACCATCTGGATTTTTATATTCAGCATCCCAACGTGTATAAAAAATATCTAATCCCCCCACACCTTTTCGCTTATCTGAAACGGCTGAAACGAAATACAAAGTTTCACTATCTTGGTGTAAAAAAGGGCTTTTATCTTTCCCGGATGTATTATGAATAAAAGGTTTGAAATTTCCCCATTTTCCATTAGGCATTTTTTGAGCGGTCCAAATATCATTATCAGTAGTATTATTGGGTCTTAGAACGGTATAAAAAAGTGTTTGTCCATCAGCAGATAATGTCGGTTGACCTTCCCACCCATTTTGTGTATTAATTCCTGTTCCTAAATTTTCAGGCTGTGTCCAAGTGTAATCATTTCCACCAGCTCCTGTTCGTTCATATTCAGTTCTATATAAATCACAATTTTTGTAAGGTTGAGGTCCTGTAGCTGTTTGAACGGTTATTTCTTGGCAAGCACAAAAAATCATTTCTTTATTATCGACAGACATTGTTGCCGCGCCATAACTTGAGAAACTACCATCATTGAAAGGTTTAGATAATGCTTTTCCATTACTAAATAATTCAGAGACATTTGTTCGAAAGGATAAGGTAAAATTTTCATATACAACTGTGTTTACACCAGTATTCATTTTATCGACAGTATCTTTTCTCGTAAAAAACATAATTTCATTATCAGGAGAAATCATAGGGAAATATTCGTCATTTTTGGAACTTACATTTTTTACCATTGACGGATTAAAGGGAACTTGATTTGTTTTTAATTCAACTTCATTTTTTAAGTCCGGTAGAATTTCATTAATGTCAGCAATTTTTTTATCGTAATCAGCTGGGTATCTGTCGTTATTTGAACTTTTGAATTTTTTAAATTCTCCAAACCATTTGATAGCTTCCTCCATGTTTTTTTGAGAATAATTGATAACCCCCAAATAATAAAAGCAATTTGCGTGAAAATCAGAACATTTCTCTAAGGTCTTTAAAAACATTTCTTTAGATTTCTGAAAACTTTTATCTCCCATAGCAGGGTTTGGATTTTTTTCATAATATTTAGATCCACTTTCAAATGCATACATTGCATATTCATAATACGGTGTGGCATTGTCGGAATTTTCATCGATTGCTTTATTGAAATTAGCAATTGCTGTCGGTGCATCTGAAGCATTTTTCCCGGCTTCGATTAGTTTTAATATTTTTTTTTTATGATGTAAACAAGCTTCATCTTCTGTTTGAGCTACTAATGTCGTTGAAAACGCCATCAAGCTTAAAAAAACAATGTAAAATTTAGACATAAACACTAATTTGTTGAATGTTTGAGGTATAAACAAAAACCATACCCATTCATCTATATCGAAAAAAACAGTAAAAAGTTACACTTTATTCAGAACAAATTTTAAGAATAAAGTATCCTTAAAATTGAACTCCTATAATTTTTTATCGTTTTTCCTTTTAAATGATATTTTGAATTCTTTTCAAATAAAAATGTAAATTCGTACCAAATAAAATTCATGTAATTTGTAGATGCCTTAAAATGATTTCTATAAATTTCATTTTTTACAAAATTAATTATGAAAAATATACTTGTATTTATCGTTTGTTTAAGCTTATTCAATAGTATTGTTTCTGCTCAAAAAAATCAAGCAATAGTTCCTAAAAATCCTGAAATTGATAATTCACTTACTGATGGACTTAGTTTCAGACTTGTTGGTCCAGCGTTAACTTCTGGAAGAATTGTTGATTTAGCAGTACATCCGTCTAATCAAAATGTTTGGTATGTTGCGGCAGCTTCAGGAGGCGTGTGGAAAACAACAAATCATGGAACAAGTTTTTCTCCAATTTTTGATAATTATGGTTCATTTTCAGTTGCTTGTGTTGAATTAGCTCCTTCAAACCCGAGTACTGTTTGGGTAGGTTCTGGAGAAAATAATAACCAACGTGCAGTTTCTTATGGAGATGGTGTTTATAAATCGTTGGATGGAGGGAAATCTTTTACGAACATGGGCTTGAAATTAAGTGAGCATATTGGTAATATTATTATACACCCTACAGATGAAAATACAGTTTGGGTAGCAGCTTATGGTCCTGTTTGGAGTAAAGGTGGCGAAAGAGGGGTTTATAAAACAACTGATGGAGGAAAAACGTGGGAGAGAACTTTATTTATATCGGATGAAACAGGTGTGTCTGAAATTGCAATTGACCCTAAAAATCCATCAATTTTATACGCCGCAACTCATCAACGTCGAAGACATGAATGGACTTATGTTGGCGGAGGACCTGAATCTACAATTTACAAATCAATTGATGGAGGTAAAACTTGGAGAGAAATTAATGCAGGCTTGCCAAAAGGCGAAATGGGTCGAATTGGTATTTCTGTTTCACCTGTCGATGAAAATTATATTTATGCAATCATCGAAGGAAAGAATGATAAAGGCGGATTTTTTCGTTCAACAAACAAAGGCGAATCTTGGTCGAAAATGTCAGGTTTCTCAACAAGCGGAAATTATTATCAAGAAATTATTTGTGACAATTCCAATAAAGATAAAGTATTTGTGATGGATACATGGTTACATCATACTGTCGATGGAGGGAAAACAATTGTTGCTACAGGAGAAGATAAAAAACATGTTGACAATCACTGTATTTGGATTAATCCGAATGATTCCGATCATTGGTTAGTTGGTTGTGATGGTGGTTTATATGAAACATTTAATCATGCAAAAGATTGGAAATATTTTGCGAACCTTCCGATTATTCAATTTTATAAAGTTGCAACGGATAATAAGGCTCCTTTTTATAACATTTATGGTGGTACACAAGATAATAATTCTATGGGAGGGCCATCCGCAACAATCAACAATGCAGGTATTTTGAATAGTGATTGGTACATAACCAATGGTGGTGATGGATTTGAATCTGCTATTGATCCAACTGATCCAACTGTTGCCTATGCTGAATCTCAATATGGAGGTTTAGTTCGCTACAATACAATTACAGGAGAGAAAGTAACAATTCAGCCTTTACCAGGGAAAAATGAAGTAGGATATAGATGGAACTGGGATGCTCCTCTTTTAATATCACCACATGATTCAAAAACAATCTATTTCGCTGCAAATAAAGTTTTTAAAAGTACTAACAAAGGAGATGATTGGAAAACTATTTCACCAGATTTGACGCAACAAATTGACCGAAATAAATTAAAAGTAATGGGGCAAGTATGGTCTATGGATGCTGTAATGAAAAATGCATCTACAACTATTTACGGTAACATTATTGCCTTGGACGAGTCACCAAAAATGAAAGGATTGCTATACGCAGGAACAGATGATGGTTGTATTCAAGTTTCAGAAAATGATGGTGCTACATGGACAAAATATACAACTTTTACGAATGTGCCTTCAAATACGAGAGTCAATATGATTTCAACGTCTTTGCACGATCAAAATGTAGCATTTGCCGTATTTAATAATCACCGTTCAGGAGATTTTAAGCCTTATTTATTTAAAACTTCTGACAAAGGAAAAACTTGGGTTTCAATTTCAGGAAATTTACCTGTAAGAGGTTCTGTTTATTGTGTTCGTCAAGATTTTATTGATCCAAATTTATTATTTGTTTATTTATTTCCTGTAAAAGAGGCACTGCTTTATGTTCCTTCTGCACCTTTAGGTTTAACAGGAACAGGATCGCAAGGTGCTGATTTATGGTCTGCTGAAAATCCAGTTTTTGGAGCTACATTTTCTATTTATATCAAAGAAATAGAAAAATCTTTAAAAGAAAAACGTCAAGAAACTGAACAGAAATTAGAAAGTGAAAAGAAAGATGTTTTTTATCCAACATTTGATGAAATCAGAAAAGAAGAACATGAAGAAGCGGCAAAACTAATTTGGATAATTAAAGATAAATCAAATAAAGAAATAAAACGTTTATTGACTGCCCCTTCTAAAGGAATTTCTCGAATTAATTGGAATTTAAGAACAGAAACAACATCTGCAATAAAAATTTCAAAATCTACACCTGGAAGATATGAAAGTGCAGATGATGGTTTTTTAGTGAGTGAAGGCGAATATACCGTTGAAGTATATTTGTTAAATAATGGTGTATCAGAAAAAATAATTGAACCGACAAAATTCAAAGTTAAATCGTTGTTTCCGGCAATGTCAACTCCACAGATGAATGAAGAATTAGCGAATTTTAGAAAAGATGTTTCAGAATTAAAAAGAAATTTAGCTGGAAGTGAAAAGTTGATGGAGGAAACAGAACAGAAATTAGAATTAATAAATTATGCGTTAATAAATTACCCAAATGCACCTCTAAAGTTGATTGAGCAAACGAAAGTAATTCAACAGAAAATAGAAGAATGTGCCATTATGCTTTATGGTGACCCAGTTGTAATGCATCGAGAATTTGAAACTCCGCCGAGTATTTTAAACCGTTTTGGTACGGTTGAATATCAACTATTTGAAACAACAACTTCTGTTACGAATACGCAACGTAACAATATAGCAATTACAAAAGAGGAACTGACTATTTTTAGAGCCAAATTGAATGAACAAATTCAAATAATAGAACAAATTGAAAAACAATTACAAGAGATTCAATTACCTTATATAAAAGGTGCCGATCAGAATTGGAAAGCAGACTAATTAAAAAAAGCTTGATTAATTCATTAATAGCGAAATTTTGTGTTCTATTCATTTGCTAGTAGAAATTATGAAGCACAGGTGTTTCTAAACGCTAAAATTCAGATTTTATTCAGAATTGAAAGTTAATTTTACAAAATGAAAATATTAATTATTGAAGATGAAGTAGAATTAGCAAAATCAATTGCTAGCTATTTATCTTCCAATGATTTTATTTGTGAAATAGCAAATGATTATAAGTCAGGAATTGAAAAGGTTTCTTTCTATAACTATGATTGTGTATTATTGGATTTAAATTTACCGGATGGTGATGGGATTGAAATATTAAATCATTTAAAACAAATTCATAAAACAGACGGTATAATCATCATTTCAGCCAAAGAAACTCTTGAAAATAGAATTGAATGCTTTCAAAAAGGAGCAGATGATTATTTAACAAAACCTTTTCATCTTTCGGAATTATTTGTTCGAATTCAAGCTTTAATCCGACGTAAAAACTTCAAGGGATCAAATATTATTCAATTCAATGAAATTTCAATTGACCTGTTAGCTAAAAGTATTTTTGTACATACGATTGAAATTGATTTAACCAAGAAAGAATTTGAATTATTACTTTTTTTAATCGGAAA
This sequence comes from Flavobacteriia bacterium, assembly GCA_016178305.1. Taxonomy (GTDB): domain Bacteria; phylum Bacteroidota; class Bacteroidia; order Flavobacteriales_D; family Crocinitomicaceae; genus CAIUKX01. The sequence continues at coordinate 28,465 of JACOTM010000066.1, read as the reverse complement.
TAATAATAAAGTTTTATCTAAAAGTGCTATTGCGGAGCATCTTTCAGGAGATATGGCTGACATGTTGGATAACCATGATTTCATTTATGCACACATTAAAAATTTAAAGAAAAAGCTGAACGAGTCTCATTGTACAGATTACATTAAAACAGTTTATGGATTAGGATATAAATGGCAAAATGACTAAAAAATTATTACAAAGTACGCTTCAAAAATACCTTGTTTTCTCATTCATTGTATTGATAATTTCCGCGCCAATTTTCTATTTTTTAACTGAAAAATTATATTTAGAAGACGCTGACGAGACTTTGTACTTGAGAAGAAATGAATTTGTCAAATTAACAATGCCTAAAATGTCTAAAATAGATATTGTTGTTTGGAATAAGATCAGTAAGGATGGTAAAATAATACCTTACAGCAAAACTTTTAGAGAGAATAACATTTTTTTTACCACCAAATACGATGCGATAACGAATGAAAATGAACCATATCATGTTTTAAAATCTAAAATAAAAATAGAAAAGACACCTTATGTATTGGTGTTGAAAATTAATTTGATTGAATCTGAAGATTTAATTTTAAGTGTATTAATTTTATTTTCTCTTACATTGACAATTTTGTTAACGGGAATGTATCTCATAACAAAGCGATTATCAATAAAACTTTGGGAACCTTTTTATAACACCTTAAAACAGATTGAACAATTTGAAATAGATAAACATAAGGAACCCTATTTTTTGCCTTCTGAAATAGAAGAATTTCATCGGTTAAATGATGCTATAACTAAATTAATAAAAAATAATCTACTAATTTTTCAAAGCCAAAAAGAATTTATTGAAAATGCAGCTCATGAATTACAGACACCTTTAGCTATAATTCAATCCTATTTAGATTCTTTGATTCAACAACCTGATTTGACTTTAGAACAAGCAAATTATATCGGAAAAATTAATCTAGTTGTATCTAAATTTAATAAATTAAATAAGAATCTATTATTGCTTTCCAAAATAGAATCAAATCAGTTTGAAAAAATGGAACCTATTCTTGTAAATAAATTAATTAAAAAACATTTAGATTTTTTTACAGAACAAGCTGAAATAAAAAATATTACAATTCATTTTCATCAGGAGTATCAAATGAAGGTAAATTCAAATATGCTTTTAACTGAAATAGTCATTAATAATTTATTTCAAAATGCAATTAAACACACACATGAATATGGTCGTATCGAAATTCAAATTTTAAAAAATCGTTTATTATTTAAAAATTCAAGTAATGATAATAAATTAAATACGAATCAGTTATTCGAAAGATTTTCAAAATCACATAATAATCCAAACGGAAACGGTTTAGGATTATCTATAATCAAAAAAATTATTGATAGAAATCATTGGGAAATAAAATATTATTTTGAAAATCAATACCACATTTTTGAAATTATTTTTGAAAATTAAGCGAAATTCAGATTTTCTTCAAAATTGAGTTCTACATTTGACTTAAATAAATTAAAACTTATACGTATGAAATTAATTACATTAACAGTAGTATCAATTATAATGCTTTCTCTAACATCATTTGGACAAACAATCAAAGAAAGTGAAGTTCCTAAAGAAGTAAAAAATGCATTTGCTAAAAAATACCCTTCTGTGAAAAAAGTAAAGTGGGAAAAAGAAAATACTGATTTTGAAGCTAGCTTTGAGCTAAAAGAAGTTGATCATTCTGTTTTACTTAGCAAAGAAGGAATTATTCTTGAAACTGAAATGGAAATATCAGAAAAAGAACTTCCTAAAAACATTATGGAAAGTTTCAGAAAAAATCATTTGAAAGAAAAAATTACTGAAATTGCTAAAATAACAACCAATAAAGGAGTCGTTAAATATGAAATTGAAATCAAAGGAAAAGATTTTTTATACGATGCTTCAGGTAAATTAATACAGTAATTAATCCCATAAAGATTATTATTAGATTATTATGAATGCATTAAACTTTCAAAATAAGGTGGCGATGATTACTTCTTAGTTTTGGATCATGAAAATTTTAGCTACTACTCTGGGTGAGACATTCGGAGATTTACTTTCTATGACACTAAATTTTGGTTATTCGATTAGTTTAATGATAACAATGGTGTTTTTCCTATTCTTTTTATTTCTACAAATAAGGGCAAATACTTTTAATTCTACTATTTATTGGTTCGTAATAATTGGAACGACTACGGTTGGAACTGAAATTTCAGATTATCTTGATAGAACATTAGGTCTTGGATATGCTATTGGTTCTTCATTCCTTTTTATTGGGTTAATTTCAACTTTAATTATTTGGTATAGAAAAGAAAAGGAAATAGTTGTTTTTCCAGTATTTTCGAAAAGAGCTGAAATTTTCTATTGGATTGCTATACTTTTTTCAAATAGCTTAGGAACAGCTTTTGGCGATTTTTTAAGTGATAACATGGGACTTAGTTATATCAATGGTGCGTTTGTTACAGCTTCAATCATTATTATAGTTGTAATTTTGAATTATTTCACAAAAAACAATCACTTGCTTTTATTCTGGATTGCTTTTATTTTTACAAGACCTTTTGGCGCTACATTTGGTGATCTACTTACAAAGAAAATTGCTAAAGGTAGTTTGGATTTAGGTAAGCTCCTGCAACAATTATAACTACTTTTTTACTTTTTATGTTAATCTTTCTTTCAAATAAAAGCCAGAAAAAAACAGTAATTCATTAAATTAATAAATATGAAAAATATATTTCTTCAAATAATTGCATTTTCAATTTACATTTTTACAAATTCAATTTTCTCTCAAGAAAATAAAACACCTAAGGATTCAGTTCAACAATTACCTTTTGCAATTCATGATGAAAAAAAATTATCGGATGAAGACTTAGCACATAAAAAAGAAGGTACTTATGTTACTGGTGTACCTGATTTGAGCTCAGATCCGATCAATGGGTTTGGTTATGGAGTTGAAGGATCTATTTATTTTAATGGCAAAAAATCAGATCCCTTTTTTAATTATACAGCATATCGTGCTAAATTAGATGTCGTTTTATTTAATACGACCAAAGAACAAAGAGAAATAAAAGTAGCTATTGACATTCCCTATATTTTAAATACAAAATGGCGTTTAAGAGGGGAGGCTGCTTTTGAAATAAATCCTAATTTATTGTATTTTGGAATTAATCAAGCATCAACTTTACCAGGATTAAATTATTACCCAAACAGTGATAGTTCTCAAACGATGATTCAAAATGCATCGTATCAAAATTATAGTAATAATATGATTGGTAATAATCGTTTTTACAATACTTATACAAAACAAGAAGCGATCATAAATTTAAGTATGGAAAGGTCTTATTTAGATGGGAGATTAAGAGCTTTGATTGGATTTGAATATGCAGCTTTAAAATTGACACCATTTTCAGGAAACTCAATGCTTCTAAATGATGCAAACAAAGGTTTAATTTCTGGCGTTGGGAAAAATAATGTTGCTTTTCTACAAGTCGGTTTGATTTACGATACCCGTGATTTAGAAACAGATCCTTCTCAAGGATTTTTTGCAGAATTGACCAATGAATTATCTTTAAAAACATTTGGTTCACAATATAATTTTAATAAAACCTTCGGGCATGTAAATTATTACCACAAACTATTACCAAATGTATTCAAAAAATTAGTTTTAGCTGGAAGAATTGCTATGGGATATACCGGTGGAAATTCTCCTTTCTATGAATATCAAGATCAATGGAGTTCAGAGGGAAGCATCGAAGGTTTAGGGGGAGGAGCAACTTTGAGAGGTTATAAACAAAGTCGCTATTTAGCTCGAGTAATGCAGTTCAATAATTTTGAATTAAGATACAGATTTGCTCAATTTCATCTCTTAAAACAGCATTTTGCCTTGAGTGCCGTTCCATTCTTTGATTGCGGTGCTGTTTGGGACAATTACCCCAATATGACGAAACAATTAAAAAATTATAGATACAATGAAGGTTTAGGCTTACGTATTGCTTGGAATGTTAATACCATTTTACGTTTTGATTATGCTATTTCAAAAGAAGATCATCAATTCTTCTTTAGCTTGGAACATGCTTTTTGATTTTTATTATGAAATTTGACTCCAATTTGGTTTTGCTCTCATTATTTTTCGTAATTGTTCACGAATAAAATGATTTTGAGGCAATTCCAATAAGGGGTCTTCTGTTAATAATTGTCGTGCTATTTCCCTTGCTTGAGATACTAATTGTCCATCTTTTGATAAATCAGCAATCTTTAAATCCAGTTCGCCACTTTGTTGTGTTCCCATTAAATCTCCCGGTCCTCTTAATTCTAAATCGACTTCTGCTATTTCAAATCCATCATTTGTTCGAACCATGGTTGCCATTCTTTTTTTAGATTCTTTTGAGAGCTTAATTCCAGTCATTAACACACAATATGATTTTTCGGCTCCTCTTCCAACTCTTCCTCGAAGTTGATGCAATTGTGATAAACCAAATCTTTCAGCGCTTTCAATAATCATGACGGAAGCATTAGGTACATTTACTCCGACTTCTATAACTGTTGTAGCGACCATTATTTGAGTTTCTCCTTTGATAAAACGCTGCATTTCAAATTCTTTGTCCTCAGCTTTCATCTTACCATGCACAATACTGACATGATAATTAGGTAAAGGAAAAGCTCTCGTTATAGCTTCATAACCATCCATTAAATTATTATAATCCATTGATTCTGATTCTTGAATTAATGGATATACGATATAGATTTGTCTGCCTAAAGCAATTTCTCTTTTAATAAATCCAAAAACTTCCAATCTGCTAGCTTCAAATTTATGCAAGGTTGAAATTGGTTTTCGACCTGGGGGTAATTCATCGATTATGGAAACATCTAAATCACCATAGAAAGTCATCGCTAACGTTCGTGGAATGGGGGTTGCGGTCATGACTAATACATGTGGAGGGATCGTGTTTTTTTTCCACATTTTTGCTCGTTGTGCAACGCCAAAACGATGTTGTTCATCAATAATAACAATTCCTAAATTTTTAAATTGGACCGTATCTTCTAATAAAGCATGCGTGCCGATCAATATATTGGTTTTTCCTGATTCTAATTTATCAAATATTATTTTTCGATCTTTCTTTTTAATTGAACCTGTAAGAAGTTGGACATCAATATCCATTTCTTTTAAAAAATCTTTAATCGTAATGTAATGCTGCTTGGCTAATATTTCTGTTGGAGCCATCAAAGCTGCTTGAAAATTATTACCTATACCAAATAACATTGTAAGTAGTGCAACTAATGTTTTTCCGCTTCCCACATCCCCTTGTAGTAAACGATTCATGTGATGTCCCGTTAAAAAATCTTTTCGAATTTCTTTCAATACTCTTTTTTGCGCGCTAGTTAATTCAAAAGGAAGATAATTCGCATAGAATTCTGTAAAATAGTTGCCTACTTCCATAAATTTATGTCCTTTGGATTTTGACATTGTAATTTGCTTCCGCATCAACATTTCAAGTTGTAAGAAAAAAAGTTCTTCAAATTTTAATCGAAGTCGTGCTGCATTTGCATTATCTTCATTATTGGGGCAATGAATCTGAATGAAAGCTTCTTCTCTTGAAATAATTCGAAATTGATTTAAAATTGAATCAGGGATAATTTCAGGGATTCTATTTTTTAATTGTTCAATCAATACTTTTGTTATTTTCTCAATTCCTTTTGAAGTAAAACCTTTCATTCCTAGTTTTTCTGAACTGGAGTAAATGGGTTGCAATCCGGTTTCATTTTTTACTTTTTCAAGTTCGATAATTTCAGGATGAGGAATATTCCAGGAAGTGCCAAATATTTTAGCTTTTCCGAAAATTTGATATTCAGTACCCACTTTTAAAAGCGGCCGGATCCATTTGGCTCCTTGAAACCAAACTAACTCGATAATTCCTGTATGATCTTGAAATTTTACATTTAGCCGATTTTGTTTGCCAAGTGGTTTGTCATTAATTTGTATGATTCTTCCTTTGATTTGAGCATACGAATCTAAATAAGGTAATTCTGCAATCGTATGATATTGAGAACGATTAATATAGCGGAAAGGAAAATAAAACAATAAATCTTCAAACGTAACTATTCTAAGCTCCTTGCGCAGGATTTCAGCCCGTTGTGGACCAACTCCTTTCAGATATTCAATGGGCGTTTGAAGAAAATCATTCATAAAGTAAAGGTAAAAAAAATCCTGCGATTTAATTATCGCAGGATTTTAATTTGCTAAAACTATACTACTTTTTCTTTTGAAATGATTTTAAACCATTGTTTAACCATTGTTTAAAATCCTCCGTTTTACTTGTGTGCTCATAATCTGCTGAGCCATTTGTCAAGTCTTTTCCATTCACATCCTGCATTACATAATAAGGTTGTGCTAAAATATTATATCGATTTATTTGCATCAATTTCCATTTGTCTCCAGTTGTTTTTACAGTCATATCACGACCATCTATTGTTTTGAAAACACCTTGCTCATTTTTAGGAAGTTCTACGCGCTCATCTACGTGTAAAGAAACAATTACAACTTCATTTGTTAATTTATCCAAAATACCTTCTTCTCCCCATACTTGTTGTTCCATTTTTCGACAATTCACACAATTAATTCCTGTGAAATCAACGAATAACGGTTTGTTAACTTCTTTTGCATAAGCCAATGCTTTATCGTAATCGTGAAAAACATTGATGTTTTGAGGGCCTAAATGCGTACCTTCTGGTCCACCTTTTTGAGCAACTGTAATTCCTCCACCAAAACCTGTAGGTGATTCGCTATATTGAATTGGAGGAGGAAAAGCACTCATAATCTTTAATGGCGCTCCCCACATTCCTGGAATCATATAGATTACAAACAACAAAGTTGTTGTTCCTAATAATACACGTCCTACAGATAATTTATCTAAAGGACTATCATGAGGCATTCTAATTTTTCCGAATAAATAAAGTGTTAATACTGTAAATACAGCAATCCAAATACCTATAAACATTTCTCTTTCTAACATGTGAAGATTCCAAGTCATATCTGCATTTGATAAAAATTTAAATGCTAAAGCTAATTCTAAAAATCCTAAAACAACTTTCACAGAATTCAACCAACCACCAGATTTAGGCATTGAATTTAACCAACCCGGAAACATTGCGAACAAAGCAAAAGGCAAAGCTAAAGCTAATGAAAATCCAAACATACCGATTATAGGTGTAATCCCTCCAACACTTGCTGCTTCTACAATTAAAGAACCTACAATTGGACCCGTACATGAAAAAGATACTAAAGCCAATGCCAAAGCCATGAAGAAAATACCAATTAATCCACCTTTATCTGCTTTAGCATCTGCTTTATTTACCCATGAACTAGGCATTCTAATTTCAAATGCGCCAAGAAATGAAATGGCAAAAACGACAAGTAGTACAAAAAACACAAAATTAAACCAAGGATTAGTGGACATTTTATTTAATGCATCTGCTCCGAAAATTGCGGTTACTGCTGTTCCTAGAGTTATGTAAATTAATATGATAGAAATTCCGAAAATAGAAGCGTTCTTTATTCCTTGAGCTTTTGATTTACTTTGTTTCGTGAAAAAACTTACGGTCATTGGAATCATTGGGAAAACACATGGTGTAAAGAGTGCAGCTAATCCACTAATAAAAGAAATAATAAATATCCCCAATAATGATTTTTTTTCTTCGCTTTTTGGTGCCACTTTTACAATTTTCTCTTTGGGTTCAACTGCTGCTTCTTCTTTTGTTTCGATTTCTCCTTCCAATGTTTCTGTTACAGAATCATCTGTATTTGAAATATTTGTAGTCGGTACTAATTGATTCGATACACCTGCATTTAATCCTTTTACCGCCACTTTAAACGAGCCGTCATAAGGAGCTAAACAATGCGTTTCATCGCAAGTTTGGAATGAAAAAGATCCTTTTATAATAAAATCTTTATCTGAAATTACTTTGATTTTTTGCTTGAAAATTACTTTTCCTTCATGCATACTTAAATCTTCATCTGCTTCATCATCGTGTTTCAATATTGGTTTAGGTTCAAGGGGAGAACCAACTAATTTGAAAGTTTTAGCAGGCGTTAAATTAAATTTTGTAGCGTATCCAAATGTACCTTTAGGCAAAACAATTGAATTAATATGCCAATGTGTTTCCATTTTAACTTCGGCAATAATGAAGGCATCTTCTCCTTTTTGTTCAACAGAAAATTTCCATTTTACTTTATCTTCTGGATATTCAATTTGCCCTGAAACACTTTTTGCGCTAACAAATACAAAAAATAGTAGCAGTAAACTAAAAAAGTTGAATTGATTTTTTAAGTTCATCTTCTTCATAATTTTGAAATTAATTAATTGGTTTTAATTCTATTTTAAAAGTGACATCACTTGGAGGTAAGCACATTGTTGCATTGCAAACCATGAATGTAAGTGTTCCTTCAAGAATTTGGATTCCTTCAAACTCTACTTTTTGTTTAAACAAAACATTTCCTTTAAAAAAATCTAAAGTCGCTTCGAAGTTTTCATCATATTCTTTAAAAGGAACAGGTTCTTCTGTTTTACCTATTACTTTAACGCTTGAATTTTCTTTAAAAACGATAGCCGTTGGAACAGGCCCTATTTGATTACTTAAATATTGACTGTACAAATGCCATCCTTCAGCTATTTCAGCTTTAATTTCAATATTTCCAGTTTTTCCATTGTAAGAATAATCCCAATTTACTTTTTCTTGTGAAAAAAGAATTTGAGTTAAAACTAAAAAGACAATTAATACACTTTTTTTCATTCTTGCTAAATTTCAACTCAAAAATAAGTAAATCGTTTCGGTTCTATTGTTTTGTTTTAATAAAATCCTTGTATTCCTATTTGCTTAAAACAAGTTCTTTTTGTAGAAAAATAGTGCTGTGAAATTAAATTCAAATTATTTGCTTATTTGGATCTAGATGGTTTGTTATTAATAGATTGTAAAATATTTTATTTGTAGATGATCTCTTTTATTCGATTGTTTTATATATTCCATTATTCCAAATGATATTGAAAATCATAAGCAAAAAAAAAGAGGAATTTTCCTCTTTTTTATTAAAATATGTTCATTTTTACTCTTAGATGTTAACTAACATTTTATTTATTACATTTTAATTTCAATAATTCTTGAAATAGGAATCCAAACACCACCTTTTAAACAAATATATTTCGCGCCATTCGCCCAAATTGTAGTATCAACTCTTTTTAATCCCGAATCATCTTGAAAAATAATTGAAACCTTGCTGTGATGAGCATTTCCTAATCTCGTAGCATTCTCAATTTGTTTCATTATTTCAGGATGTTGTTTTATTGAAATAGATGTATCTTGAAACGACAAAGAAGCAACAAGCTCTTTCTCGATAAGTTCTGGCATAGTCGTTTCTTTCATAACTCAACGGTTTTAGTGTTCAATATGTTTTTTCTTATTTTTTAAAAAAATCCCTCTTACAAGATTAAAATCTAAATATATGGAAAGATTTTTAAAATTTTATAAAAATAGTTTGTTTTTTTTACAAATTATAGAAAAACACCTATTCAAATTCAAATTTTTAATCTGGCTGTTGCAGTAATTGCTTGATTAGCAAATAATTTTTTATCAAACATATATTTTCCTGTTATAGCAATCATTGCAGCATTATCTGTGCAATACTCAAATTTAGGTATAAATACTTTCCATTTGTTTTTTTGCCCTAATTCGGTTAGTTTATTTCTTAATCCTGAGTTTGCGGAAACACCTCCAGCGATTGCAATTTGTTTGATATTTAAATCTTTGGCTGCTATTTGTAATTTATGAAATAAGATATCGATAATTGTTCTCTGGATTGAAGCACACAAATCGTTTAAATTTTCTTGAATAAAATCAGGATTTATTTTAACTTCTTTTTGAATAAAATAGAGGATAGAAGTTTTTAACCCACTAAAACTATAATTATAATTTGCTATTTGAGGCTTGGAAAATTGAAATTTTGAGGCATCACCTAATTGTGCGTGTTTATCAATTAATGGACCTCCAGGATATGGGAAACCTAATATTTTAGCGGCTTTATCAAAAGCTTCTCCCGCAGCATCGTCGATTGTTTGACCAATAACTTCCATTTCTAAAAAATCTTTCACCAAAACAATTTGCGTATGTCCCCCCGAAACAGTCATGCAAATAAAAGGGAAGGAAGGTTTTTCTTTTCCTTCATCATCAATGAAATGAGCCAATATATGACCATGCATGTGATTCACATCCAACATCGGAATATTTAAAGCAAGTGCAAAAGCTTTTGAAAATGAAGTTCCAACAACTAAAGACCCTAACAGTCCTGGTCCTTTTGTGAAAGCGATTGCATCAATTTCATTCATTGAAATCCCTGCCTTTTTAATAGCAGCATCTACTACCGGAATAATGTTTTGTTGATGTGTTCTACTCGCTAATTCAGGAACTACTCCGCCATAAATTTGATGAATCTCTTGTCCCGCAATAATATTGGATAAAATGGTTTCATTTTTGATTATTGCAGCAGATGTATCGTCACAAGATGACTCAATACCTAATATTATTATATCTTTTTGACTCAACTTTTATTAAATTTGTATCTGAATGACAAAAATAATTAAAATAATAGGAAGAATAGTAGGAATTTCCATCGAATGGATTCTTATTTTTGTATTGTTTTTTGCTTTTGCTATTCGAACTTCTCCCGTTCAATCATATTTGGCTAAAATTGCAACCGATTTTCTTTCCAAAGAATTAAAAACGACATTCAGAATTGATCAAGTTTCAATCATTTTTCTAGATAAAGTTGCTTTAGATGGCGTATTAGTAAAAGATCAGAAAAACGATACATTGGCTTATATTCCAAGGATGTATGTAACATTGGATGAATTGAATTTGAAAGATAACAAAGTTATTCTGGATAAAATAGCAATTGAAAAAGGAGTCATTAAATTAAATAGAGATAAAAAGACAGGCGATTACAATTATTGGTTTATCACGGATTATTTTGGAAGTAGTCAAAAAAAGAAAAGTGGTAAAGCGATTGATATGCATTTGAATGAAATTAATATAGAAGATGTTTCTTTTTATTACGATGACAATCGAAAATATTATTCTTCTTTTGGTTTAGATTATGACCATATTCATTTGAAACATGTTACTATCAATGCGAGGCACATTACTGTTATTGATGATGTAATTCGAGCAAATATCACTAAAATTGCAGCGATAGATAAATCTGGATTTGTTTTAAATTCCTTTAGTACTTATTGCAAAATTTCTAAAAAGGGTGTGTTAATGGAAAATTTATCAATTAGAACGCCTTATTCCAACGTGATAGCTCCTAAAATGAATTTATTAATGAATCGTTATCAATGCTTCTATTCTTTTGAGGATAGTGTAACATTTGATTCAAAAATTAAAACAAGTTCAATTTCATTAAAAGACATTTCTTATTTTGCTACAGCGCTTGAGGGGATGGAACAACAGATTGAAATTGATGCCGTGATAACTAAAAAAGTTAGAGATTTAAAAATAGATAAATTACATTTTAAAACAGGTCAAAAAACGGTTCTACAAGGAACTTTGAATTTACCTGATTTTAGAAATTTTAGTCAAGCATTTTTTCAGGAAAAGTTAGATTACGCCTATATTTCATTAGCAGATTTAAGAAAAATAAAAATGCCTAAAGATAATGGTGGAAATTATTTAACTTTTGACAAATACATCGATCGATTATCCTTTTTTGAAGCTCGAAATTTTAAATTAGATGGGTTTTATTCTCAATTTGTTGTCGCATCAAATCAACTTAAAACCGCTTTAGGGTCTGTAAAGTTTGATAATGGTATCATGTTTACAGAAAACAGAGAGAATAATTCCTATTTATTTGAAAAATCGCAAGCAAGTGATTATGATGTTAAAATAGAAAACTTTCAATTAGATCAATTTTTAGAAGATGAGACTTTTGGTAGAGTTGATGGAACTGTTTTTTTAAGTGGAGAAATAAAGTCACTTTCAGATATTAAATTCAACGATATTGAAGGGAATATTCATCATTTGGAATATTTAGATTATGTCTATGAAAATGTTTTTGTTGAAAAAGGAAAGTATATTGATGATCGAATCGATGGAATTATTGAAGTTAAAGATAATAATTTAAATTTAATTTTTGAAGGATTTATTGATTTGAAAGGAGAGCAACAAATGGATTTCACCGTTGACTTGTCTAAAGCATTATTGACAAAATTAAACATTACACATATCGATAATTCAAATCTTAGTTCAAAATTTAGAGTTAATTTAATTGGAAATTCATCAAGTAATTTAAGAGGCCAAATTAAGATGGAAGAATTAAAATATTTTGAACAAGATAAAATAATTGAAATTCCAGAATTAACTTTGAATATTAAACGAGCTTTAGATCAAGATATATTATCAATTAATAGTAATATTTTAAATACTACAATCATTGGTAAAGTTGATTTTGAAACCGTAGTTTCTGAATTTGAAAATCAATTTAGTAAGGTTTTCCCAGCGATACTTAAACCGAAAGAAAATTTGTCAAATAATTCGAAAAAAAAGAATCATAAAAAAGTTGTTAAACCGAAAAATCATTTTGAATATACGATTGAAATTAAAGAGATAAATGATTTGTTAGCCATATTTATTCCTGATTTAATAATAACGAAAGGGACTAGAATTAATGGTTCATATTCTGAAGAAAGTGAAAATTTTTTCATGAAAATAAATTCTCAATCAATTAATTATCTGGGTTTAAAAATGTCTGAAATTGATGTCAATCAAAAATTGACTTCTTCCGGTTTAGAGGCAACCTATTCAATTAAAAAATTTAATTTAAATGATAGTATTAAAGTTGAAAATTTAAAATTTGTAACTATAGGAACAAAAGATGAGCTAAATTCTAGTTTGACATGGAATCCGAATACAAAAAATGATTCTAAAATAAGTTGGAATACCAAAGTTTTAGGGGTTAATAGATTTAATATTACCTTGTCGCCGTCCTATTTTGCATTAAAAGAAAAAAAGTGGTTTACAAAAGAGCAATCCAATATTACTGTTTTCGAAAACACTATTGATATTGATAATTTTAAATTAGAACGAAAACAACAATTTATTTCCCTATTTGGGAGAATTTCAAACAATGATAATGATAAGTTGAATTTTAAAATTAATGATCTGTCATTGAGTGATCTGAGTGTGTTGTTAGGTGTTCCAGTTGAATTAGAAGGTACGATGAATGGCTGGGGGTATTTGTCAAATCCGTATAAAAATTTGACTTATATTGGAGATGCTAATATTCAAAATTTATATATAGATAAACATGAAGTTGGAAATATTTTCTTTCAATCACAATGGAATAAGGCTTCAAATAGTTTTGGCTTAACAGGTGATTTAATTTATAAAACGATTGAGACATTTGCTTTTGAAGGGAATTATTATCTGGATAGAAAAAAAGATAATCTTGATTTTTATTTAGATTTTGATAAAACGGATATTAAATTTACAAATGCTTTCATGGATCCTGCTGTAATGTCAAATGTCAAAGGGCTAATTGATGGGAAATTACAAGTCAAAGGTACATTTGACAAGCCCGAAATTGAAGGAGAAGTGAAGTTGATTGATGGAAATGCTAAATTAGATGTGTTAGGAGTGAATTTTGGATTCAATGGAAAAATATCTTCTGATAAATACGGTTTCTATATTGATAATATGCCTGTGAATGATGAAGAAGGAAACACAGGTGTTTTGAATGGCTCTATCTATCATAATTATTTTTTTGATTGGAATTTTGATTTGTTATTTAATTTAGAAGATGATTATTATCATAAAGATCCATTTTTTGCTTGGAAACCAGCTCCGCTTGAAAAGTTTTTAGTTTTAAATACGACTTTTAAAGAAGGAGATGTTTATTATGGAAAAGGTTACGCTACAGGTTTTGCTAATATTTTTGGTTATTCAGAAAACATAGAAATTACGGTGAATTTGAAAAGTCAAAAAGAAACAAAAATAATCTTTCCAATGTATAGTTCTTCTGTTATTGAAGAAGATGAAGATAGCCCAATCACTTATAAGTTAAAACCAGAATTTGATACATTAACTGTTAAAAATGATGCAATTGATTTTACAGGTGTTGATTTAGATCTTAATTTTAAAGTCACTCCAGATGCTGATTTGAGAATAATTTTTAATGAAAAAACAGGTGATGAAATTAAAGCAAATGGAGAAGGTGATATTGCTGTGAAATTAGATAACTTGGGAGATATCAATATGGAAGGTTCTTTTAATGTAAAAAAAGGACTTTATAATTTTGTAATGGGAAGTGTTAGACAACCTCTAATTATTCAAAAAGGATCGTTAACGTGGACAGGTGATCCCTATAATGCTTATATTGATTTACATACCTATTTTGATGTAAAGGCAAGTTTGGATGAAATTTCAAAAGAAAAAATTAATGGAACAAATGCATCTGTATCACAAGATATTCAATGCTATATTAATTTATCAGAAACTTTATTTAAACCAGCAATTGCATTTGATATTATTGCTCCAAAAGCAACTGATGAAGAACAATCGTTATTAAATGGAATAAAAAGTAATCCAGATGAATTAAATAGACAATTTATTTCATTATTAGTATTGAGGCATTTTCAATCTTTACAAGAAAATGGTGGGGGAGGAGTGAATACTGCCTTAGATATTGCTGCTAATCAGATAAATGCAATCCTCTCTCAAGTGTCAAAAGAGTATAAATTAAAATTAGATTTGGATGCTGATGCAAATGGAGATAAAACAGTTGCTCTTGATGTATCAAAACAATTTTTAGATAATAGATTGATATTAACAGGAAGTTTTGGCGTTGAAAACTCTACAACGACTACAAAATCAACTACTCAAAGTTCATTGATTGGGGATGTTAGTTTAGAATATTTGTTAAATGAATCTGGTACATTTAGAATTAATGTATTTAACGAGTCAAATGATAATACAATTATACAGCAAAAATCATTAGGGTTATTTACGCAAGGTGCTGGATTACATTATCAAGAAGATTTTAACGATCTAAATAGTTTTAAACTAATACAATATACATTTGATCTTTTTAGGCAAAAAGAAAAGAAAAAATATCCCAATAAAAAGAAAAGAAAACAAACTCCTATCCCTGTTGATACACCAATTTCATCGCTTTTTATTAAACCTGACTCAGATTATTTCGTTTAACACATAGAAACTCCTATGTTTGCTTTCAGAAATTTTTAGATAGGTTATTTTGAGTGTTTTTGGAGTAAAAGCATTGTGAACTTAGATAGATGAAAATATTTCAGAATCCTTTAAAAACAATTACTTTCCCTAAAATCTTTTTGTTATTTTTGCAGAATCGAATAGCATTCAAGATAATAAAATAATTACAAATAATAATAAAGGTAGTTGTATGAAAAAGGTATTAGTAGCTAACAGAGGAGAAATAGCTCGTCGAATTATTCGTACATTGAAAAAAATGAATATTTCATCTGTAGCCATATATTCTGACGCAGATCGAAATGCTCCTCATGTACTAGAAGCAGATGAATCTGTTTATGTAGGTGAGAGTCCATCTGCTGAAAGCTATTTAAAACAAGATGTGATTTTACAGCATTGTAAAGAACTTGGTGTCGATGGTATTCATCCAGGATACGGATTTCTTTCTGAAAATGCTACTTTTGCTAGAAAAGTTAAAGAAGCAGGAATTACTTTTATTGGACCTTCTCCAGAAGCTATGGAAGTTATGGGGGATAAATTAAGTGCAAAACAAGCTGTTAAAAGTTATAATGTTCCTTTAGTTCCAGGTGTTGATAGCGCAATTACGGACGTTAACGAAGCTATACTAATTGCTGAAGAAGTAGGTTATCCCATTTTAATTAAAGCATCTGCTGGTGGTGGTGGTAAAGGAATGCGCTTGGTAGAAAATTCTGCTGAATTTGCTGAACAAATGAAATTAGCTCAAAATGAAGCGCGTTCATCTTTTGGTGATGATGCCGTTTTTATAGAAAAATTTGTTACTAAACCAAGACATATTGAAATTCAGGTTTTTGCAGATCGAAAAGGAAATACAGTATATCTCTTTGAAAGAGAATGTAGCATCCAAAGAAGACATCAAAAGGTTGTTGAAGAAGCCCCAAGCGCTGTCTTGACCCCTGAAATTAGACAGAAAATGGGGGAGTCAGCTGTAGCTGTATGTAAAGCTTGTAATTATGAAGGAGCAGGTACTGTAGAATTTCTTTTAGATGCAGATTTAAACTACTACTTCTTAGAAATGAATACCCGTTTGCAAGTTGAACATCCTGTAACCGAAGAGATTACTGGTCTTGATTTGGTGGAGTGGCAAATAAAAGTGGCTAGGGGAGAAGATTTACCATTAAAACAAGAAGAAATAAAAATTAAAGGTCATGCTATTGAAGTTCGAGTGTATGCTGAAGATACTTTGAATGGTTTTACGCCTGATATTGGTAATTTAAAAAGATACCGTATTCCTTCAGGGCGAAGTGTTCGCGTTGATGATGCTTTTGTTGAAGGGATGGATATCCCCATATATTACGATCCAATGATTGCTAAACTAGTTGTTTGGGGAAAAACAAGGGAAGATGCTATTCGAAGAACAATTCAGGCAATTGATAATTATCAGATATCAGGTATTAAAACAACGCTTGATTTTGGCAAATATGTATTGAAACATGAAGCTTTTATCAGTGGTAATTTTGATACAAATTTTGTAAAACATTATTTTTCAGATCCAAAAATCATGCATGCAGCGATGGAAGAAGAAAAAGAAGCTTTAGAGCATGGAATTGATGAAATTTGGAATTCAATAAAAAAGCGTAATTCGAAAGAATATGCTTCAAGAGAAATCACAATTGGATACAATACCGTTTCTAGAATTAAAAAAAATCATCTAACTTTTCTAACCCAATTCCTCGAGAACCTTTCAGTAAAATTAGCATATTATTGAGCGGATTATTTTTGAAATATTCAATAGCAAGTTCTCTATTTTCAAAACAATTACTTGTGTTTAATATTTTTTTAAAAATAGGTCCAACATAAAAAGTATTTATTTGTAAACTATTAATTTGATTAATTATTTTTTGATGTTCAAGTACTGATTCATCGCCTAATTCTAACATATCTCCAAGAATTGCTACTTTGTCTTTATTTTCGATTAAAGAAAAGCTTTCTATAGCATTAAACATACTCGATGGATTTGCATTATAACAATCTAAAATAAGCGTATTGTTTGCTGTTTCTTTTACTTGGGAACGATTATTTGTAGGAATATACCCAGATAAAGCTTTGTTTATTTCTTCGGGATTAATATTGAATTGAATTCCAAATGTAATAGCTGCTAAAAAATTATAAAAATTATATTTTCCTACTAAATTTGTTTGAATCTTTGGCGAAATATAACTATCAAATTTCCACTCCATTTCAATATAAGGATTTAAAGAAGTTAAGTCACCTTTTATTGTTGCGTTAGTAGTTGTGCCATAACTAATATTTGTTGTTTCTTTAGGAAGTATATTAATTATGTTTTCATCGTCGTTATTATAAATGATTGTGCCATTGGATTTAGAAACACTATCAAATAATTCTTTTTTTGTATTTAATACACCAGTAAAATTTTTAAAACCTTCCAAATGTGCTTTTCCAATATTGGTAATTATTCCATGTGTTGGTTCAGTTATGTTACATAATTCTTCAATGTCATTCAATTTGTTTGCTCCCATTTCTATAACAGCAATTTGATGAGAAGCATTTAATCTCAATAATGTTAACGGAACGCCAATATGATTGTTTAAATTTCCTTCTGTAAAAAGAATGTTATATTTAGTAGCTAAAACAAAACTAATTAATTCTTTGGATGTGGTTTTTCCATTGCTACCGGTTATTCCAATGATTGGAATGTTAAATTTACGACGATGGTAATTCGCTAATTTTTGAAGAAACGTTAAAGTATTTTCAACATAAAAAATCTTGATGTTATCACAATTCTCATAATTATCACTAATTACATATTTAGCTCCTTTTAAAAGGGCTTCGTTTGCGAATGTATTACCATCAAATTTTTCACCTTTTAAACAAATGAAAATAGAATTTTCAAAAATATTTCTACTATCAGTTGTTAATCCTGAAGTTTCATAAAATAAGTTAAATAATTGCTCCATTTCTTTTTCACATAAAAAAACCCGTCTTTCAACGGGTTTTACTATTTTATTTCTTTTTCTTTTTCTTCGGTTTGTCTCCTGATACACCCATTCCTATTGGACTGCCTAGTCTATCCATACAACATCTAAATCCAATTGTTGACATAGATTTATCTTCATCTAAGAAACGTCTTGTACCACCAACTAACCAATATGCTCGATCTTTCCAAGAACCACCTTTATATACTCTAGATTTGTCAGAAACTAAAGTTGTTGGCCATGAAGTTCTGTCACCAGGTTTAACTTGTAACCCATCTAAACCAAATTCTTCGTGTTGACTTTGGTACATAATTAAATTTGGGTCACGGCTTGCTTGATTAATTTTGTTTTTACGGTCGTCATTATCATAGTAGATAGAACTTTCAATATCACCATCTAAATAATCAATATAATCATCTTTTCTATAATTGATACGCCCAATATTTTCTTCTTCAGTTACATTTCTGTATTTTAATTTTCCTGGAGTGTCAGTAATAAAAGCTGTAAATCCTTCACGTAACATAGAGATAATTTCAAATGCATACTCTTCGCCACTAGGACCTACTCTTAATTCTTCAGCAAATATACCATCAAACAATTCATCTTGAATTCGAGCAGCAGCTTCATTATCATGTTTATTGTTTTTATCGATAATAGATAAATCTATAACATGATTTATTTTTGCTAATAAAGCTAATTCGATAGAATCTTTCACATTACCATGTGATACATAAAATGGATCTGGAGCATATCCTTTTCTATCAGGATTTCTAGATTGAACATTTTTTGAAATTCCAACAGGAATGATACTATCATTTGGATCGTGCTTTTGAGCTGATATTCTTTGGTAACGAACTCTTTCAAATTCATTTAAATATTCTTTCATTCCATGTACATCAAACTGAACTGTAGAATTTTTGATTTCCGTAGAACCAGCGTTGTTTAATAATTTAGTTTTGAATACATTTCCTCTAAATGGTCTAAACTCATCAAAATCTTCCGAAGATAATGGACGGTAAACATCTAACACCCATTCTGATACGTTACCAGCCATGTGGTATAAACCGTAATCGTTTGGCCAATAAGATTCTACAGGTGCCGTTACATCTGCAGCATCATTTAACTGACCTGCAACCCCCATGTAATCACCAGTTCCTCTCACAAAGTTTGCTCGAATAGAACCTTGAAATTGTTCTTCATCATTACGTACCCAATGTCCATCCCAAGCAAATAATCTTCTTTCAGTAATTAATTCGGTTCCTTCTTGTAAGTTTCCAACTAATCCGTAGTAAGCAAATTCCCATTCAGCTTCAGTTGGGAGTCTATAACGTGGTAACAAAATACCATCTTCCATTCTTACTTGACGAGTTCCTAATTTTTTTCCATTTGCATGTGAAGGGTTCAAATCTTGCGGATTATCCAAAACTTTTTCTTCATACTGACCTGCCAAATATGATTCCGTATTAAATGTAGCCTCATCTCTTTGTTCAATGTTATAATCTAAAACACCTTCGCGGATTAAGATATATTCATTTACACGATCCGTTCTCCATTTACAATAGTCTGATGCTTGTAACCAAGTAACACCAACTACAGGGTAATCTCTATATGCAGGGTGTCTTAAATAATATTCAACAAATTTCTCTTGAAACCCTAATGGCGATCTCCATGCATTCGTGTCAGGCAAAGCATTTTTATAAACGATAGGATAAGTTTCGTAAGCTCTTGAAATCCAATATAAATACTCGCACCAATGGAAGTTTGTTACTTCTGTTTGGTCCATGTAAAACGATGATACAGAAACTCTAACAGGACGATTGTTCCAGTCGAACATAACATCTTGTTCAGCTCTACCCATGGTAAATGTACCACCTTCAACCATAACTAGACCTGGTCCAGTTTCTTGATCCATGAATGGAAATTTTTGAAAGCCTCCTGTTTTTGGATCATTATACTCCCATCCAGTAGAAGTAGATCTTTCACGTGTACAAGAACTTAAAATCACTGTACCCATGATTATGGCTGCAAAATAGTGAAGTAATTTCATATTATTGGTTTTTTTATTCATTATTTCAAGTGTGCAAATTTACTATATTAACGTTAACTACAATAAAAGTTACAGTTTTTTTTATTTTTTTTAAAAAGAAGGACAAGAAATTGTTCTAAAAGTCTGTGGTTTTGCTTTACAATTTAAGTTTAAACCTAATGAAATTTCATGAGATCCATGCGAAGTTCCATTGTTTAATTTTGAAACAGTAACATCATAACTGTAACCAATTTTAAAATTTTTAGAACTAATTCCAATTGATAAAATGAAAGCATCTTTATTTCTAAACCAAATTCCACCAGTAAAAACACCATGTTTCACGTAAGTTCCGATACATAATTCTTGAAAACTTTGTTGATACTGATAGATAATGTTAGGCATAATAGATGTAGCATTAGCATATCTTGATTTTTTACCAAGCTTAATTTCAGCTCCCATGTGTCCTGTAAATCTCATTGGCAATTTTGAATTACCTATAATCATTGATTCATTTGGTTCATTTAAATGATGCGCAGCAAATCCAAAATAGAAATTTTTACTGAAACCTACAAAGCCAGCTGAAGCATCAAAAAAACCTCTTTTACCTCCTCTTGGAAGATCTGATGTTTGATATATAAAACCTCTTCGGCCGTCAATCATATCGCCAAATGTTAATTTGTCCCAATCAAGTGTTTTTTGATACCACGATGCTCTTGCGCCAAACATCATTGTAAATTTTCTATTAATTTTAACATGATACGAATAAATTAAGCCGAGCATTGAAGTTTGAATAGTACCTTTCCCTTGTTGGTCATTTGTTGCTAATATTCCAATTCCACCAGATATGTTTTTAAAATATTGGTCATAAGAAGCACTTGTTGTAACATAATTACCAGATAAATTAGGCCATTCATTCCTGTAATTCATTGCAAATCTAGGGCATCCATTCGATCCAGCAAAAGCGGGGTTCAAATACAAAGGATTCGCATAAAATTGTGTAAACGTTGGGTCTTGAGCCATAATGTTATGACTGAATAAAGCGATAGAAAAAACTATCAGTATTTTATTAATTTTTTTCATCTAATTGACTTATAGAAATAAATGAATTTCAAATGACTATAACGTTATCTAACACTAAAAGGTTACAAATATTATAAAACGATTAAAATATTCAAAGAATTATTACGTTTTTATTTTTATAATATTATAAATGTTGCACATATTTGCATTATGAAAATTCAAGATAATTCTATAAAAATACAACTAATTTGTTTATTTTCTTTTTTTATCCTTCTAATTTTTAACACAAATTGTTTTTTTTCACAAAACATTACTGTTATTACAATTCCATGGGGGCATTCAAAAACGCTTATGTTAAATGAAGTAGAAATTTCATTGCCATTGATTGAAGGACAGTCTTATAAAGATAATATTCCTCATTTTTCATGGTTAGAAGAAGATAAAAATATTATCAATTGTAATTTAATATCGATTCAAAAAACCATCGCACCAGCTATTGATGTTAATTATTTAAAATCTAAAAATATCGTTATTCCTTCGGTTTTAGATTGTCAAATAAAAATTGTTCATGCAAAAAAACAGAAGTTTATCACCGTGAATTTATTACCTTATGTTAGTGAAGGTGGTATTATTTATAGAGTAAATTCAATAGAATTTCATAAAATTCATGGTACTGAAATTTCATCACCAAAACAGAAAAGCTTTGCGAATTCATCGGTGTTAAACGTTGGTTCAGGATTGTGGTACAAAATAAAAGTAAATCAAGATGGTGTTTATAAAATAGATAAAGCTTTTTTGGAAAGTTGTGGGATTAGCGTTCAAGGTTTAAATCCAAATGATATTAATATTTATGGTAATGGATCTGGCAGATTATCGGAATTAAATAATTCGGTTTTTACCGATGACTTAGCTAAAAATGCTATTTTTATTTCGGGAGATGGAGATGGCGTTTTTAATGATCAAGATTATATTTTATTTTATGGATGGGGACCATCTAAGAGTAATGTAAATTCAACAAACACAGGATTTACAATTGATCAAAATATTTACTCGGATTACTCGGTTTATTTTATAAATATCAATAGTTTGAATACTCCATTAAGAATTAATTCCATTGCAAGTGTTAATTCTGCAGTTACTAATAATGTTTCGTCATATTCTTATTTCGTAAAGCACGAAGTTGATAGTAAATCCTTAATTAAAGGAGGACAACGTTGGTATGGTGAGGAATTTGATACGGAGCTTAGTCAAACATTTAATTTTAATATTCCAAATATTATTCAAAGTGTTCCAGTTCTTTTCAATGTAGCTATAGCATCAAACTCCACTTCTTCGTTGGGTACGAGTCAAATTTATTCTGTAAATGGCACGACACTTTATAACACAGTGTTACCATCAGCAAGTAGCGAATCTTATGGAAGATCACCTGTTGCTTTTTCATATAATAATCCCTTGTCATCCATTGATTTAAATATTACTATTAATCGAAATAATCCATCAGCATTAACTTATTTGGATAATATATTGTTGAATTGTAGAAGAGGATTGACTTTTTATGGAAGCCAAATGAATTTTAGAGATCTTAATTCAGTTGGACTTTCAAATATTAGTGAATTTTCAATATTGAATAGTAATTCTAATACTACTTTATGGGATATATCAAATAGACAAGTTCCAATGCAAATAATTGGAACTCTCTCTAATTCGACTTATGTTTTTAGAGTACCTACTGATTCTTTAAAAGAGTTTGTCGTTTTTGATGGAATTAATTATTTCATTCCTACTAAAGAAGGCGGTGTGTCTTTTCAAAATTTACATGGTTTATCTCAGGCAGATTATCTGATAGTAACAGATGTTACTTTTGTAAGCCAAGCTGAAAGATTAGCGGATTTACATCGAGGAAATGGTTTGATTGTTCATGTAGTAACAACGGAACAGATATATAATGAATTTAGTTCTGGAATGAAAGATCCTACGGCAATAAAAAGATTTGCAAAAATGTTTTATGATCGATCTATAGCAAATAGTTCTTTGGAATTAAAATATTTACTTTTATTTGGAGATGGAACTTATGATCCCAAAAATAGAATTGCGAATAACAATAACTATGTACCAACTTACCAAGTCTTAAATTCGGAAGATCATATCTCGGCATTGGTTTCTGATGATTATTTTGGTTTGTTAGATGATAATGAGTCTTTTGAAGATGGTGATTTATTGGATATAGGTGTTGGTAGATTATTAATATCGTCCAATCAAATAGCGAAAGAGCAAGTTGATAAAATTGAACATTATATGAAGAATGGCTCAGATATTTATGCAACTTCAAATTGTTGTGGAGCTTCAAAAAGTAATAGTACTTATGGAGATTGGAGACAAAAATATGTGTTAATAGCAGATGATTATGAGGCGACTGGAAATTTTGTTCCAGATGATGCTGAACCCAATTATTTAGGTGTTAAATTATCTCACCCAGAATTAAATTGTGATAAAATTTACATAGATGCTTATCCTCAAATTTCAACTGCTGGAGGACAAAGATATCCTGAAGTTAATGAGGAAATTGATGATCGAATTGCTAATGGTGTTTTGTTAATGAATTATATCGGACATGGAGGAGAAGTTGGTGCGGCTGCTGAAAGAATAATAACAATACCACAAATTCAAAGTTGGAGTAATATTAATAAGTTAAATTTATTTGTTTCCGCTACTTGTGAATTTACAAAATATGACGATCCCAGTAGAGTATCAGCAGGTGAATGGGTATCATTGAATCCAAAAGGTGGCGCAATTGCATTAATGACAACAACTCGAGCAATTTATATCGGAGTTAATACAGATATTCTAAATAAATTTTACAAGAATGTATTTGAAAGAGATGTGCAATATTTAGGCTTGCCATTTGGAGAAATAATTAGATTAACTAAAAATCAATCATTATCGATGGAAAATAAACGGTGTTTTACATTGATTGGTGATCCAGCTTTGAGATTAGCACTGCCTCAAATGAATGTTGTTACTGATAGTATTAATTCAGTTTCACCGCAATTAATAATGGACACTTTGAGAGCATTAAGTAAAGTGACGATTAAAGGACATTTAGTAAATAATAATGGAACAATTTTAACTAATTTTAACGGGGTATTGACTCCTACAATTTTTGATAAGCCTAAACAATTGACAACTTTAGGTCAAGATCAAGGCGCGCCATTAATTCCATTTGAATTACAAAAGAATGCTTTGTTTAAAGGGATGGTAAGTGTAAAAAATGGTTACTTTGATTTCTCCTTTATTGTTCCAAAAGATATTAATTATTCATTTGGCCCAGGTAAAATTAGTTATTATGCAGATAATAGATTGTTATCAAATACATTGGATGCAGGTGGGGTAGATGAGCGGTTTATTGTAGGAGGTATTGATCCAAATGGTGTTGTCGATCATGAACCACCAATCATAAAAATGTATCTAAACGATGAAAAATTTGTTGATGGAGGAGAAACAAATGAAACCCCAACATTAATTGCAAAAATTGAAGATAATTATGGTGTAAATACAGTGGGGAATGGTATTGGACATGATGTTACAGTTGTACTAGATGGAGAAACCTCAAAACCAATTATACTAAATAATTATTATTCAGCAGCATTAGACTCCTACCAACAAGGAGAGGTAAATTACACATTTCCGATTCTATCACCAGGAACGCATACTTTGACATTTAAAGTTTGGGACATCAATGATAATTCTGCTGAACAAAATTATCCGAATCCATTTACAACTAAAACTGATTTTTATTTTGAGCATAATCAAGTTTGTAGTAATCTAGATGTTCAAATTCAGATTTATACAGTTTCAGGAAAGGTCATT
This sequence comes from Flavobacteriia bacterium, assembly GCA_016178305.1. Lineage (GTDB taxonomy): Bacteria > Bacteroidota > Bacteroidia > Flavobacteriales_D > Crocinitomicaceae > CAIUKX01. The sequence continues at coordinate 3,299 of JACOTM010000066.1, read as the reverse complement.
AAAACGATTAATAAAACAGTATCAACAATTGGGTTTAGATCTGATGGAATTACTTGGGATGGTAAGGATGACTTTGGAGACGATTTAGCAAAAGGTGTTTATATTTATAAACTTTCTGTTCGTTCTGAAACAGGCGAAATTGCCGAAAAAATTGAAAAATTATTTTTATTAAAGTAAATAGACAATATTTTTTGATGTTTTACGTATATTTGATAACTCATACGATATTTTTAAGATGAAAAAACACATATTTTTATATTTCATTTTTCTGACAAACACTGTAATTTTATTTGGACAATCAAAACCAGGTGCTACTACGAATGATTTGCAATTAAATACAATAACAACGGCTCTTCCTTTTATGTCCATTACACCTGATTCAAGAGCAGGAGGAATGGGAGAGGCTGGTACAGCTTTAAGTGCAACATCTAATTCGATTTATTGGAACACTTCTATGTTGAATTTTGCAAAAGAATCTTCTGAAATAGGAATATCGTACACTCCTTGGTTAAGACAATTAACAAGTGATATGAGTATTTCTTATTTATCAGGTTATAAAAGATTTAATGAAAAACATGTTATAGGAGGATCATTGAGATATTTTGCTTTGGGTGAAATAACTTTTACGGATGCTACAGGAGCAGTCACGAGACATGATAAACCGAGCGAATGGGAAATTACAACGGGTTATGGCTTTAAATTAAGTCCGAAATTTAGTGTTGGTATCAATGGAAAATTTGCTTATTCTAATTTAACTGGAGGTTTGCCTGTTGCAGGTGTTAGTACAAAGGCCGCAATTGCAGGAGCTACAGATATTTCATTTACGTATTTCAATGAAGATGCAAAAATTGGATCTACAAGAGGAACTTATACATTTGCAACAACAATCAATAATATTGGTAATAAAGTTAATTATTCACAAGGTTCAACACAATTGGATTTTATACCTATGAATTTAAAAATAGCGAATTCATTTAAAGCAGAAATTGATAACTATAACAGCTTTACCTTTGCTTTAGAGGCTCAAAAATTATTAGTACCATCTCCACCAACTTACGCAACTTTTACAAATGGAGGGACGAGTACAATTGAAATGATTGCAGGTAAAGATAATAATATCGGTATTGTTTCTGGTATTATGCAATCTTTTTATGATGCGCCTGGTGTGGTAGCGAAAGATGCTAATGGAAATTATATTAAAAATTCTGATGGGACTTATCAAATAGTGAAAAATTCACGATTGAAAGAAGAGTTAAGTGAAATAAATATTTGTACAGGTATCGAATATTGGTATAATAATATTTTTGCTGTTCGTTCTGGATTTTTCTATGAGAGCAAAAATAAAGGAAATAGAAGGTATGCAAATATTGGAATTGGATTAAAATATAATAAATTTAGTATCGATATGTCTTATCTGTTAGCTGTTAATGGGAAAAGTAGTCCTTTAGCGAATACATTAAGATTCTCTTTAAGAATGTCATTAGGAAAAGATAAGAAAGTTTTAGATAAACCAGAATAATGAATATTCGAATAGGTTTTGGAATAGATGTCCATCAATTAAAAAAAGATTACAAATTATTTATAGGAGGAATTTTAATTCCATCTGATTTTGGAGCTGTAGGACATTCAGATGCAGATGTACTTATTCATGCAATTTGTGATGCTTTATTAGGGGCTGCGAATTTAAGAGATATTGGTTATCATTTTTCGGATAAAGATCCTGCTTATAAAGGGATTGATAGTAAAATACTATTAAAAGAAGTTGTTCAGTTGATTCATAAAAAAAATTACAAAGTAGTTAATATTGATTGTACTGTTATATTGGAATTGCCTAAATTGAATCCTCATATTCCAGAAATGCAAGAAGTATTGGCTCAAATTTTACAGATAGATATTGATGCAGTATCTATTAAAGCGACTACACATGAAAAAGTTGATTCTTTTGGAGATGGAAAAGCGATAAAAGCTTACGCCACATGTTTGTTAAGTAAATAATTTTTGACTTTCAATAACATTCATAGAGTTAGCGGTTTTAAACGAAATTGAATAATTCTGTTCAGTTATTTTTTGAATCGTACAATCGTTTTGATCAGCAAAATCAAAAAGTAATATATTTTTAGAAACAGAGTTGTCTAACATGTTTGGTATAGAGCAATCAATGTTCATTTGAACATAATTGTTTGATTTTATTACTTCAATCGTTAAGTGATTGTCCTGATTTTTATTTAATGTGTGAAATAAAAAAATAGTTTCATGGATTAATAATCCCAAAGGTAAGGCTTGTTTTATTTGCAATTCGAAATTATCATTTGAACAACTCAAATGGATTTTAGCATTATTAAAATGGAGGTTTTCAATTATTTTTTTTAAGAAATCTTGAATAGGGATGATTAATAAATTTTGGTTGAATTTTTGTAAATGATGCGCTGCTGCAATTGTTTGGATTGCGTGCATTATTTCATTTTGTATTTCGAGAATGTTTTCTTCCGTTAATTTTTCATTTTTTAGTTTAATTATCGAAGCAATGATACTTAAGTTATTTTTTAATCGGTGTTGTAATTCTGCAAGTAATATTTCTTTTTCCTGATTTTTTTCTTTTTCTAAAAGGTGTAATTTATTTTCTTCACCAACTAAATTTTCGAGTAATTCCAATTTAGAAATATTTGATTTTATAATGAGATAAATGAAATAAGACATTGAAATGATTGCGATAATGATATTTGATTTTAACATATCTAATTTCTGTTGCTCAGAGAGTGTATGGTTTTCAAATAAAGTGTGATTTGTTAATGAATTAATAATTGCTAAAATAATTAATATTGACACTTGTGAAAAAACAATGTTTCTATCTTTTTTTGTCCGAACATCAAATACATTTGCAATTCCCAATAAGAGTAGAAAATAATACAAATAAGTCCCAGAATTTAGTCCTGCATAAGAATCAAAGTAAAAAATACCAAAACTGTTTATTGAAAAGAGGTAAGAAACGGCAATTTTATTTTGGTGTATGTAATTGAATAAAATTGTAAATAAGCAAAATATTCCAAAGCAAATTAACAATATGCCTGAGAATATATCTTTTAAATAATAGTTTACAATTCCGTTGAATGAAAAAACGAGAAAACTGAAAACGGCAAAGGTATTGGTTAGACGAATTTTATTTATTCGATTTGGACTATTTCCTTTTTGTAATCCTATTTCTGATAATTTCATATTTGAAATGTAATTAAAGCACAAATATAACTAATAATATAGTATTAAAAGTTGGTCTTAGAAACATTAAAATCAACTTGTTCTTG
>JACOTM010000035.1 GCA_016178305.1 Flavobacteriia bacterium | reverse complement strand
TTTAATATCTCTTGAGGAACTAATAAACTATACAAATGAGATTGTATTGAACTTTGATCGGTACTCTTTTTTTCCATGAATCCTAAAGTAGAAATTTTTTCTATTTAAAACTCCCAGCACCTCAAAATAAAATTATCCCTTTTAAATGAAAACAATATTGTTAATAGAAAAAAAATAGTCTTTCTATTAACATGTTACAAAAGTTTATTTTTGTGTTATATAATTTTTATATGATAAAGAAATTTGCATTCAGTTTAATGATTATTTTCAGTATTTCGTGTACGAGTAAAGAAAATGAAAAGCCTGTTGAAGTAAAATGGTCAGCTGATAAATCTTCAAAGTTTGGAAAAGAATTGACCTTAGATGAAGAAATTGATATTCAATTATATTTGGCTCAACATAAAGAATTGAAAATGACAAAAACAGGTACAGGATTGCAATTTGAGATTTATAAAAAGGGTGATGGCGACTCTGCTAAGACGGGAAGACTAGCATTGATCACATATAAAATATCATTATTGGACGGAACACTTTGTTATCAAACAGAAAAAAATGAATTAGATAAATTCATAATTGACCATAGTGACGTTGAAACTGGAATTCAAGAAGGTATTAAAAAACTTCGGGTTGGCGATAAGGTTAAATTGATGATTCCGAGTCATTTGGCTCATGGGCTGGTTGGGGATATGAATAAAATCCCTCCTTTGAATCCAATAATTGTAGATTTAGAATTAATAAAATTAAGATAATGAATAAAATTGCATTAATCAGTTTCAGTTTATTTTTTTTAAGCTGTAACGTTCAAGGAGTTAAGAAGAAAACGAGTGATTTAAAAGGGACTAAATCAGCGCAAAAGATAACAGCGTTAACGGCAGATAAATTGGAGGTCGTAAAAACAAAAAAGTTTAAAAATGGTATTGTTATTTCATGGATAAATTCTGGAAATGAAGAAGGAATCAAAAAAGGAGATGTTATACTGATTGATTATAAAGTGAATCTTGAAAATGGAACCATTGTCGATGGGAATCATTTATTGAAAAAAGAATCATTTCCATTCATGGTTGGTTTTGAAATGCAAACAAAAGGATGGGATTTAGCAATTGAAAATTTAAAAGTGGGTGATTTTGCCAGGATAATTATTCCAGCAAATTTAGCAAGAGGCGAAAAAGGGATTAAAGGACTCATTCCTCCAAATGCAAAAAATTATTTAACAATTCGAGTATTAAGTAAAGTAAAGCCAACTCGAATTGTAGAAGGTTCAAAAGTTTGGCTTTTTGAAGAGAATAAAGCGAATAAAGTGCTTTTTAATTCAAGTAATCGTATTACATTTCACTATATGATTAGTAGTGAAAGCCATCCGATGTATTTTAATTCTTTTAGAAATAATTCACCATTTACGTTGAGAATGTCGGATATTGGTGTGATACCCGGATTGAAAAAAGCGTTAAAAAAGTCTAAAAAAGCAGATCGAATGTATATTTATATTCCTTCGTCACAAGCTTACGGGACAAAGGGATTGACAGAATTTGTTGGCCCAAATGAAGCGATGTTTTATAATATATTAGTGATGGATGTGCATGCAAATTAGTCTAAAAAAGCTATCTTTGTGATATTGATAAATTAAACTTGCAAATCACAATTAAATTTGTGAAATAGATAACAAAAGAATATGATTAAAATAGTATTTATACTTTTATTAATATCAACTATATTTTCATTAAAAGCTCAAAATCCAATTGATACAATTGATTCAAGAGATGGTCAAATTGTAATATACTCAAATCGCACATGGCAATATTTAGCAGATCAAAATTTCAATGGAGTTATGAATCAGCATTTACATGAATTAATTTCATCTGATTCTTCTTTAAAGTTTGAGCAAAAATGGGATAATAATATGTGTTTTTCCTCAAATAGAGGAAATGATATGAGTCGCTTAAAAGATACAATTTGGTTATGTGTATTGAATGAATCCGATGAAGAATTTGTGATGCCAGTTCCAGGAATATTAACCTCTAAATATGGACCGAGAAAAGGACGAAATCACAATGGTGTTGATTTAGATTTAAATACAGGAGATACCGTCAGAGCTTGTTGGTCAGGTAAAGTGCGTTATGCAAAATTTAATAATGGGGGGTTTGGGAATTTAATAGTAATTCGACACCATAATGGTTTAGAGTCATATTATGCACATTTAAGTAAACTTATAGTTGCCCCAAATCAATATGTAAAAGCTGGTGATGTTATTGGTTTAGGGGGGAATACGGGAAGGTCGTTTGGTTCACATTTGCATTTTGAAATAAGATTTTATGATGCGGCAATGAATCCAGAAGAAATTATTGATTTTTCGGAAAGAAAATGCAAAGATCATAATTTATTTGTACATCGATCACTATTTAAGCCGGGGGCTAAACCTACGGATCAAGAGGAAGATGAGGAATTAGTAGAAGTGATAGAAGAGAAAAAGGCTGTCGTAGCTCAGCATAAATATTATAGAGTAAAAGCGGGAGACACGCTATCTGAAATTGCCGCAAAAAATAGAACGACAGTTTCAAAAATATGTCAATTAAATGGAATTAGAGTAAATACATCCTTACAAATCGGAAGAAGTTTAAGGGTGAAATAATAATATAAAATGAAGAAATATATCTACATTCTTTGCACAGCAATGTTACTTTTTAGTTGCAGTGGATTCAATAAAGTTGTCAAAGGGGATGATTATCAAAAAAAGTTTGAATTGGCTGACGAATTGTTTAATACGAAGCAATACATGAGAAGTGTAACTTTGTATGAGCAAGTTTATCAAAAATTTCCTAAAACAGGAGAAGGAGAATTGGCATATTATAGAATTGGAAAAGCATATTATTTTGAAAAAGATTATTATATGGCAGGCTATTATTTAGGAGCTTTCTCTCAAAGATTTCCGTATAGCCCCAAAGCGGAAGAAACTTTTTTCTTATCTGCGATGTGTTCGGTTAGTAATTCGCCATCTTACACCTTGGATCAAAATGAAACGGAATTAGCAATCAATAGTTTACAACAGTTTATTGATAAGTATCCTTATTCTGAATTTGTTGATTCATGCAATCATACAATGGATAGATTAAGATATAAAATTCAGTTAAAAGATTTTGAAAGCGTGAAATTGTATTCTAAAACAGGAAATTATAGAGCCGCAGTTACAGCTTCAGAAACTTTTTTATCTGATTTTCCAGTTTCAAAAAATAGAGAATATGTTTCTTATTTATTGGTTGAAAATTCATTTTTATTAGCAAAAAACAGTATTGATGAGAAAAAAAAGGAAAGAATTGACCAAACTATAAAAAGATATCGTAATTTTGTATCAGAATTTCCAGAATCTTCATATAGAAAACGCTTAGACAATATGAGCGAAGAAATGGAAAAACAAAAAGAAGTTTATAAAAGTTAATTTCGAAAAAGAAGTAGAATGAATTTTAAAAATAGCACAGCAGAACGTTCAATTATTACAAGAGACACTGTTTACTTAGAAGAAAAAACAGGAAATATCTATGAATCAATTGTTGCTTTATCAAGACGTTCAAATCAGATAAGTGTTGAGTTAAAAGAAGAATTGACTCAAAAATTACAAGAGTTTGCTTCTTCTACAGATAATTTAGAAGAGATTTTTGAAAATAGAGAGCAAATTGAAATTTCTAAATTCTACGAAAAATTACCAAAACCAGTTTCAATGGCTATGGATCAATTGTTGAACGATGAAATTTACATGCGTAAACCAGAAGCGAAACAATAATTCTTTATTGCTCGTTAAAACCATGTGAATTTTAAATTAATAATTAACACATGAAAAATAAACGCGTTCTTCTCGGAATAACTGGAGGAATAGCTGCTTATAAAATTACATCTTTAATTAGATTGTTGATAAAATCAGGGGCAGAAGTCAAATGTATAATGACTCCTGCCTCTTGTGATTTTATAAGTCCACTAACAATAGCTACGCTTTCTAAAAATCCTGTCGGTATAGATTTCTGGAATAAACAAGATGGTACTTGGAAAAACCATGTGGAATATGGATTGTGGGCTGATATTTTTATCGTTGCTCCTTTAACTGCAAATACACTTGCTAAAATGGTAAATGGGATTTGCGATAACCTTTTATTAGCTACTTATTTGTCCATGAAATGCCCCACATTTGTCGCGCCAGCAATGGATTTAGATATGTATGCTCACCCAACTACCAAAAGAAATTTAGCGTTACTTACGAGAGATAATGTCATGATTATCCCAGCGGAAAATGGGGAACTAGCAAGCGGATTATCGGGAGATGGTCGCATGTCTGAACCTGAAACAATTTTTGATACCGTTCATTTTTTTTTAACAGAATCAGAAGACTTAAAAGGTGAAAAAATATTGATTACTGCAGGTCCTACCTATGAAGCTATTGACCCTGTTCGATTTATAGGGAATCATTCAACAGGTAAAATGGGGTTTGCGATAGCTGAAAATTGTTTAAAAAGAGGGGCTGAAGTGATATTGATTTCAGGACCATCAAAAATTGAAATTCAGCATACCAATTTGACTCATTTTAAAATTCAGACTGCCCAAGAAATGTTAGAACAAGTTCAAGCTAATTGGGGAGAAATGAGTGTTGGGATTTTTGCAGCTGCAGTTGCAGATTATCGTCCTGTTTCAATTGAAAAGCAAAAAATAAAGAAAAATGACGATTATTTAACTTTAGAATTAGTTAAAAATACAGATATTCTTGCTTGGGCCGGATCGGTTAAATCAAATCAACAAAAAGTTATTGGTTTTGCTTTAGAAACAAATAATGCTTTTGAAAATGCAACCGTAAAATTAAAAAAGAAAAATTTAGATTTTATTATTGTAAATACCTTAGAAGATGAAGGGGCAGGATTTGGTCATGAAACAAATAAAATTTCTATTATAGATAACCACAATAAAATCACTAAATTTGAGTTAATGTCTAAAAAAATAGCTGCAAAGCAAATTGTAGATTACTTGAAAAATTTTAAAAAATGAACCGTTTAATTATTCTTTTTAGTTTATTTAGTTATTTGTCGTATGGGCAAGAATTAAATTGCCAAGTTTCAATTATTACCAATGCTAAATTAGAAGTAACTTCCGTTGAACTTGAGGTTATTTCACAATTAAAGCAATCAATTAATGATTTAATGAACAACACGCAATGGACGAAAGATAAATTTAAAATTGAGGAGCGAATTAATTGTCAATTGCAATTACAAATTGATAAAATTCCAGCTGCAGGTTCATTTTCAGGATTTTTACAAATTCAATCGTCTAGACCAGCTTATAATTCGTCTTATAATTCATTGATTTTTAATTTTCAAGATGATGACATTGAATTTAGTTTTTCAAGACAAGCGTCTTTTGTTTATGCTGCAAATCAATATAAGGATAATTTAACTTCAATATTAGCATTTTATGCATATTATATCATTGGAATGGATTATGATTCTTTTTCATTAAAAGGAGGGACACCATATTTCACAGAAGCGCAACAAATTGTGACGAATGCTCAAAATTCAGGGGCTTCTGGATGGAAATCAAATGAAAAAGGGGTAAAGAGAAACCGTTATTGGTTGGTAGATAATGCTTTACATCAATTGTTTGAGCCTTTGAGAGAATGTTTTTATGAATACCATCGCAAAGGAATAGATCAATTATACGCGAATCCAGTTGAAGCTAAAAAGGCAATTTTTGAAGCATTAAATAAATTGGTAAAGGTTACAACGACAAGACCAGGTTCTGTCAACCTTTTAAATTTTATTCAGGCCAAACAAACCGAAATAAAAAATATTTTTTATGATTCTGAACAAAATGAAAAAACAGAAATAATCAACCTGTTAAAGCGAATAGATCCTACAAATTCATCCAAATATGAAACACTTTTAAATTAATGCTTTCAAATTTAAGAATACAAAATTTTGCTTTAATAGATCAGGTTGCTATTGATTTTAATGCTGGTTTTACAGTTTTAACAGGTGAAACAGGTTCAGGGAAATCAATTCTGTTAGGTGCATTGAATTTGATTTTAGGCGAACGGGCAGATTATACAGTTATTGGTCCAAATGGAGATAAATCGATAGTTGAAGCTGAATTTGAATTAAAAAATTTTCATTTAAATTCTTTTTTTGAAGAAAATGATATTGATAATTTTGATACTACAATTATACGAAGAGAAATAACGAAACAAGGGCGTTCAAGAGCATTCGTAAATGATACGCCAGTTCCTTTAAATATATTAAAAGAGTTAACTGAAAAATTGATTCATATTCATTCACAACATCACACAATTGAATTAAAAAGTGCTTATTTTCAAACCGAATTATTAGATACACTTTCCGCTTTACAGAAAGAAAAAGGTCTTTATCAAAAACAATATATTTCTTGGGTTGAAAAAACTAAATTATTGACAATTTTAAAAGATAATTTATCTAAATCTATTCAAATAGCTGATTATAATCGTTTTCAATTAGATGAAATAGAAGAGTTAAATTTGGATAAGAAAAGTTATTCAGAAATTGAAAAAGAATTAAATGTAATCGAAAATATCGATGAAATTAAAACGGTGTTGGAAAATATACATCTAACAATAGATGATGAAGAAGGAATCATTCAAAAACTAAATAAATTAAAAAATCATTCAGAAAGAATCAAAGGGAAAGATTCTTTAGTAGATGAATTGACGAATCGTATAAATTCCATCATTATTGATCTGAAAGACATTTCAAATGATGCCGAAAGTCATAAAGAAGGAATTGAATACAATCCTTTTAAGATTAACGAATTAACTTTGATGTTGGATAAATATAATCGTGTTCTAAAAAAACATGGATTGAAAACTCAAACGGAATTAATTAATTATTCTAATTCAATTTCAATCGAGCTAGAATCGACAGTTTCTTTGCAAAACCAAATTAATAATTTACAACTTGAAATTGAATTAAATCAAAATGAATTATTTCTTCTTGCTAAAGAAATGCATTCACAAAGAATAGCTAATTCAATTCCTATAGCTAAAGAAATTGAAAAGTTATTAGAAGAATTAAAAATGCCATCAACTCAGTTTATTTTTCAAGTTTTAGAACGAAAAGATTTAAATTTGAATGGTATTTCTGAAGTTTCAATATTATTTTCACCAAACATTGGAATAGAGCCAATTGCTATTGATAAAGCTGCAAGCGGAGGTGAACTGTCACGATTAATGCTGGCTTTACAAAATTTAATTTCAAAGAAAAAACAGCTTCCATCTATTATTTTTGATGAAATTGATACAGGTGTCTCTGGTGACGTCGCTCAAAAAATGGGTGCTTTACTAAAAAATATGGGAGCGAATTTACAATTGATTGCAATTTCTCACTTGCCCCAAGTTGCTGGTAAAGCTCAAAATCATTATAAAGTGGAAAAAGCTATTCTCAATAATAGTATGAAATCAACGGTTCGGAAATTAAATGAAAATGAACGGATTGAAGAAATTGCACGTTTAATGAGTGGCGAAGAAATTAATGAAGCAGCTCTTTTGAATGCTAAAGCACTAATGCAATAAAGAAATAATAAATTTTATACTTATCTTGGTACAATTTTAGTGCAATATAAAACAAAAGACTATGAAATTCTTATTTATCTCCTTCTTATTGATCAGTTTTATGTCCTGTAAAACAAGTAAAGAAATTACTCCAAAAGAGGAAACAGTGGAAGTTACTCCTTCTGAACCATTACGTATTGTTGGAACGATACATCTACAAAAAAATGGTTGTCCAATCCTAATTGAAGCCAATGACAATGGATTGACAAAACAATTTTATCCGATTAATTTAGATGAAAAATACAAAGTTGAAGGTGCGCAAATTCGATTTTTTTATGAATTGAGTAGAGCTCCTCAGCCTGCTGATTGTAAATGTGAAAAAGTGGTTTCTTTATACGATGTAACGCTATTAAGATAAGTGCTTGCATGAAACCGAAGACAAAGGAATTAAAATGTCTAATTGAATTATTTCACAATTTTAAATTATTAAATATTGAATTCAATGATTCTACATTAAAGTTTAAAATTTTACTTCCTTGGGAAAACTTATTTGAACCTGATAAACTGAATATTGATATTGAGTTTTATCAGGTTTCTTTTTTTGATTGCGAATACTATCCTATAATTTCGGATGAATTAATTCCTGTAAGTACCGTGAAATTTCGGAAAGATTCGGTTGAAGCCCATACTTCTGATTGCATTTTAATAACTAATTTAAAATTAATAATCGAAAATTCAAGATTTAATCAACCCAATGAATGTATTTTATGGTGTAAAACGAATTCAAATATCGAATTTGCTAAAATTATTTTCAATATGGAGAATTTTCAAATTACGGATTTAAATAAAAATAAAATCACTTTAAACGAATTTGTGAAGATGAATAATCTCTGGTGGGAACATGTTTTTGAAAGCGAATAATAAGATTCTTATACCCAATATATTATCTGACTAACAATCTTTTTTGTTCATTTGAATTAAGAGGAATCTACCCAGAAAAACATTTAAATATATACCCTGAAGTTCATTAGTTTTTTTGAAAAAATATCTACGTCAAATCAATTACCTTTTACTAAGCATTTGTTTTTTAACTTATTATTTATGTAAATAAATAGTTTGACAAACCAATTTAATTATATATTTTGCATACATAAACTTAATACAAACGCTATGTACGGAATCGTAAATAAAGCCATTCAAGAATTGGTCACTGAAAACTTCGGTGAAATGACTTGGCTTGAGATAAAAAAGAAAGCAGGTATCAACGATGACTTTTTTCTAAGCAATGAATCGTATCCTGATGGAGAAACATTTAAATTGGTTGTTGCAGCATCTGAAACTTTAAAAATTACACCAAATGAGGTTTTGATTGCTTTTGGTGAGCATTGGGTTTTAAAAACAGGTGGAAAGCATTATGGCGCATTGATGCAAAGTGGAGGGAATAATTTTAAAGATTTTTTTATAAACCTTCCTAATTTTCATAGTAGAGTAATGCTAATTTATCCCAGTATTACTCCTCCAGAATTTAAAATAATTGATAAAGGAGGAAATCATCTAGAGTTACACTATTATTCTCAAAGATCAGGTCTTCAATATTTCGTTTATGGGTTAATTCAAGGATTAGGTAAGATGTTTGAAACAGTACCAACAATTGAAATTATTAAATCTAAAAATGATGAATGCGATCATGATGAATTTAGTGTAAAATGGTAATCTAAAAAAAATGAGTATTGTTTTTTCCCATATTCCAGCTGATCAATACGAAATGATTTTTCCATTTTTTATTGAGATTGATAGAAATTTTAATATAATTTCTTCGGGGAAGGCTATGGATAAAATTATCTCTAGTCAAATTGGTCAGTCATTCAATGATCATTTTAATATTAAAAGACCTTTTTCATCAGTAGATAATTTTGAACAAATAAAAGAACATATTAATCAAATTTTTATAATTGAAGCAATTGAAAGGAAATTATTGTTTCGAGGGCAAGTTATTTTTATAGAGGATAAAAATAGTTTTATTTTTTTAGGATCACCATGGGTAAGAAATGTAGAAGAATTAGTTGAAAATGGATTATTAATTACGGATTTCGCTCTGTTTGACACGACACCTGATTTATTGCAATTGATGAAAAGTCAGGAGTTAGTAATGGATGATATGAAAAAGCTAATATCAAAAATTAATATTCAAAAAAGGGAGATAGAAGAAAGCGAAAAACATCATATTCTACAGTATTCCGTTTCCCAAGTGTTAGCATCTTCGTGTAGTTTGAAAGAAACAATGGAAGAGGTTCTTGAATTGATATGTCGGTGTTTAGATTTGAGTTGTGGTGCGTTTTGGATGAATGCAACTCAAATAAGACCGAATGATAATAAGCATAATAATATATTGGAAGACAATAGCAATCACTTAGAATGCATCTCCTTTTGGCAGGAAAACACAAGTGAAGATGTTGATATGAAAGGGGTTACGTTAAATAATAAAATAGAAATAGGAAAAGGGATCCCCGGTAGAGTTTGGTCTAATAAACGAATTATTTGGGTTCATGATATTCAACAGGAAGAACATTATGTAGAAAGAAATCAGATTGCTTCCAAATTGAATTTAAATTCTTCATTCGGATTTCCTATATCAAATGAAGATGGGGTGCATGGAGTATTTGAATTCTTTAATGATAAAATAGAAGATTCACATGTTAAGTTAATTCAATTATTTACAATTTCAAGTAATCAATTGTGTCAGTTTTTATTGAAATTAAAATCAGATTCAATAATAAAAGAAAGTGAAAAACGGTATAAACAAATAGTTGAAGAAGCAAGTGATATTATCTATAGAGTAGATGTTAAAGGTTTTTTTACCTACGCAAATCCTGTTGCGATGCATTTTATTAATTTAGAAGGAAATGAGATTATCGGCAGACATTTTTCAGAATTAATTCATCCAGATTATCGAAAAGAAGCTCTCAATTTTTATCGTGAACAATTAATACATAAAAAGAGTTTAACTTATTATGAGTTTTTAGCGGTTGATCAATTCAATAATGAAAAATGGATAGGTCAAAATGCGTCGGTGATTTATGAAAATGATAATTTAGTTGGTTTTCAAGTTGTTGGTCGAGATATAACGGAACGAAAACAGTATGAGAATCAGTTAATTCAGGCAAAGAAAAATGCAGAGCAATCCAAATTGATAAAAGAGCAATTTTTAGCCAACATGAGTCATGAAATTCGAACACCTATGAATGCCATCATCGGAATGTCTGAATTATTGAATGATACCAAACTAAATGGTGATCAAAAAGAATGTTTTGATGCGATTAAATCTTCTGCTGAAAACTTATTACAAATAATCAATGACATTTTAGATTTCTCAAAAATTGAATCTGGAAAAATTGTTTTTGAAAATATTTCATTCAACATACAAGAAACGATAAAAGGAGTATTGCAAACATTAAGTTTTTCCAATAAAAAAGATCTATTAATCACTAATAAAATTTTAGATGATGTTCCATTAGAATTAATAGGAGATCCTCACCGCTTAAGGCAAATATTAATTAATTTGGTTAATAATTCGATCAAATTTACAGAACAAGGAAGTATTCATATTGAAATAAGATTGATTGGAGTAAGTGGTAATTTATTTAATCTTTTATTCAAGGTAATTGATACCGGTATTGGAATACCAGAGGATAAAATATCTAAAATTTTCGAAAGCTTTACGCAAGCTACAAATGAAACGACACGGAAATATGGTGGAACAGGTTTAGGTTTAACGATTGTAAAACAATTGGTTGAGTTGCAAGGGGGAGGGATTACAGTTACAAGTAAAGAAAATGAAGGTGCTTGTTTTTCGTTTAACTTGATTTATAAAAAATCTGAAAATATACCATCAGAAATAATTGAAGAAAATTCGTCAACTAATTTTACGGAATTGATAGGTTTAAGATTATTATTAGCAGAAGATAATCCGATGAACCAAATATTAGCAAAAAAAATATTTAATAAATGGGGAATAAATTATGATATTGCCGATAATGGTAAAATTGCAATTGAAAAATTAAATGTTGAGACTTATGAAATAATATTAATGGATATGCAAATGCCGGAAATGGACGGTTACGATGCAACTGTTTTTATTCGAAATGAAATGCCTCCCCCCAAATCAAGTATTCCTATTATAGCATTAACGGCTCATGCAATGGAAGGTGAAATGAATAAGTGTATAGATCTTGGAATGAACGATTTTGTAACCAAGCCATTTAATCAAAAAGAGCTATTTGAAAAAATAAGAAAGTTGACAAATAGATAAGAGTTAATATTAAAAATTAATAAAAATGGACGCAATATCAAAAAAAACAGATCTTACTTTTTTAGTGGAACTGTCTGAAGGAAGCAATGAATTTGTACGTGAAATGGTCGAAGAATTTTTACTTCAGTTGCCTGATACAATTTCTAAAATGCAAGAATATTTAGATGATAAAAAATGGATTGAATTAAGAAATGTGGCTCATAAGCTCAAACCATCTTTGGATTTTATGGGGTTATTGTCTATAAAAGAGATCGTTAAGACCTTGGAGAAAAATTGTGTAGATCAAGTAAATTTAGAATTAGTTCCTGGAATGGTCAAAGAAATAATAGATACATGTTCGATAGGAGCTGAAGAATTAAAAATAGAAGTACTAAAATATTAATTTAGTTTAAATTATTAATTATTTTCTTTTATATTTAAATTAATGGAAAATAATCAATGGTATTCAGTATTCAATTGAATATTAATAATAGGTAGTGCGATTTAATCAGTCAAAAAAAATATCATGAAAACAAAAAATAAAATACAAGTGTTTTTAGTTGATGATGATAAAATGTTTGTGAATGCTTTAAAATTTAAATTAAATAAAGGTGTTGAAAACATAGAAATCTCCACTTATTTTGACGGTGAAAATTGTCTTCAAAATATTGATAAATATCCTCTTTTAGTTGTTTTGGATTACCATTTAAATGGCGATAATGTAGAAGCTATGAATGGCATGCAAGTACTTGATATTATTAAGAAAAGATCTCCATTTTCTGAAGTTATTATGTTGTCGTCTCAAGATGATATTGAGATAGCTATGGATACATTAAGAAATGGGGCATTAGATTATGTCATCAAAAATGAAGAATGTTATTCCAAAATTAAAACGATATTAAGTCAAATTGAAAATGAAATTACTTCTGCTGAACTGATTAAAAATGACTCCAATAAAGTAAAAAAAATAACAGTTATTATTATAGCAATAATTACATTATTAATAATATTAAGTAGTATAATTTAAAAGATAGAAATCATGAAAATATTAATTATAGATGATGATATAATGATAATTAAAGCATTGAAGAATAAATTAGAAAATTCAGGTTATCAGGATATTGTGACAGCAGATAATGGTTTTTCAGCTATTGATATTGTTCAACGCGATAAAATTGATTTAATTATCAGTGATATTAATATGCCAGATTTGAATGGCCTCGATTTATTAAGCTATATCAAAATATTTCATGATAAAAAAATTCCAGTCATTGTCATTTCATCTTTTGATAACACAGATATTGTTTTACAATCACTCAGTTTAGGAGCGGTAGATTATTATTTGAAACCGATTAATTACGATGTATTGCTTCAAAAGATAAATGAATATGTTTTATAATTAATGACAATATCCCATTCAAAAATCTCAGCGTACTTATGCTGAGATTTTTGAATTTATAACCTGAATTCGATTAAAATTTGGCATTCGGATCACCTAAAATAGTGAGTTACGATTAAAAGGCTAGAAGGAATAGCGGGCTATTTCAAAGGACTTTTAAGAAGTAATGCCATTTTTACTTTGAATTTACCAGTATATTTTTCAGGTATAATGCTGATATGCTTTGATTAATTTGGAATTTTATTCCAGTATTATCAAAGGTCAATCGGTATAAATCACTTTTTTTAGGTGAAATACAAAAAGTTTTTCAATTAAATTCAAAAGGGTAGTCATGTTATCTTTGATTTAGCTCCTTTATAGATTCAAGCCATCGCGTTTAAACCTACGAAAACACGCCTTGTCCTTTCAAATTTAATTAAAATCTGAGTGTAAAATATTAATCGAACTCTGAGGTTACTAATCGTTCCTGTTAAATATTGAGTTTATTCGAGTAATTTACCCAATTCTCTTAAGGTTGTTTGATTTTGAAGACTCATAAAAGCTTTTTCAATTTTCTGTTTTTCATCTTTGGTTAAATGCCACGAAAGTGATATATGATCGCTTTTATTTTCTCTTAAATTAAAGGAAAGTAAATTGACTGGAAATTTGTAATTGCCGACGCTCACTTTCATCAACTCTTCTTGATCAAAATCTTGTGTTCTAGTGAAATTTCGATACATATTATCAAAAGGGAGGGATAATTTATCTGACATTGAGACTTGATGATATACTTCATCATTTAAAACTTTTTTTGTATCTCTCACTTGAATTATGACAACACCGGAAGTGTTTTCAGCAATCCAATTTTGCATTACATTTAAAAACTCCATCATATTTTTAACTCCGTAGTTATCCCGCATACCTGCATCCATTAATTGTATTTCAGGTTTTGTAGGCATTGTGACCATTGGTAAAATAAAAGGGAACGTTGCTTGAATTCTAATAACCGTTGAGAAACGAATGTCATTTGGTCGATTGTTTTTAAAGAAGTTTTGATAATCTAATATTTCATAAGAATTAGACATACTGACTGGTCCTCCTTTGGATTCTGTTAAAAATGTAAGAGATTGTGATGACATTAATAATCTTCGGCCATCATTGATAATTGTTGGACTAAAAATCATAACAGGAATCATTCCTTCATCTTCATACTTTTTATAATAACCTAAATCATGATCTAAAAAATGGTTTGTATTTTCGTGAAACTGTTCTTCAAATGAAAATCCACGATCTTTAGGGTAAGAAATACCATTTATTTTCGTTTTTTGATACCTGAAGAATATGTCATTGGTTGATGCTGTAAAAAAGAGTTTGTTTAGTAAATCTTTCGCAATATTTTGTTTATAAATACCTGCCTGCATATTTGAAATTTCACCTTTTTTATATCTCAAATAAACTTCTCTAAAATAAGCAGCCCCAACCATTCCTCCAGATGCCCCTGTTATTAATTGAGTGTGTTTTAGTAATTGACCATTTAGAGTTGCATTTGCTTTTTGGAGCACAATATATGTCCATAAAGCACTTCTTGAGCCTCCGCCAGATGTATTAATAATTACAAGTTTAGGTTTGTCTTTATTGGTGTTTTTCTTCCAATTTTCAAGGATTTTGAGGTATGAATGATATGTTTTTGATTCGGAACTGTTATTGATATTTGTTTTTTCAATGTTTTTTATACTATATTCTTGATAATATTCTTTATTGTATCGAAGTCCATACGCATAGTTTTTATAATTAAAAACAACGGTGTGAATACTCAAATAATCCATTAGCATAAATATGATTATCATAAATGGATATGTCCAACGATGTAACCATGAAAGCAAAGCGCTAAATAGCATTAATATAATGGTTAATAACAAGATAAAACTCATAGCTGCTGGCATTTTAAAAATTGGAAAATCTCTAAAACAACCAAGGATGAAGAATGAAACAATTGTGATTAATTCGAAAATAGATGTGTTTACTCTGTTTTTTGCAAAAACTTTTTCGATAATATCTTGTTCCAAATGCGTTACACTTCTACTGGAAAAGAAATTTAAATTTTTGCCAATATAAATATATGATTTCTCACCCACATGCTGAAAAACATCATACCATTTTTTAGTTTTATGAAAAATTGAATTAATAGGTTTTGTACGATATAATATTTCTGGTTCATGTTTTTTGACAATCGAAAAAATTTTATTTTTGCCTGGGAAAAAATAGAACAATGAAAATAGGAAGAAAATCATCATCCCCGCGATGTAAAACAGAATATATACAATTACCTGAGATACAGAAGAATGTTCTTCATTAATTTGAAAACTGCTGAAGTTTACGATGTAAACAATATTGAATATAAAAGGAATAATAAAGTTATTTAAACAAAATTTTAAAAATGGTTTCGTTACAACTATTAAAAACGGATAGTTTGGACCGAGCTTAATATAGCTATAAGTATTAAATCCAATAATAAATCCTCCAACAGCAAATCCAATAAGGAAAAAGGACCAATGAGTAACTTCTCCTAAGTATTCTGGCGAATAAAATAATAAAGGAACTCCATAAGCTGAACCAAAATTATTAGTAACAATTAAAAATAATATAAGCCAATATAACACCGCCAAAAGATTGTGCTTTAAATGACCAATTAATAATTGGAAGGGAAAAAAGGATTTTATAAAATTTACAAAACTCATTTATTTGAGATTAATTTCAGTATATCCTAAATATATAATATTTTTTTGAATTGTAAATAATTTTGAAGAAGAATCTGACTAATTTTTTTTGCGAATAATATTTTAGATGTTCAACTGATGATTTGATTTAATAAAATCAGTAACCAAATATGCGATCGTTTTACCAACTACTTTTTCTTCATAACTATTTTGAGGAGATCCTTCGGGGATATGTAAATATGAAATCATTGGAGATTTAGCAATAGCGTGTATGTAATTTCTTGCTTGCTCTACTGTGAATCCACTTGGCGTAAAAGCAGATGTAGGCATAAAGGCTATGGTGTCTAAATCTAATTCGATACCAATATGTTTTTTCGAAGAAATATGCATGAAATGTTCTATGTCTTGTTTTAAAGATCGTTCATTAAATAAATAATCTTCAAAAAACGTATATTGAAATTTCATTTCATCTAAATATTCATATAAGGTTTCGTTATTGTATTGTTGATGTAAGCCTAAAACAGTGTAATGATTCAGAGTACCTTTTAATTGCGCATAAGAAAAAGGGTTGCCACTATGTCTTCCTTCAATTGCTCTACAATCGGCATGTGGATCAAGATTAATTACATTGATAGAATCTTTTAAAAATTCACTGCTTGCATTTATTAAAGGGTATGCGTTGTTATGACCGCCACCAATTACAATGGGAATTTTACCCGCTTTGATTATGGGGGCGATAATCTGTTGTATATATTTGTCCAGATTTGCTATATTTTCTCTAGTTTGGAAGATATTGTTAAATTGAATTAACGGTTCAATTTCACCATAAATACAAATGTATTCACCGTTTAAAAACCGATTATCTTGAATATTTACAAATCTTTTAATGAAAGCATTGAAAGCATTTTTAGAGCCTTCAAATCCAAAATTTGCTTGAGGTCCTAAATCTTCTGAAATACCAATAATCACATATTTAACTTGCTTGTCATCGTAATTGAAAGAACAAGTTTGGCCAATTTTTGTTTCACCTTCTCGAATTGATAAATAATTTTCAATGATTGCGTTCGAATATGGTTTAAAATTAAATAGAGACATCGTATTTTTCAATTAGTTGAACAAAAGAATTTGGAGGTAAAACAGGTTTCATATTTTCTTTTGATACAAAAACTAAAATAGTTTGAGCCGTTGAGATTACTTCATTACTTTCGTTTGTAATCTCATAATCAAAAAATAAGCGAGCACCTTTCAGTTCCGTTATTACTGTTTTGATATTTAAATGATCATCATAAAGAGCAGGTTTGCAGTATTTCACATAAAATTCAGAAACAGGAAGCATAATTCCAGATTTTTCCATGTCTTTATAACTCATGCCGATAGATCGTAATGCTTCCACACGACCAACTTCAAAATATTGCGCATAATTGCCGTAATAACAATACCCCATTTGATCTGTTTCGCCATAACGGACTCTTATTTGGGTTGTATGGGCAAAATTTACTTTCATGACTTTTTATATTTAATCAAAGATATATAAATGATATATTTTTTGTAACTTTATTAACTATTAAAATAGCACTTTTTTTATTTCGAAAAAAGATAAAAAAGTAAAATTTTAACTCGAAGTCCCTAATGGTTATCTTTTTCAATTGTTTAGAAAGAATAATAAAAATTTATTTTTTATACAAGTAAAAGATTTTAGAATAACAATAGCAAAACGATTTTTTTTTAAACTTTTTTATGTAAATATTTGTATCTGTGAAAACGACACAACTAATTATTGTCTTAGGTGCTGATTTATAGATGATAAAAAGTTTTAAAATATACAAGTTAATAACTATTTACTAAAAGTAATAATTCGATGAGTAATACACATGAAAGCGCATGGAATGCATGTTTAAAAGTAATTAAAGATAATATTTCTTTACAAGCTTTTAAAACATGGTTTGAGCCTATCATTCCCGTGAAGTTAGAGGAGAATATTCTAACAATTCAGGTTCCTTCACATTTCTTTTATGAATGGTTGGAAGAAAATTATATTACTTTATTGAAGAAAGTAATTCAAAAAGAATTAGGATCTGAAGGAAGATTGGAATACAGTATTGTTATGGAAAATAACAGTACAAACTCAACGCCTTATACGGTTAAATTGCCAGCTCTAAATAAAAAAGAATTGAAAAATGCACCTGTTTCAATGCCTTTAAATTTAAGTGAAAATCAAATTAGAAACCCATTTATAATTCCTGGATTAAAGAAAGTAAATGTAGAATCTAATTTGAATCCATCTTATTCTTTTGAAAATTTTGTAGAAGGTGATTGTAATCGATTGGCTCGAGCTTCTGGTTTTGCTGTTGCAAATAAACCTGGAGGAACTGCATTTAATCCATTGTTGATTTATGGAGGAGTGGGACTAGGAAAAACACATTTAGCACATGCGATAGGTATTTCTATTAAAAACCAATTTCCAAACAAAACAGTTTTATATGTTGGTTCTGAAAAATTCGCACATCAGTTTATTGATGCTATAAAAAATCAATCAACAAATGATTTTATTCATTTCTATCAAATGATAGATGTATTAATTATTGATGACGTACAGTTTTTTGCGGGTAAAGAAAAAACACAAGATGTTTTCTTTCATATCTTCAATCATTTACATCAAAATGGAAAACAAATTATCTTAACATCTGATAAACCACCTGTTGAAATGCAAGGAATGGAGCAACGTTTGTTGTCTCGATTCAAATGGGGATTGTCGGCTGATTTAGGAACGCCAGAATTAGAGACACGAATAGCGATATTGGAAAAGAAAATGTACGGAAACGGTATCGAATTGCCGAAAGATGTTGTTGAATATTTAGCTTATAGTATCAATACAAATGTGAGAGAAATGGAAGGTGCTTTAAATACTCTTTTAGCTCAAGCATCTTTAAATAAAAAAGCGATTACTATTGAATTAGCAAAACAAATGGTTGATAAATTCGTGAAAAATACAGCTCGCGAAGTATCAATTGAATATATACAAAAAGTTGTTTGTGATTATTTCGATTTACCAATTGAAATGCTAAAATCAAAAACAAGAAAAAGAGAAGTGGTTCAAGCGAGACAAATCGCAATGTTCTTCTCTAAAAAAATGACAAAATCTTCTTTGGCAAATATTGGTTCACATTGTGGAGGAAAAGATCATGCAACTGTATTACACGCCTGTAGAACAGTCTTGAATCTTTCTGAAACGGATAAACAATTTAAAGTTTATCTAGAAGATTTAGAAAAAAAATTGACCATTCAATAATATACTGAAAGCCATTCGTAGAGAGTGGCTTTCTTGTTTTAAAATCATTACACTCGAATTTCGCGTTTTACTTTTTGGAATTAAAATCAACATATAGAACAGTTGCTGAATTGTCAGAAGGATTGTATAAGGAAAAAGGTTCTAAATTTATCGCTTATGCCATTCCATGTTATTCGGAAGAAGAGGCTAAAATTCATTTGGAGAATTGGCGAAAAGCGAATCATCAAGCTAGACATGTTTGTTATGCCTATCGTTTTGGAGTTAACCAAGATGTTTATAGGGCGAATGACGATGGAGAACCAAATAATTCTGCAGGAATACCAATTCTAGGACAAATTCAGTCTTTTGATCTGACCAATATTTTAATCGGAGTTGTTCGATATTTCGGAGGAACAAAATTAGGAGTTGGTGGATTAATAACAGCATATAAAACGGCAGCTAAAGATGCTTTAGAAAATGCGAACTTGATTGAAAAAGAAATTTTTGAATGGATACAATTGAAATTTGATTACAAAGATATGCCTTCGATTATGAGTCTCGTTAAGCAACATAATTTAGTTATTCATGAGCAGATTTTTGAATTAGATTGCCAGTTAAAATTAAATCTCCCTCTCCATAGAAAGGAAATATTGAAAGAAAATTTATCCGAATTCAATTCTGTTGAAATTCAATTATTAGGAATATATTAAAATGAAGTTATTAAAGCAGTTAGTAGAAGTACGTGGCACATCGGGAGATGAAAAAGCAGTTAGAGATTTTATTATTAATTATGTTCGAAAAGAACAGAAAAAATGGAAAGTACAGCCACAAATGATTTTTGGAGATGAATTCCAAGATACTTTAATGCTTGTGTTTGGTAATCCTACAACAGCCATTTTTGCACACATGGATTCTATTGGATTTACGGTTGGGTATGGAAAAAACTTGATTAAAATTGGTGGTCCTAAAATTGAAGAAGGAATTCAATTAGTTGGCTCGGATAGTCAAGGAGAAATCGAAACAGAATTGTTGGTTTTTGAAGATGAAGAGGGATATAAAGAATTGCAATATGTTTTTGATAGAGAAATTGAAAGAGGGACAAATTTAACTTTTAAACCTAATTTTAGAGAAACAGATGAATATGTACAATCGCCCTATATGGATAACCGTTTAGGTATTTGGAGTGCTTTGAAAGTGGCAAAGGATTTAGAAAATGGGATTATAGTTTTTTCAACTTATGAGGAACACGGAGGAAATTCAGTTGGGTTTTGTGGGAAATATATTTATGAAAAATATGGTGTTAGACAAGCGTTGATTTCAGATATAACCTGGGTGACAGAAGGTGTTGTTCATGGTGGAGGAGTTGCTGTCTCAATGAGGGATAGTGGAATTCCAAGAAGAACTTTTTTGAACAAAATTATTGAAGTTGCGAAAAAATCTGAGATTAAATTTCAATTAGAAGTTGAGTCTGCTGGTGGAAGTGATGGCGGGGTATTACAGAAATCTGATTTGCCTTTTGATTGGTGTTTTATTGGGGCTCCAGAGAATTATGTCCATTCTCCAGAAGAATTAGTTTATAAGCATGATATTATGTGTATGGTTAAATTGTATAAAGTATTAATGAAAAAATTATAACTTTAAGTAAAATATTTCAATGGATTCCAATTTTACATGTCAAATATATAAATATGATAAAGAGTTTTTTTTGTTGTCAAGAAATTCACCAGTATATTTTGCCCAAGAATTTGTTTCTGCTGAAATTACTGCTGATAAAGTTGTTTGGTTGAATTATCATGGGATTTCAGATAGAGAAAATATTGAAAAGCTTTGTGAATCTTTAGCGATTGATAAATTATCAGTCGAAGATGTTTACAAAGAAAAAAACCGACCTAAATTAGAGGAATATCCGAATTACCTTTTTTTTTCAGTGCGTTCTGCCTTGCCTGATGAGAAGAATATTTTCATTTTAGAACAAGAGCAAATATCTTTTATTTTAGGTAAACATTATCTAATTTCATTTCAACAAAAAAGTTCCGATCACTTTATTGATGTAAGAGATCGAATTGAAAAAAAACGTGGAAAAATTCGAATGAAAGGACCTGATTTTTTACTTTTCAGGATGTTGGAAGCAATTATAGATAACTACTTTGAAGTTTTAGAACACATTACAGAAACAATTGAAGAGTTAGAAACCAGAATGATTCATAATTCGACTAGTGAGACTTTGAAAATGATTGAACTTCAAAAAAGAAAACTAATTGAATTAAGAAAAATTGTTTTTCCTTTAAAAGATATAACATCGCAATTGGAAAAGACAAATAGTCCCTTATTAGAAAATGAAAACCATTATTATTTTACAGATTTGAAAGAAAATTGTCTTTCAGTTTTAGAAGAAATAGATGTCAATAAGCAAATTTTAGATGGTCTTACAAATCTATATTATGCTGTTCAAGGACAAAAAATGAATCGTATCATGAAGCTGTTGACAATCGTTTCAGCTGTGTTTATACCTTTGACATTTATTGTTGGTGTTTATGGAATGAATTTTAAATACATGCCCGAACTTCGTTATCAGTATGGTTATTACATTGTAATCGGAGTAATGTTTGTAATTTCTTTGTCTTTGATAATTTATTTTTATAAAAGAGGTTGGTTGGATAAGGATTAATAATTAAAGTCTAAAAAATGAAAATATATCCGATACTTTTAACTTTATTATTAATTAGTTGTAGTTGTCAAAATAAATTAGAGGGAAAAAAAATTAACAAAGCCATTTCTCCAATTCAAAAAAGTGAAATAAAACCCAATGAAATCGAACAAATAGAAATCAGTGAACAACATTTTCGTGACAGTTTGTATAATAGAGAGAGTAAGCATTATATTTCAAAACTTGAAGAAATACCTAATACAGACTCAAATGCGTACAAATTAACAATTTCATTAAAAAATGGCGAAAAACTTTTTTCTAAAGTTATAGATACGCGTCCTCAAGCATCACAAATCAATTATTGTAACGATTTATATACGGTAGTAGGTTTTGCTTGTGGTGGACCATGTTATTCTCAAGTTTTTGTTTTTACAGATGAAAATAGACCGATGGAACAATATGATTATGGACAAAAAGTTAAAAATAATCCTAATTTTATAGCCCACATTCGTGACGAAGAATTTAAAGAATTAGTAATTCATAATTTTAAAAATAGTAAAGAACTAGTTGTTGACATTTCGGATAATAATTTTTGGAATTATGGCCAAATGGATTCTATTATCATGAAAGATAAAAATTTATTTATCTACTATATTAACGAAAAACAAGAAGCGATAGAGAAAGTTATAAACTTAAAATCAATATTAAAATAAAAATCTAGCAATGTGTAAAAGTTTATGAGTGATTTTATGAGTTGCTGTTGATTTTTTTTATGTAGGTTTTAATTTGATAAATTGAGACAGTTTACTAAATATTAACGGTATAAAAAATGCAGGTTAAAAAGAGAAGGGGCAATAATATATTTGTATGAATACTTTTTCAACACATTCATTAGATATTTCAAAAGAAGCTATGAAATTAATAACAATATCATTAATGTTTGTTTTATGTTATTCTTGTGGAAATAAATGTTTTAAGAAGGGAGATTGCGCGAATAATCAAATAAAGGTAGAAGGTAAGTTTTTAGTAGATAATGTATTTTTTCCTCAGGACACATTGAGATTAAATTTTTATAAAGAATCAGATTCTACTAAAACTAAAAAATTAATGCTGGAACTGAAGAACGACTCAATATATTTGAGTAATTATAAAAACCAACATTTGAAGATTAATGCTCATTATCAGAATACATTTGTATGTGAAAATAAATATGTAACACAAAAAATTATATATAAACTATTAAATTATACAGATTCATCTTATGTCTTACTTAAAATAATTGATACATCTGATTGTCAATTCTCAAAAAATGATCTTGTTAGATAGTAACAGTAGAAATTTTTCTTAGATAAAGTATATAATATAATTACCACTATTGATTGAATTATCCTTAATTTTGCAACATGAAAACAAAAACGCTCAAAAAGAATAAAGTCAATGTTGTTACTTTAGGATGTTCTAAGAATATTTTTGATTCAGAAGTGATGATGTCACAATTGAAAGCAAATAAGTTTGATGTTGAACATGAATCAATGGATGATGACGCTGAGATAGTAATAATCAACACATGTGGGTTTATCGATAATGCGAAGCAAGAATCAATTGATACAATTATTCGGTATGCGGAAGCAAAATCTGAGGGTTTAGTGAGTAAAGTTTATGTTACTGGTTGTTTGTCCGAACGATATAAAGATGATTTAGAAAAAGAAATTCCCGAAGTTGATGCATTTTTTGGTACAAGAGATTTGCCACGTTTATTAAAAACTTTGAAAGCTGATTATAAACATGAATTAGTTGGAGAACGATTATTAACGACTCCTTCACATTATGCTTACTTCAAAATAGCAGAAGGATGTGATAGACCTTGTTCTTTTTGTGCGATTCCGATAATGAGAGGGAAACATTTGTCAACACCAATTGAAGATTTATTGAAAAGTGCAAAAAGTTTAGCAGCACAAGGAGTCAAAGAATTGATGTTAATTGCCCAAGATTTAACGTATTACGGATTAGATATTTATAAAAAAAGAAATTTAGCAGAATTAATTGACAAACTTTCAGAAGTTGAAGGAATTGAATGGATTCGTTTGCATTATGCTTTTCCTGCAGGTTTTCCAATGGATATTTTAGATGTAATGAGTACAAAATCAAATGTTTGTAATTATTTAGATATGCCTTTACAACATGGTTCTACGAAAATATTACAAGCCATGAGACGTGGAATAACACGAGAAAAAACAGAGGAATTAGTGAATGAAATTCGGGCAAAAATACCAAATATTGCTTTGAGAACAACATTGATTGCGGGGTATCCAGGTGAAACAGAGGCCGAATTTCAAGAAATGTATGAATTTGTTGAGAAAATGCGGTTTGATCGTTTGGGAATTTTTACATATTCACATGAAGATAATACACATGCTTATAATTCTGAAGATGATGTTCCTGAAAAAGTTAAAAAAGAACGTGCAGATAAAATTATGGAACTTCAATCAGGAATTAGTTATGAATTGAATCAATTAAAAGTCGGACAACAATATAAAGTTCTTTTCGATAGAGTTGAAGGGGAATATTATATTGGTAGAACAGAATTTGATTCACCAGAAGTCGATAATGAAGTATTAGTAAAAAAAGCAGATGGATATTTAAGAATAGGGGATTTTGCTACAATTGAAATTACGAGTGCAGATCATTATGATTTGTATGGTAAAATAGTTTAATGTTCAAAAATTAAATTCAAAACAGTTTCTTATTCAGATCACAAAAAAAAAAAGCATCACTTAATGATGCTTTTTTTGTAACTGAAATATATAAAATAAATCTAAACCATTGAAATATTGCGAATTTTCGACCTGTTTAATCTTACTCTTATCCTATATACAAATATCGATTGAAAGGGTTGCCTGAATTTGTTATTTTTAGGGATAAACGTTTCGAATAAGTTTTTTATTGCTTTTTTCAGAAAAAAAATAGAAGCGAAGCAACCCTTTGGTTTTTATAATTGTAATTAGATTGAATATAAAAATTAAAGATTATGAAAAAGAAAGTTTTGTTAGCAGGGTATTTTGGAATTTTAGGTTTAATTTTATCTTTACAATCTTGTCAAGATGATCCGATTAATCCAAACACAGGAGATTCAAATGGCGTAGATACAACTTGGGTTTCGGACTCTTCAGGAAATAATAACGGTGGAAATTCAGGAAATCCTGGAGATTCAACTGGTGGAAATTCAGGAGGAATTGACTCAACATGGTGTAATGGAGGAGGTTCAGGAACTGGAGATTCAACTTCATGGAATGGAGGAGGAGGTTCAACTGATCCAGGGAATTGGGGAGACTCAACAGGTACAGGAGGAAATGGGGGAGTTGATTCTACAGGGTTTGGAGGTTAATAAAACTTATTGAGCTTGAAATAAATAAATTTGTAAATAATAACAGTGTCTAGAAATAAGATTCTTATTTTTAGACACTTTTAAAACACAATTGCACTTGATTACACAGGATATTTTGATTGATTTTGTGAAGGGTAAAAAATATGCCTTCGATAAAATCTATCAATTATATTCAGGAGCAATGTATGGAATTTGTTTGCGTTATACTCGTTGCGCAGATGATGCGCAAGATGTTTTACAAGAAGGATTTATCAAAGTACACATCCATAAAAATCAATATGAAGTAGCAAAACCTTTTGGAGCTTGGATAAAAACAATTATGATTCATGAAGCTTTGAATTATATAAAAAAAAATTACAAGTTTGTTTTAGTTGAAAATGAAACTGATTTTGACCAGATTCAAGAAATAGAAACGAATACAACTGATAAAGACGATTTAAAAAAGAAATTATTATATGTTTTGAATAAATTACCAGATGGATACAGAACGATCTTTAATTTATATACAATTGATAATTTAACACATAAAGAAATTGCAGAATACCTTA
This sequence comes from Flavobacteriia bacterium, assembly GCA_016178305.1. Taxonomy (GTDB): domain Bacteria; phylum Bacteroidota; class Bacteroidia; order Flavobacteriales_D; family Crocinitomicaceae; genus CAIUKX01. The sequence continues at coordinate 94,895 of JACOTM010000035.1, read as the reverse complement.
ATATATCTGAAGGCACTTCAAAATCTCAATATTTTAAGGCTAAAAAAATGATACAAAATATTTTGGAATCTGAAAAAATAGAAAGATGAAAAAAGAAGATGAAATAGAAGATTTATTTGCTTCCGCTTTTGAAGAGTTTTCAGTGACTCCTCCAACGGAATTGAAATCTTCAATTGAAAGAAAAATATATGGTAATTCTAATAAGAAAATGTATTGGCTATTTTTATCACTAGCTTTTATTGGATTAGTTACGGGATTATATATATACAATTCATCAGTTTCTGAAAATAATGAAGAAATTTTAACAGCTCAAAAAACAGAATTGCTTGACAACGTAAATACTATTCGGGAAGAGAATTCTTTAAATAAAGACTCAAAACAATCGGTAGCGAAAATAAAAAATATAGGTAATTCAAAAAAAGAGCTCAAGCAATCAAGCAAAATAAATCAAGTTATTCCTTTGTCTAATCAGTCGCAAAACGTAACAGATTTTAAACACAGTCCCAATGATATTGGAAAGGATGAACCTACTTCTACAAACGCGAAAGATCAATTAATCCGAAAAAAGACACCGATTTCAACATCCAGTTTTTCTAATCAAAAGAAAAAAAAGAAATTAAAAGGAAATCGAATCAAGTATTTAAAAATAAATGACAATTTGAAAACAAATAACTTGACGGCTCAGTTGAATGACTCGAATAATAATTCAAAATTTCAAAATATTTCAAATAAGGATGGCTTAGTTCCTAATTTAGTAGCGAAGAAAATTGGAGTAGAACTAGAAAAAGATACTTCAAAATCAGAAAAGAGTAATGATGGTAGCGGAATTCAAAATATTTCTAACAACAATTCCGATAGCCTCTTGAAACAAGACGAAAATGTGAGTCTTAATACTGTTTCAATTGATACAACTAAAAAAGAAGACCCGTTAACAACACAATATAATTGGATGGCCTCTATAAGATTCGGAACAGGTTTTGGATCCAATTATTTTCCTGTAAAACCAGCTTATAATTTAACCGAGCGAAATGGTTATTTTCTGAATATTGAAGCTTCGAGATTGTTGAACTCTAAGATTAGTATAGCTTCAGGAATAAATCTGGAAAAAACAGAAAATAAGTTTACTTATACTTATTCAGACATAGATTCTACAATAATAGGATACGATACCTCTTATATACCAATTATTGATTCAAATGGCTCAACGATTGGTTATACAGAAGTACTAAATCCAAATTATTCATTATTACAAAAAATGATGAATTTAAATAATGTTTATTCTGTGTTTAATCTTAGTATTCCTTTATATTTTGGATTTACTCAAAAAATAAATACACATGCTTATTTTGATTTGAATGCAGGATTAATGTTGAATTATCAATCCGTAAAATTAAGTTCAGGTAGTAAAGGTGTTTATGACCCAGTGATAAGAAATTTTGGAGCAACTATTTGTCTAAGACCTCAATTTCGATATCAATTCAATCAATTTGGTATCAGTTTAAATTCATTATTGGGATATTCTTTAAATCCAGCATTAAATTGGGGGGATGTTGCTCGTAAAAGAATTTATACCAATTTTGGTATCGGTTTACATTATAACCTGAGATTCGATTGAAATTTTAGTCAAGTTCAGGTTTTAAACGTGATTTAGAAATAAGAAAAAGAATAAATCAAGTATTTTTTAGGTTAGAAATTCTTATCTCCCGCCTAAATTTCGAGGATGAAATGAAATAATTGCTTCTTTCAAGTAGCGTTGATCTAAATGAGTGTAAATTTCTGTTGTCGTAATTGATTCATGCCCCAACATTTCTTGAATTGCTCTCAAATTTGCACCTCCTTCAATCATGTGCGTAGCAAATGAATGACGAAAAGTATGTGGAGAAATATTCTTTTTTAAGCCAATTGTCGTAGCTAAATTTTTGATAATTGTAAAAATCATAATACGGGTTAATTGCTCACCTCGTCGGTTTAAGAAAACAATGTTCTCAAATCCAGGCTTTATGACTTGATGTTTTCTTACAAAATCATTGTAAATTGAGATTTCATGTTCAACATTTTCACTAACTGGAACTAGTCGTTCTTTATTTCCTTTTCCAATTACTCGAATAAAGCCTTCTTCAAAATAGAGATCTGAAAAACGAAGATTAATCAATTCACTAACCCGTAATCCGCAACTATATAATGTTTCGAGCATTGCTTTATTACGATGACTTTCGTTTTTACTCATGTCTATAGCGGCAATTAAGGCATCAATTTCTTCGACGGAAAGAACTTCAGGTAATTTTTTGCCTAAACGAGGCATTTCTAAAAGTTCACTTGGATCATCTTGAATTTCATCTTCTAATAAAAGAAATCCAAAAAATTGCTTGACTCCACTGATGATTCGAGCTTGAGAACGAGCACTTAAGCCTAAATCATATAAAACAGTAATAAATTCTTTCAGATTGTTAAAGGTTAATTGTGTTGGTTCAATATTTTTAGGTGATGCATAATCTTTTAATTTTATCACATCGTTCTGATAAGCAAAAATGGAATTTTCAGAAAGCCCCTTTTCGATTTTTAAAAATGAAATAAAATGTTTAATATAGCGCTCCCAAGATGACATGCGTATGAAAATTTTAATATTAAATGGACCAAATTTGAATTTACTTGGTACTCGTGAACCACAAATATATGGTAATCAAACATTCGAAATGTATTTTGAAGAATTAAAAAATAAATTTAATATTGAATTAGATTATCAACAGTCAAATGTAGAGGGAGAATTGATAAATATTTTACAGGTCTCAAATCATGATGGTATTGTTTTGAATGCGGGGGGATATACACATACAAGTGTCGCAATACGAGATTGTATTCATGCAATTCAAACTCCAGTTGTTGAAGTTCATATTTCTAACGTCTCGAACAGAGAAGAATTTAGACACACTTCCTTGATTTCACCAGTTACAAAAGGTTGTATTTTTGGATTTGGTCTTCAGAGTTATGATTTAGCTATTGAATATTTTCTTATGAATGAGTGATTTAGGGGTTTTTTTAATCTTGTTGAAAACTTAGTTGAAAACCTAAATCTATTGATAATGAAAGACATTGATTTCTGTGTTAAATTTGTTTTAAGATTATAATAACACACTATGGCTCTACTTGGAACATTATTAAAAAGAAAATTATCTGACGAACAAGTTGCTAATATTTTTGTTAACGCATTATTAGATGTCGTTGATAATGGATTTGTAGAGGTTGCTGAATTGATAAATGAAGATGTTGCATTTGTGAAATCTCCTGAAATTGATTCAAAACAAAATGGAGAATTTGCAATTATAGTTATTGTTGGAAATTTATCGTTTTTAGAAAGTACTTTTGAATCAGATCAAGCAGAACGCGTTGAACAAATAATATTTAATAAACTAGGTAAAATGTATGAAATGACTGGAAGTGAATTTCAGCAGATTGTTCGTGAATACCAAAGTTTTATAGCTAGAATTAATCATCCTTCCAAAAATATGATTTATGGAATGTCTAAAGCTGTTTTTGAAAAGTATAAATTGAATGAATTTCAAGATAAATATTTCAGAAGAATGCAAGCTCCAAATCCTTTATTCTTGAAAAGAATGGATGAGGTAATGGGTAATTTTATTTGGAATTGGGATGCATTTTTTAAGAAATATAAAATGAATTAATTTCAATATAATTAATTTAAAAGCTCGATTTTTTTCGAGCTTTTTTTGTTTTTACTACCGATAAATGTGATCAAGAATACTTATTTTTGCATTGTGAAAAGCAAATTACATTTATTTATTTCATGGATTATCATCAGTGCTTTTGTGATGCAAGCATTGGGGAAATTTGTTGTCTATACGGATTACATTTTAAATAAAGAATATATTGCTACCAATTTATGTGTCAATAAATCAAAGCCAATTTTAAAATGTAATGGAAAATGTCATTTGGCAAAGCAATTAAAAAAACAGGACCAAAAAGAAAAACCAACGACTTCAAATAAAGAAAAAATGGAAGTTGTTACAAATCAAAATATTTTACCACTCTCGATGAACTTTGTGCGATTAGTGGAAAAAGAATCTTCCAAAAATAGTTATAAGAAGCAATTCAATCTTCAAAAAAGCAAATTAAATTCAATTTTCCATCCGCCGCAAACATAACTATTGCTCAGAGTTCATTTTGATAATGACTCTTTTTTATTAGAAACCTGAGTTCGATTAAAATTTTACATTAAGATTTTAATTAAATTTTGTAGAACTCAGCTTAGAAAATCAATTTTTTAATTAATTGAAATAAAGCCGATTATATTTTGTAATTGGTGGAGTAATAGTGTTTTAATATGATTGTAAATTTTAGATGGGGCATTCTAATTTATGGAATGTTATTGTCGGATATTGCGTATAGTCAGACGGACAGTTTGGCTTGTATTTCTAGTTGCCATTGTTTTCGAAATTTGACTCCAGCAGGAGTAATGATTAGTCATATTCATCCGAAAAAAGAATGGATGTTCTCTTATCGTTTGATGGAAATGAAAGCAAATAATTTTATTTCTGGTAACAAAAGTATGAATGAGATGGATGTATTTAATGAATATATCATGAGTACAGATAAAATGAATATGAATATGCACATGTTTATGGTTATGTATGGTATATCGAATCGGTTGACAGTGATGACGATGTTGAATTATTCAGTGAACCAGATGTCTATGAAAATGATTCCAACTGATATGCAAGAAATGGCTGGTATGGATATGAATAATCCGTCTAAATCTTTAATGAATTCATCTGGTTTAGGAGATTCTAAACTGTATTTTTTATATGGAATTATTAAAAAAATAAAGCGTCAATTAGTTTTAGGGATTGGAGCAAATATTCCTACAGGTTCGATTTCAGTTAAAGGATTAAATTCAGACATGTTGTATCCAAATAAAAGATTACCATATATGATGCAGTTAGGTACAGGAACTATTGACTTTTTACCAAGTATTACTTATTTTCAACAATCTAAAGATTGGGGGATTGGGATACAAGGGAGTTCTGTTTTTAGATGGTATTTCAACACATTCGGATATCATAATAATAATGAACATCAAGTAAATATTTGGGGAGCTACCTCAATTTGGAATAATATTAGTGGTTCTTTTAGAATTGAGGGGAAGATTTTGAAGCAGTTGAAAGGAGCTGATAAAACCATTTATAGATACAATGAAATTTATGCAAATCCGCTAAATTATGGTGGATTATTTGTCATAGGTTATATTGGCTTGGCATATCAATTTCCATCAGGATTAATGAATAATACACGTGTTAATTTAGAATATGGTTTACCATTATATCAAAATGTAAATGGTATTCAAAACAAACAAAAACGAATCATTCAAGCATCATTGAGTTATTTATTTTGAGTATTAGAATCTTTCTAAATCTATTATGTCTAAAAAAAATGGGCTTCTTTTGAATGAAAAACTCAATAAAATCTGTTCATTATATAATATTAGGGAGATTTTTAAAATAAAGAATTATAAATGAAAATTAAAATAGACAAAATAAAATGGATCATATTGATTATGATCATCAGTGGGATTTCAGCTTGTAAAAAAGAAAAAATAGATGAAGATAATTCTACAATTGAAACAGGGACTTTTATTGTACACCTACATTCAAATATTGATACGAATGAAATTGAAAATTATGGTTTAGAGTACATGCTGAATACCGGTCGCAAAATTCGAATAGATTTGGCTCAAATGTATATTTCTGAGGTGGAATTAATTAAATTAGATGGTTCTAAAATTACTGTTTCAGAAAAGAGTAATTTAAAAATTTTAGAAGAAGAAAAATATATTTTAGGAAATGTGCCCGTTGGTAATTATAAGAGTATTCAATTTAAAGTTGGCTTGAATGCATTGAAAAATAGCCAGGAACCTCTTACAAGCTCAGAATCTGTGATAATGAATAGGCCTGAAATGTGGTTTTCAAATATGGCTCAACCTGAAGGTTATGTCTTTTTGAATTTTCAAGGACAAATTGATACCTCTGCTGCAATGAATGGAAATTTCACAAGTTTTGAATACCGAATTGGCACTAATTTGAATTTTACTCAAATTGTTTTGCCGACTAAAAATTTTACGGTATTAAATAACCAGGATACGTATGCACATATAGTGATAGATTACGGAGAATTATTTAATGAAGTAGATTTTGGGCAGTTACTGAATTTATCTATACATTCAATTTCAGATAATTCAGGCTTCATTATTCAACAATTGAAGCAAAATATGTTGAGTATGTTTAAGTATAATTAATAAACATCAATGACGTATTATAACAGATAAAAAAACTGGTAGTTAAATTAAAAAATATATTAAAACGATATTTAACTACCAGTTATTCACGCTAATGAATGTTGTGTTTATTTTTCCTTGAATAGATTTCTCGTTCAAAGCTTTCATTTTAGATGTTTTGGTTGTATAAAAAATATTCCTAAAATTAATGCAATGCGTTTAACGATGTTCATTCGTATTTTTTTGTAATACTTATATAGTATGGTAAATTTTGCTTGTATTCCTCTAAGTTCCATTCAATTTTCCAGAGAGCAAGATATTCTGCAATTGGACCTAAATTTACTTCATTTCTTCTTTTGTCTAAATTGTCAGGGTCTTCTACGGGCATTAAATAATAAACGTCTTTTTCTTTATTATACCCAATTTGAGTACCGTAAATTTGGAGCAAGCCATTTCTGTTAGCAATTCTATCTTCTAGTAAAGCCAAAGTGCTGTAATTTAATTCTTTGTTTTTTGCAGCTTCTCTTAATATGGGAAGGTATTTTTCTTGCACCTTTAAATCAGCATGTTGGATAACCAGAAAAATGGTATTCACTCCTTTATAGCCGATTATTTTAGGGCTTAACCACCCATGTTTAGTTAATATTTTTTCAACAGCACAAATATTGATAGAGTCATGAAATTGAATAATTTTCCAAATAGAATCAAATTGACGAGATTCTCGCCCATATTTTTCACTTATTTTAAGTTCTTCAGCTCTGTATTGTTGGTCATTCTTTTGTATTATTTCAAGTTGATTTATGAGTTTGTGATCATACTCTTTTTCTACTTCCGCTTTATTTTTTTTGACTTCTTTTATGATTAATTTCCATCGTTTGTCATCATGAATTGAAATGAAATCTTTGTCTGAAGTTATCGCATTTAAATCGTTATACTTTAGTTTCGTTACAATTTTAGTTAAATAATAAAATGCACTATCCGGTTGGTTTGCCAATGACCAAGTACAAGCAGCATTGTATTTATCTCGAGGGTAAGATTTCCATCCAATAGATTTAAATGCTTTAGAATAGAGTTCGGCTGAGGCTTTATACTCTTTTAATTCATATTGTTTCAATGCGAGATTGATTAACGAATCATACTTTGACATATTTTCCTCTTGAGAAATAGCAAGGAATGAATAACAAATAGAGATAGAAATAAGAATTAGTTTCATTTTAAGTTTTTAGATGGGCAAATTAAAGGACAATGAATATCGAAAAATTGTATTATTGGGACATTTTATCTTTAATCTACTATCCAGTAAATATCTTCGTTCCCAATTTTTTTTATTTTAGAAAGTAATTCTTTTGGTGTAAAATTAGTTATAGCTTTAAATTGTTTATTGAAATCGGCTTGATCATAATAATGATTAAAAAGTGAAATTTCAGTTAAGGAATCAAATTGATTTTGTGTTTGTGTATAATTTAATGTATTGCGAAATTTAACCATTTTTTTATAAGTCTCTGGAGAGCAGCAAAAATGTTTTTGAAACAACCTTAATATGGTTTTTCTATGAATATTATATTTTTTTGAAAGCTCTTCGATTTTTACTGTTCCATTACTTTCGATTATTTCTTGAACAATTCCCATTAAATTTTCTTCTTGAAATATAACGTGTTTTTTTTCAAAAAATGAGTCTAATAAATCGCGTTTTTTTTCAATATTTGAGGTGTTATAAACTGAAATTAATAATTTTTTAAATTCTTCTCCGAAGTAATTAAATAAATGATTATCATTATTATAATGCTTTTTTAAATCATCTTTCATAAAATGATTTATTCCACAAGTTCTAAAAGCAATTCCAATCTTATTAAAGGCACCTTTGAGATGAACTTGAATTGCTTGGTCATAATTCATGGTGTATAATACAGTGATTGTATCAATGGATGGTTCTACATTGGAGCAGTCTCTGAAATCATTTTTGGAACCATAATATGCTGTTATTCCATGTTTGTAATTGGGAAAAAAAGTAAATGATTTTTTGAATTTTATATCTGATGAAGTATGAAAATAATAATATGAAATATATTTTCGGATACTTTGTATTTGGGGTTGAATTGTAAGGAATGATTCGTTGTCGGGCATTGTTTTTATTTATGTGTTTCAAATTTAAAAAAAAATGTCCCAATTATACAATTTAGTAGATTAAAAAGTTTGTTTTTTTGTGTAGAAACTTTGGATTTCTTAAAGTATTTAATAATATCAAATAATTCATTGCATGAGAAAAAGAATTTCGTTTATAGCCTTATTACTAGTTGTATTGTCAATGTCATTTACAATTAATAATAAATTTTCGGAGAAAGATGTCATCGGGACGTACGGAGACAAAGAGATTCAATTTATAGTATTAAATCCTGATTTTACGTTTCAATATAAAGATTTTTCTAAATCTAAAGTAATAGAAGTACAAGGAAAGTGGAAGATTAGTGAAGGAAGCATTCAGTTTAATGATTATGATTCAAAAAAAGCAATTCCAGCAAATTGGGAAATTTTAAATGGAGGAGCTTGTTTAAAAGCAAAAAAAGGCTTGACGATTTATTCTTTATGTGGAAATTGTAAATGAGAAATTATAGCTTTATTAAAGTAACATGCCAATTCTTTCGAATGTATGATTACTATTTGAATAAATATGAAGGAGTACAATATTATGGAACGTTAGGCGATAAAATTCCATTAAAAGATTCTGAAACTTTTCAAGAGAGAAAAGATCGATTGCATTTATAAAAGATCGGTTATTATTCCGTAAATTTATCTTCGTAATAGATAAATCCAATGGCATTCGCAACTAAAATCTTTGAAACATTTGTTCTTAATTATACTTCTGAAAAAACACGTAGCAGATGGCGTGATTCTGAAATCAAAGATTTTACAATGACTGATTCAGCCATTCATGCCTTGGTAAAAGGTTCAGATATTTATGATGTAAACATAGAATTTTCTTCAAAAAAAATTGTAAAAGCATCTTGCAATTGCCCCTTCGATCAAGGTCCTATTTGTAAACACATTGTACATGTCTTGCACAAGGCTGATGATGAATTGACACATGGTGAAGATAGAGAAAACGGTGTGCATTTATCGGAATATCGGATTGACAGATTTAAATTCCCTAAATTAACTAATACTTATATCATGGTGAATGCCATGGAATTGCCTAGTGAACGAAAACGTGGATTTCTCGATTTTTATCCCGACAAAATTCAAATTAATCATGTTGTTTTTTTAGATGCGTATAGTTTTCCTAGAAATAATTTGATTGAAGTCAAACTGGAAAACGATCAATTAATATTGAAGTGCAATTGTGATTCGATTAAACGGAAAATGTGTGAACATCAAGCACAAGCTTTGTTTAATATTAAGGACAGGGAAGAAATTCGTGTGTTTTTTGACGAAACTTTTCGAAATAATTATTTTTTAGAAAAAGCGAAAGAATTCGGATTAGAAAATGAAAAAAACTTGGATGAATATTTTATTTTGCAATATGATTCGATGTATAAAAAGGCAGATGTTTTTCCCAAAATGAAAGAATTACTAGCTCTAAATCAAAAAACAACAAATTTATTGCAAAAGCAGTTATTACCCCAGCCTAAAGAAATTCTTTCGCCAATTGAAGAGTACCAGCAGCGATTTTCAAAACAATTTGTAATCATTGCTCAACATCGCTATTACGACCATATAAATGTTGATTTTGTGACTTCAAATTCGACGAAAGATGGAAGGCCCAAAAATCCAATAACACGGAAAAATCCAGTTGATTTAATTTGGAAAGCTGAAAAACAAGAGGAAATTAAGTTTTATACAGCTTTAGCAAAATTTCAAAGTGAAGGAATGAGACTTTCAGCTGTTTCAGATATTGAAGCGTTGAAAGCAATTGTGAAAAATCCAAATAATTTTGAGGTATATTATCACAATGAAAAAATATCAGATAATTTAACAACTAGTTCAATCGTTCGGGTTCATTTAAAGAAATTAGAGTCTGATTTGACTTTAAATGTTAAAATGAAAGAGCCATTTTATGAAATTACAGGACAAATTGAAATTGAAGCACAAGTTATCGAATTAAAAAAACTGAAATTAGTCTTCAACTACTTTGTTCTATTGGGAGAAATAATGTATTTAATTGATAATCCAGACGTCATTCGAGTGATCGAATTTTTCAAAGGAAATAATCAAAAAATTATTATTCACCAATCAAAATACAAAGAATTTCAAGAAAAATATTTAGCAAACCTTGAAAAGAAAATAAAGATTAATTATACCTATTTAAAATCGGCTTCCAAAAAACAAATTATTGAAAACGGATTTGATAAAAAAAATGAAAAGTTTATTTATTTATCTGATTCGGAGGGGTATATAGCAATTACACCAGTTGTGAAATACAGTGATGTTGAAATCCCCATTTTATCGAAAAAACAAATTTATTCGAGAGATAAAAATGGGAATAAATTTTTAGTAGAACGAAATTTAGAATCAGAATATAGATTTTTAGCAATGTTGATTCGGCAACATGAGAGTTTTGAAGAACAACTTAATTTAGACAGTTTTTATATTCATTCAGTCCATTTTTTAGAAGGAGCCTGGTTTTTAGATGTTTTTGAAGAATGGAAAAATGCAGGAATAACAATTTTAGGATTTAGTGAGTTAAAAAATAATCGATACAACGGTCATAAAGCGAGTGTGTCTGTTTCTGTTAGCTCAGGTTTGGATTGGTTTGATACAGCGATCAAGGTGAAGTTTGGTACGCAAGATGTCACATTGAAACAATTGCAAAAAGCAGTTATAAATAAAACAAAATTTGTAGAGTTAGGAGATGGTACTTTAGGATTGTTACCGGAGGAATGGGTTGAAAAATTTTCAAAATATTTTAGAGTAGGAGAAGTTCAAAAAGAGGTCATTCGATCAAGTAAAATCAATTTTTCAGAAATTTCAGAATTATATGAAGATGAGGTTTTAACTTCGGAAGCAAGAGATCAAATTGCGTTTTATCAAGCTAAATTGGCTTCTTTTAATTCCATTCAAAAAGTGAAAGTGCCTAAAGCTTTAAATGCGACTTTACGTGATTATCAAAAAGAAGGGTTGAATTGGTTAAATTTTTTAGATGAATTTGGCTTTGGTGGCTGCTTGGCAGATGACATGGGGTTGGGAAAAACAATTCAAATTTTGGCATTCATTTTATCTCAAAGAGAAAAGAAAATTCAAAACAATACGAATCTAATTATCGTTCCAACATCCTTAATTTTTAATTGGCAAAAAGAAATTGAGAAATTTGCTCCTTCCATGAAACTTTTCACTATTTATGGTTCAGATCGGGTGAAAAACACGAAAGACTTCCATCAATATGAAATTGTTTTAACATCTTACGGCACGCTTTTATCAGATATTCGATTTTTAAAAGATTTTGATTTTAATTACATTATTTTAGATGAATCTCAGGCGATTAAAAATCCAGAATCACAGCGTTATAAATCGGTTCGGTTATTAAATTCTAGAAATAAATTGGTATTAACAGGAACACCGATAGAAAATAATACGTTCGATTTATATGGTCAATTTTCGTTTGCTTGTCCTGGTTTATTGGGAAATAAGCAGGCTTTTAAAGATTTATATGCCATGCCAATTGATAAATTCAAAGATTTTGGCCGCGCAAAGGAATTACAAAAAAAAATCAATCCGTTTTTACTAAGACGAACAAAAAGTCAAGTAGCTAAAGAATTACCCGACAAAACAGAAATGGTAATTTATTGTGAAATGGGAGAGGAACAAAGAAAAGTTTACGATGCATACAAACAAGAGTTTAGAGAGTTCTTGATGGCTACTTCCAATGAGAAAAAATATATGGATAGTATGCATGTATTGGCTGGTTTGACTAAAATGAGACAAATTTGTAATTCACCAGCATTAATCAATGATGAAGAATATTATGGCGATCAATCATCAAAAATTGATGTGTTGATGGAAGAAATTATTTCTAAACAAAGTGAACATAAAATGATCGTATTTTCCCAATTTGTAACGATGTTAGATTTGATAAAAAAAGAATTAGATAAGCGCGAAATTAAATACGAATACTTAACGGGGCAAACTAAAGATAGAGAAACGAAAGTCAATAATTTTCAAACAAATGATGAAGTTCGTGTTTTCTTAATTAGTCTGAAAGCAGGTGGAACTGGATTAAATTTAACAGAAGCAGATTATGTCTATTTAGTTGATCCTTGGTGGAATCCAGCTGTTGAAAATCAAGCGATCGATAGATGTTATAGAATCGGTCAAAAGAAAAATGTATTCGCCGTTCGTTTAATTTGCCCTGATACGATTGAAGATAAAATAAGAACATTACAAGACTCCAAAAAAGAATTAGCAACAGATTTAGTTAAAACGGATACAAGCATCTTAAAATCGCTAAATCGAGAAGATTTGGTTGGAATTTTATAGATTTTTGAAACTTTTTTCTTAAATTCAATAGAGTAATTAAAATTTTACTCAATGGAAAACAAAAATCTAATTCACCAAAATATTAATAATCAAGTTACTTCAAAAATATTCAATATTCGTAATCAACAAGTTATGATTGATCGCGATTTAGCAGAATTGTATAATGTACCAACGAAAGTATTAAACCAATCAATAAAAAGAAATATTGAAAGATTTCCGATTGATTTTAGATTTCAATTAACTGAAAAAGAGTTGATTGAACTGGTCACAATTTGTGACCAGTTCAGAATATTAAAACATTCTTCTAGCTTTCCCTATGCATTTACAGAGCAAGGTGTGGCAATGTTGTCTGCTGTATTAAAAAGTGCTATTGCTGTTGAAGTTAGTATCAGTATTATGAATGCTTTTATTACAATGAGGCATCAATTAAATCAGCAAAATGGATTAGCTCAACGCATATTGAATCTAGAAAATCAGCAGATTGAAACAAATACAAAATTTGATCAAATCTTTAGTTTAATGCATCAAAATAAATTGAAACAGGATCAAGGAATTTTCTTTGATGGTCAGGTTTACGATGCTTATGTTTTTATTTCTGATTTAATTCGAAGTGCAAATAAATCAATCTATATCATTGATAATTATTTAGATGATACCGTATTAACCATTTTATTAAAACGAAAAGAAAATGTTTGTGTGCAAATTTTCACAAGTTTAATTTCAAAACAATTTGACCTTGATTTACAAAAACATAATTCCCAATATGAAAGTATTCATGTTAAAATATTAAAGAATGCTCATGATCGTTTTTTAATCATTGACAATGAAGAAGTATATCATATAGGAGCATCATTAAAAGATTTAGGAAAAAAATGGTTTGCTTTTTCGAAGATGAATAAAGAGTCACTTAAAATTTTAGACAAATTAAATTAATGGAAAATTTTATTATAAATAATTCGTAATTCAAAATCCAAAATTAATAATTCAACATTATTAATATCTCACATAAACCACTTTCTTGGTCTCAAAGAATTCTTCTGAAAAATGATCAGTTAAATTATGCATATAGAAATAACGGTTCACACCTTTCATTTCTTCTTTTAAATCGCCACCTTTTAGATATAAGATTCCATTTTTTAAATCGTGAACACTTTTCTTTTTGAATTTCCCGTTGATCCATTTAATGAAATCAGGCATTGCTGTAACAGCACGACTTACAATAAAATCAAATTGTTTATCAATGTTTTCAGCACGTTCATGAATTCCTACAACATTTGTCAAACCAATTGCAGCAGCGACTTCATTTACCACTTTTATTTTTTTACCGATTGAATCAACTAACGTGAAGTTGCAATTTGGATAAAGAATAGCCAGAGGAATTCCTGGGAAACCACCACCAGTTCCTATATCTAAAATATCAGCTCCATCTTTGAATTGCATTATTTTAGCAATTCCTAACGAATGCAATACATGTCTTTCATAAAAATTATCGGTATCTTTTCTTGAAATCACATTGATTTGATTGTTCCAAAAAGTATAGACTTCTAATAATTTAGAAAATTGTTCGATTTGTTTTTCAGTCAAATCGGGGAAGTATTTTAAAATAAGTTGTACAGAATTCATTTTTCTATTTTCCTTCTATTTAAAAAGCTGCGTATAAATTTAATTGAACTTAGGTTCAGGGAGGCAAAAGCAGTTGAAAGTTTTATCTATAATAGAAACTAAATATTCTCTTTTGTTTTTTCAATCATATTTGCTAAAAACTCTCTGGCTCTAAATAATTGCGCTTTTACAGTTCCTAAAGGTAAATTTAATTCTTCTGCAATCTCTTCATAGCTCAATTCTTCAAAGTATCTTTTTTCTACTAATTCTCGGTATCTTGGTTTTAACTTACTAACTAAGTTACGCATTAATTTTACTTTTTGATTGTAAATAATTGTTTCTTCAGGATCTAATGTTTGAGACTTTGCATCATAAAATATCACTTCACCATCATCAGTCATCATACCTGTATCCATTGAAGTAACTTTTATTCTTTTTTTACGAATGAAATCAATACTGTTGTTGGATGCAATTTTAAAAAGCCAAGTACTAAAAGCAAAACTAGGAGAATATTGTTCTAAACGACTAAATGCTTTACCAAATGCTTCTAAAGTTAGGTCTTCTGCATCGTCTGGATTTTTTACCATTTTCAACATCATGAAATAAATTGATTCACGGTATTTTTCCATTAATTCGGCATAGGCGCTTTGTTTACCGCTAATAGCTGCATTCACCAATTGTAAGTCATGCCTCGCTTTATCTGATAAATGTTCGCTTCCTACCATTTTGTATCTTCTTTTTTGTTCACTGAATAATAAAGTATTGGAATTAAAATTGAATATGCAATATCTAATAATGGAATCATAGCTATAAATCCAGGTTCTTTTAACCTTTTAAAACAACGAGCATGTATCCACCATTTAATAAACAATAACAATCCAAATACTGATAAGGTTATCCAACGATAATTCATATCAAATAACAAAATAACAAAGGATATTAATAAGATCAACAAGGTCAGTGGATATATTCCTAACATTGCTTTCTTGAAAACTTTATACCGACTAGAAGTAGTATAATGTCTTGCTTTTTGTCTGAACCAGCTTTCCCAATCTTCACTTCCTTCTGAATAGCAGTAAGAGACAGGGTCTAGGTTGATTGAGAAGTTTGATCTTGTAGCTGTTTCTTGAACAAATAAATCATCATCACCTGAAGCTAAGGAGTAGTGTGATTTGAAGCCATTAACGGAATTAAAGACTGTTTTGGTGTATGCTAAGTTTCTACCAACCCCCATATAGGGAATTTTTGCCATTGCTAAAGAAAAATAATTCATGGCAATCCAAGTGGTGTCAAAGCGAATAATTTTATTTAAAAACGATTTACGATAAATGTAGGGTGCATAACCTAAAACAATTTCTTTGTTTTCAGTGAAATTCCCAACCATACTTTTTAGCCATTGATTTGTAGCTGGTTTACAATCAGCATCTGTTAATAATATGTGTTCAAATTGTGCACCTTTTATTCCAATTGTGAGAGGTAGTTTTTTTCCAGCTTTTAAATGGTGACTTCTTTCGATTTCAATAACTCTTAAGTTTTTATATTGTTGTGCATAAGCATTCAAAATATAGTGAGATTCATCAATTGATTGATGATTAATCACAATGACTTCAAAAATTGGATAGTCTTGTTGGAGTATCGATGGAAGATTTTCATAGATATTATCAGCATCATTTCGAGCGGAAATCAAAATTGTGACTGGAGGATAATCATTTCTCAATGTTTTTTTAGAATCATTATAAAATGATAATTTTCCATGAATAAATAGCACATAAAGCAGCTGTATCAGGGCTACAAAGGCAAAGACGAAAAATAATATTGTCGTTAAATTCTGTTCAAATTCGGGTATAAACTGCATTATGTGTAAAGCTTTCTTGCAAATATGGGAAGTCTAAGCAAATACAATTATCTTTGTGCTGTTTATTTTTCAACAATTTTATGCACTTCGATTTATTACATACAGATTCAAAGTCAAATGCGAGAGCAGGATTGATTCATACAGACCATGGTGTTATTGAGACTCCGATATTTATGCCAGTTGGAACAGCTGGTACTGTAAAAGGTGTTCATCAACATGAAATTAAAGATGATATTCAGGCTCAAATTATTTTAGGAAATACCTATCACCTTTTTATGCGTCCTGGAATGGACGTTATAGAATCTGCAGGCGGATTACATAAATTCAATGGTTGGAAAGGTCCAATTTTAACAGATTCAGGTGGCTATCAAGTTTATTCTTTGTCTGGCTCAAGAAAAATTAAAGAAGAGGGGGTGAAGTTTCAGTCACATTATGATGGTAGCTATCATTTTTTTACACCTGAAAGAGCAATTGATATTCAGAGGCAGATTGGTGCGGATATTATTATGGCATTTGATGAATGTACACCGTATCCATGCGATTATCATTATGCAAGAAGGTCTATGCACATGACACATCGTTGGTTGAAAAGATGTTACGATCAAATGGATGCGACTGAGCCATTATATGGACATGAGCAAAACTTATTTCCAATCATTCAAGGAAGTACTTATAAAGATTTAAGAAAAGAATCCGCAGAAGTTATTGCTGGGTATGGAACTATAGGGAACGCAATTGGAGGTTTATCTGTAGGAGAACCAGACGAAGATTTGTATGAAATGACAGATTTAGTTTGTGGAATTTTACCGAAAGATAAAGCTCGTTACTTGATGGGAGTTGGTACACCAATTAATTTATTAGAATGTATTTCCATGGGAATTGATATGTTTGATTGTGTAATGCCTTCAAGAAATGCGCGACATGGTATGATTTTTACTTCTGAAGGCACAATGAATATTAAGAATCAAAAATGGGAGAAAGATTTTTCAATGCTAGATCCTAATGGAACATCTTATGTCGATCATACTTATTCTAAAGCTTATCTTAGACATTTAATTAAGTCAAGTGAATATTTAGGGTTTCAAATCGCAACGATTCATAATTTGGCATTTTATTTGGCCTTGGTGAAAGAAGCGAGAGTGCGAATTTTAGATGGGACTTTTGCTGAATGGAAAAATCAAATGGTTAAAAAATTAGGACAAAAACTTTAGATATTTGAAGTTGGATTTCAAATTAGAATAATGCTTAAAATTTTAGATAAATATATCATTCGTAAATTTCTTTCAACATTCTTTTTTATGTTGGGAATCATTATGTTATTGTCTATGGTTTTTGATATGTCTGAACGATTGGGAGAGTTTATTGAAAAACAAGCGCCTATTTCAGATATTTTCTTTAAATATTATTTTACGTTTATTTTATATTATGGAAATACTTTTTCTTCCATGATAATATTTATTTCGGTGATTTGGTTTACAGCAAAAATGGCAACTGATTCAGAAATTATTCCAATTATGAATAGTGGAAAACCATTTAATCGATTTTTAAGGCCATATATGATTGCTGCAACAATCTTAATGTTGATTTCGCTAATAATGAATCATTTAATTTTACCACGTGCAAATAGAGTTCGTTTGGATTTTGATAATGAGTATTATCGGGTAGGTTTGCATGTAGAAGATTATTATGCTGAATTTCCAGGGAATATTTCAGTGAATTTTGCTTCCTATATTTCCGAAGAAAATGTAATAAATGACTTTAATCTTCAAAAAACAAATCAAAAAGATGAGGTAATTTATTTTGTAAAAGCTCGTACAGCTACAAATATTATTGGGACTAAAAAATGGGTTCTAAAAGACTATTATGAACGTAAAGTGTTAGGAGTGAATGAAGAGATCATTAATGGTAAAGAAAAAGATACCGTTTTTAATTTTACTATTGACGATATGGCCCATCGTGAAAACATTGCAGAAATAATGAATTTCACAGAACTGAGAGAATTTATTAAACATGAAAAAGAAAGAGGAGCAGAAAATATTCCGACTTATGAATTGGAACTATACAGAAGGAGTTCTTTGCCTTTTGCTACCTATATTTTAACAATTATAGGAGTTTCTGTTTCTAGTAGAAAAAAGAGAGGAGGGGTTGGAATTAACATTGCGATGGGGTTAGGGATTATTTTTATTTACATTTTTACAATGAAAATAATGGACGTTTCTGCTGTTAATGTTGGGTTTTCTCCAATGTTTGCCGTTTGGATTCCAAATGTGATCTTTGGAATAATTGCTTATATTTTATATAAATATGCACCTAAATAATTTCTGTGTAATATTTCTTGTTTTATTTCAATATGACAGTTTTTCTCAGGTTGTAAATATTGAAAATAAACGAATTTATGATGATACATCAGGTTGGAGTGGAGCAGTGGATGCTAGTTTTTCAGCAATGAAAACGAAAGATTTATTATTGAATTTAAGCTTTAGGCCACGTGTTCAATACAAAACAAAAAAACATTATTATTTCTTAATTAGTGATTTAATGTATTCAAAAGGTGCTGATAGAGTCTATTCAAATTTAGGAATGGCTCACTTCAGATATGCTTACAGAATTAAAGGACCATGGAAATGGGAAAGTTATACTCAGATACAATATAATCAATTAATGGATCAGCAAAGAAGGTCTATTTTAGGTTCAGGAATAAGAGTAAAACTTTATGATAATAAAAAAAGTAAATATTTTGCAGGATCTTCAGTCTTTTATGAATATGAGCAGATTAGATCTTCGTCAATGATTAATAAAGAATATCGTATGAGTAATTATGTTTCTTGGTTTATTGATCCTAAAACGGGATTTTATTTTACCGCGGCGACTTATTATCAACCATTATTGAAAAAGATGAATGATTTTAGATTGATGGGACAATATTCATTAGGCTTCAAAATAACGAAGAAAATTGATTTCAGATTTGAAACAACTTTGTTTTACGATAGCAATCCACCGGTTAATATTGAAAAATGGACCTTTAATTCTTCTTTTGGAGTTCGCTTAAAAATGGACGATTAAGGTTTGTAATAAGTTAATCCAAATTTACCATTTGTAACTTCTTTACTAATATTATGATTCGATTCTAAATATAGCGTACTTGTAAATTCTCCTTTAACAGTCTGAATTGGAATCCCATTGATTGAAATACTTGAAGTGCTTGATGTAATATTGAAAGAAGAATTTGCTTGACTACCATATTTTGAAGACCAAACATTTCCAAGTAAATCAATATAAATTATTTCAGCACCCTTTATTGAAGGTGAGTTTTCTGAAAAATAAGGATTTAAACCTAAGGGAAAAGATTCATAGAAATGGTAATTGCTATTGTAATATTCTGTAATTGAATATTCATATCCAGAAAAAGATATTTCAAAAATACCGTTTAATGTTGAGTTTAAATTATTTGATGTTGTGTCTTGTATGAATCCAGCTTTAAAATTTAATTTAATAAGATTGTTTGTATTATCTAAGATTTTATTATTGTCAGATATTTCAACACAAGCATTTTGATCTAATATAGCTTCCCAACTATTTGAATTAATAAAAGCTTGAATAAAATCAACTGTTGGTGTTGTGGGGGACGGATTCGGATTCGGGTTGTAATTAGAAGTGTCATTGGTATTTGAACTTGGAGCAACAGGTTCTTTTTTACATGAAAAAATTATGAATGCTAAAATACATAAAATGGTTAATTTCATTGTGATTTTTTTTTTTTAATAAAGGTACGTTAAATAATTAGATGGCATAAAATAATTATCGTTTATTTTTTAAATTATTGATTTTAAAAGGAATGAATATATAAAAATAAAGGCTGTCTATATGACAACCTTTATATTATTGATTATATTTTAAGGTTTTAAACCAACATTAGAACAGGGTTTTCTAATAGATTCTTTAATGTTTGTAAGAATTCTGAACCGATTGCACCGTCAACAACACGATGATCGCAAGATAGACTAAGTTTCATGACATTTCCAGGAACAATCTCTCCATTTTTAACGACAGGAGTTTGTTTGATTTGTCCAACGGATAAGATACAACCATTCGGTGGATTGATAATTGATGTAAAATCTTCAATACCATACATCCCTAGATTAGAAACAGCAAAAGTTCCACCAGTCATCTCTTCGGGTTTAATTTTTTTATCTCGAGCTCTTACTGCTAAATCTTTTATTTCAGAACCTAATTGCGCAATTCCTTTTGTATCAGCAAATTTTACAACAGGAACAACTAATCCATCTTCAACAGCAACGGCTACTCCAACGTGTATATGATTGTTGTAACGAATAGCCTCTCCAATCCAATCTGCATTGACTTTGGGGTGTTTTCTCAAAGACGCAGCCACTGCTTTGATAACCATGTCGTTAAAAGAAACTTTAACATTTCCTTTAGAATTAATAACTTCTCTAGCTGCAATTGCATTATCCATATCTACTTCCATTTTTAAGTAGAAGTGTGGAGCCGAAAACTTTGAAGTTGTCAAAGCTTTTGCAATAGCTTTTCGCATTTGAGAATTAGGTACATCTATAAATGATTCAACACCTGTTTGAATGGAAAAATTTTGACCATTTCCTACAGCTGGAGTGTAAGGAACATAATGATCAACATCTCTTTTAACGATTCGACCACTTTCACCAGTTCCCGCAACTTGATTAATATCCACACCTTTTTCTTCAGCCAATCTTTTAGCCAAAGGAGATGCAAATACACGGCCATTTGAATTTGAAAGCGAAGTTGTTGGTTTGTTTTCGAATACAGGAGATGAAGCTGGAGTTGCTTCTGTAGTTACAACAGTGCTTACCTCTTCAATTACCGCTTTCGTTTCAGTAATTGGTGTTGCACCAGCATTTGCTAACAAAGCTGTAACATCTTCTCCAGCATTACCTATGATTGCTAATATAGAATTTACAGGTGCAGCTTTACCTGTTTCAACACCGATGTGTAGCAATACGCCATCATAAAAAGATTCAAATTCCATTGTAGCTTTATCTGTTTCAATTTCAGCTAAAATTTCCCCTTCTTTTATTGTATCTCCAACTTTTTTATTCCATCCAGCAACAACACCTTCAAGCATGGTGTCACTCAATTTGGGCATGTAAACAATTTCTGCCATTGTTTTTATTTCTTAAGATTAATATTCTTTAATAAATGGATAATTTGGCTCAACATATACGTCTTCGTATAATTCATGAGCTTCTGGGTAAGGTGAGTTTTCAGCAAATTCAACAGATTCCTCAACTTCTTTTTTTACCCAAGCTTCAATTTCTTGAACTTCTTTTTCAGATAACCATTTATTTTCTTTGATCACTTTTAAACAATGTTCAATCGGATCTTTTTCCATGTATTCAGCTACTTCCTCTTTTGTTCTGTATTTTTGAGGGTCAGACATCGAATGTCCTTTGTATCTGTATGTTCTAATATCTAATAAAGTTGGCCCATCACCTCTTCTAGCTCTTTCACAAGCTTCAGCAATTGCTTCATGAACGGCCTCTGGTGACATTCCGTTAACTGCTTTGGAGGGCATTTCATAAGATAAACCTATTTTTGATAAATCGTGAACGTTAGTCGTTCTTTCAATTGATGTCCCCATTGCATAGCCGTTGTTCTCAATGATAAAGATTACAGGTAATTTCCAATTTGCAGCCATATTGAAAGTTTCATGTAAAGCACCTTGACGAACAGCACCGTCTCCCATAGAAACAAAGGCAACATTATCTGTTCCTGCATATTTCTCTGCGAAAGCAACACCTGCCCCCATTGCTATTTGAGCACCAACGATTCCATGTCCGCCCATAAAGTTTTTTTCTTTGTCAAAGAAATGCATTGAACCACCTTTTCCTTTTGAACAACCTGTAGAACGACCATATAACTCAGCCATTAATACTCTTGGGTCTGACCCTAAAGCTAATGGATGTCCGTGGTCACGATACGCAGTCATGTGTTTATCACTCGGTTTACAAGCACTTACGGTACCTGCCACTACGGCTTCTTGTCCAATGTATAAATGGCAAAAACCTCCAAACTTTTGTTGAATGTACAACTGTCCTGTTTTCTCTTCGAATTTTCGAATTAACAACATGTCTTTGTACCATTTAATATAAGTTTCTTTTGAAAACTTCGTTTTTCCAGCTGTTGCAACTTTTTTAGTAGTTGCTTTTACTGGTGCTTTCGTAGTTTTTACGGCCATATTTTTGCATTTAAATATCGAACTGCAAATGTAACGAAATCTAGATATATATTCCTATCAATTATTACTATTTATGCAATACGATTTGTTAATTAATTCAATTTATTGTTGGATTCTTGAAATAGAAAATAGAAATAATATATTCTGTTATTCAAATAATAGGGAAATTTAATCGGTCTAAATGCCCTATGTAACCATTCGATAATCAATCGTTATCGGTTAAAGATTATGCTTATGAAAATCAAATTATTACTGTTGTGTATATGTCAGATTATATTTTTTAGTTATTCTCAAGATGATTTTTCACAAAAGATTAAAGAAGAAAAAGGACAAATAATTAACGGAAAAAGAGAAGGTGAATGGATTGCTTATTCATACTCGAAGGTTGTTTTAGGAAGAATAAATTATGTTAATGGATTGAAGCATGGCAATGAAATTTATTATTTTAATGCTTGTAAAATTAAATCGGAAGTAAAATATATACATGGAAATAAAGATGGTGAATTTCATTTGTTTTATGAGAATGGGAATTTTAGAAAAATTGAAACGTATAAAAATGGTATAAAAAATGGAAGTGATAAATCTTTTTATGAAAATGGTACAGTTTGTTGTCAGTTAAATTACATAAATGGTTTACTCGAAGACGAAGCGATATGTTATCATCAAAATGGCAAGATTTCAAGTGAACGGAAATATAGAAATTCAATTCCAATTGGAATGTATAATGAATATTTTGAGAATGGTAAAATTCAAAAAACAGGGTTTTATAATCAAGGAAAAATAGATGGATTAGAAAAATTGTATTATCATAATGGAAATGTTAAAGAGGTAATAGCTTATGATTCAGGTGTTAAATCAGGGAAAAGTCAATCGTTTTATATTTCTGGTAAAATTTTTCGAACTGCGGTCTATCGAAATGGAAAAGTAGAAGGGAGAAGTGAGACATATTCCGAAAATGGAAAATTAATAGGTTTTTATACTGTGATAAATGGTGTGTATGAAGGCGAATATCTAGAAGCAAACGAATATGGAAATCCGAGGTATGAAGGACATTATATAAATGGAAAATTGGAAGGGGAATTTACACATTATTATACTTCTGGGGAAATAAATCAAATCTTTTCGTATCAAAATGGAAAAGAAATATATCGTAAAAAATATTATATCGAAGGATCGTTGGAACAAGAAATTTTTCAAAAAGATATTCATGGAATTAGGAAAGAGATTTTATATTATCGAAATGGTCAAATTAAAATAATTCATTATTTAAATTACGAAATTGAAGTAGGGGAATATTTTTATTATAATTCAAATGGTCAACTAATTGAACATCGTACAGCGAAAGATTTAAAAGGATTTTTTAAACTGGAAATATATCATGATAATGGTCAATTGAAATCAGTAAAACGCTATCAAAATAATAAGCTCTTAGGTGATTATTCTGAATTTTATTACACAGGTCAATTGTCTAAAGAACGTAAATACAGTTCGGTGGATCATTATCAGGTTAATGAGTTTTATGATAATGGAAATTTAAAGGGGAAAACAATTTTTGTTCGAAATATTGAAGTAAGTAACATCGCTTATTATGAAAATGGGAAATTAAAGCGTAGATATACTTCGAACAATAAAGGTCTTCATGGCTTATGTACTGAATATTATGAAAACGGACAAATAAAATGTGCTAAAAAATATGTAAATGGAAAAAAAGAAGGTCAATTTATTACATATTCGTCTTCTAATCTTGTTTTAGAAAATGAAATTTATTTAAACGATCGATTGAATGGTATTGCTAAATATTATAATTTGAATGGGGTTATAAAAGAATCATTTGAATACCAGAATGGTGTGAGAAATGGTTGTCACACATTGTATCATCAAAATGGAGAAATTTCATTAATAGAAAATTATAGAAAAGGAGTTTTGTTGGATGATATGGTGTCGTATTATTCGAATTGTAACAAATATCAAGAACGTAAATTAATCAATTTAGTGGTAGAAGAACGGACATATTATGACGATGGAGAATTGAAGGAACTCATTCATTATTATAAATACGATCCAACAAATTGTGATGCTATATCTCATTCAAATATACTTCCGAATAATTATAAAAGAGGAAGTTTAAATGGAGAATCAATTCGATATTATAAAAATGGAGGAATTAATATTTATTCAAATTATTTTAATGGTGAATTGGAGGGGGAATATTTTGAATATTATACTACAGGGAAATGTTTAAAATCGTGTAATTATAGAACAGGTTTATTAGAAGGAGAGATGATTCATAATTTTGAAAATGGAAATCCGTTTATTAAATTAAAATATGTGAATGGAAAGGTGGAAGGTGAAAAATTAACTTATTTGATAGATGGATCGTTGAGTGCAAAGGAAATGTATAAAAATAATCTTCTGAATGGGAAACAGTTTTATTATGAAGAGGGTAAATTGCAAAAAGTTATTGAATTTGAAAAAGGAAAAGCAACTTTGAATATTGAAGTTTATTTTGAAAATGGGAAATTATATTCGTCAAGTAAAAGGAAAAAGAATGAAATAGAAATGAAAATTTATTTTTCAAATGAGCAATTAAAAACGTATGAGAAAAGTATTGTTTCAGATGATTTTCAAGACGAAGAAGCTATTAATTCATTTGTGATTGTAAAAAGATTGGAATATTTTGAAAATGGGAAATTAAATAAAGAACAAAATTTTGAGAATAGTCATTTTATAGGTCTAAATACATATTATTATGAGAATGGGAAAATACAATTTCAGGCTGAATATTCATGCGAAGGGATACTTGTGAAATTAAAAGAATATTCACGATTAGGTTTTCTTAAGTTAAGAAGCGATAAGAAGGGGTTTTATTTGAGAGAAATTTACTAAAAATATAGCTCGATATAAAAAGAGCGTAAACAATTTATTTACGCTCTTTCTTCTAATTATATTATTTTTTATGCCATTACTTTTGGAGCAGCAGCTAAGATATCTTGACTTGTTTCCGCAGCGTATTGTTCGAAATTTTTTACAAATTGTCCCGCTAAATTAGTAGCTGTTTGATCATAAGCTTCTTTATCAGCCCAAGTTGAACGAGGGTTTAATATTTCAGAAGGAACTTCAGGACATTCTGTTGGAAAAGCCAAATCAAAAACTGGTAATGTATCAAATTTTACATCGTTTAATTTTCCAGTTAATGCAGCAGTAATCATAGAACGAGTGTAAGATAATTTCATTCTACTACCAACCCCATAAGAACCTCCAGACCAACCTGTATTGATTAACCACACGTTGATGTTTGTACCTTCTAATTTTTCACCTAACAATTTAGCATATTTCGCAGGGTGTAACGGTAAAAAGGCTTTACCAAAACAAGCTGAAAAAGTTGTAGTTGGCTCAGTAATTCCTACTTCAGTACCAGCTACTTTTGCAGTGTAACCTGACATGAAATGGTACATTGCTTGTTCTTTTGTCAATTTAGAGATTGGAGGTAACACACCAAAAGCATCTGCAGTTAAAAAGAATATATTTTTTGGAGAAGTTCCAATTGAAGGAATAGCGATGTTATCAATGTGGTAGATTGGATAAGAAACACGTGTGTTTTCAGTAATTGAACAATCTTCATAATCAGGAGTAGAAGTACCTTCAACAAAAGCGATATTTTCTAAAATAGCTCCAAATTTAATTGCATCATAAATTTGAGGTTCTTTTTCTCTGGATAAATCAATTGTTTTAGCATAACAACCACCTTCAAAATTGAATACAGAGTTGTCTGACCAACCGTGTTCATCATCTCCTATTAAACGTCTGTTTGGGTCAGAAGATAAAGTTGTTTTTCCTGTTCCGGAAAGACCAAAGAAAACAGCTGTATCGCCATCTTCACCAATGTTTGCAGAACAATGCATTGATAAAACATTTTTCTCGTGTGGCAGGATATAGTTTAAAACGGAGAAAATTCCTTTTTTAACCTCTCCAGTGTATCCTGTTCCCCCAATAATAATCATTTTTTTAGTGAAATTCAAGATAGCGAAGTTGTGTTGACGTGTACCATCTTCATCAGCTACAGCCATGAATTCAGGAGCACATACGATATGCCATTCTGGTTGGAAATCTTCCAATTCCGCTTCAGTTGGGCGTAAAAACATATTGTAAGCAAATTGATTTGCCCATGGAGTTTCAGTAATAACACGAATATTCAATCGGAAATTTTGATCAGCACACGCGTAAGAATCACGGATGTAAACATCTTTACCTTTTAAATATTCTTTCATTTTCCCATAAAGAGCCTCAAATTTCTCAGGTGTAAATTTGATATTAACATCTCCCCACCAAACTGAATTTTCAGTTTTTTCATCACAAACAACGAAACGGTCTTTTGGTGAACGGCCCGTGAATTCCCCTGTTTCAATAGCAATTGCTCCAGTGTCTGTAAGCATCCCTTGTCCGTTTAAAATAGTATCTTCTACTAATTCAGCAGGTGTCAGATTCCAAAATTCGTTTTCTAATCCTTCCAATCCTATTGATTGCTTTAAATCAGAATGTTTCCCTTTTTTTCCAAAAATGTCCATACTTTTTTTTTTTGAGCTTTCGCTTTGATTCTGGGCGCAAACGTAAGATTTTTTTTGAGATTTATAAAGAATTTTACACACTATTGGTTTGAAATTGTTAACAATTCTCTAATTCTATGTTCAAAATTCATTAATAATGAGCTAGTTCAGATCTCTTTTCGAAAGATAAATGTTAAAGCATCAAACTAAGAATCTCTTTTGAATCTAAATTTTAAAAATTATGACCGCTTCTTTTTCTATGTTCTTTGTTATCATTCAATTAAGTCTCTTAAAGCTTCAACTCCCGATCGAATATTTTTTCGAATATCATTAATTGTAGCTTCCATCATATAACACGGAGCAGAAATAATTCGATTTACTTTATCTATTTCAATCTCCTTTATGTCTTTCATAGTTGTTTCTACTCCTGCTTTTGTTAAATCATCTGACATTCCAGCAATATCATAAGGAGAAGCTGAAGCTGTTGTGCCAATAGTCATTTTTGAATGAATTGAGGAACCTTCAAGTGCTTTTGCTATAACGATAGGACTTACGCATAATGCTAATATTGGTTTCCCTACATTAATGAGGTTGACTAATAATAATTTCACTTCAGGTAGTATTGTGCCATTAGGACCTTCAAAAGCCCATTTAGTGAAGTTTTTAGCGCTTCCAAATCCGCCTGGTATTATTAATCCATCAATATCTGCGGGTTGTATTGTTTTGATTTCTTTAATGTTTCCTCTTGCAATACGAGCTGATTCAATCATCATATTACGTTGTTCAGGCATCTCACTTCCCGTTATGTGATTAATTACATGATGTTGTACCGCATCTATTGAAATGCAAATATATTCTGCACCTATTTCATCTAAAGCTAACATTGCTAATACAGCTTCTTGAATTTCTACACCGTCATATACACCACAGCCAGATAGTAAAATACCAATTCTCATTTTTTATTTATTATTTAATTTTATTCAAATAGATAGCTCATTTTTTCTTTAACACCTTCTAAGGTTAAGTATATTTCACTTCCATTGTCTTTCTTGTAAGCTAATTCGGAAATATCAAAGTGAAGTTTTCTCGTAATTAATGATTTACAATTGTCATTTTCGGATTTATGAATCAATTTAATTGCTCTGATTGGAGGCATTGATTTAGCTATATTCGGACTTCCAATTAATTCAAAAATATGGTTTCCACATCCTCCAGTGTATGTAACTGAAATTATCATCTTGTTTCCTTTTATTTCAACTGAATCAATTTTTATTGGTTCAGACTTCGTTGAAATATCGCCTATGATTGCTTTCAATTCTGGTTCTTTTGGATAATCTGATGATATTGATTCTTTTTTTGTCGCACAACTTAAAGTTAACAATAGAATACTGAATAAAAATAATGATTTCATAATTTGTGTTTATTGTATCAATCTCAAATATAATACCAATTTTTTAGAATTAAATATAGTTGGCAATTTTGAGAAGTAAACAAATAAAATATTATTTTTACACTTAAAAATTAAGTAGAAATGACACATAAGGATTTTACAGTCTCAATCAGCGTTCACGAAGATTGGATTAACACAGATAAAGATATTCATTACAACACAGTTGCATTAGTAGAAGCTCAAGATATTGAAAGTGCTGAAAAAAAAGTAATTGATTGGTATGCAAAATTAGACACTGATTTTATAACTCATAAAATTAAAATTCATAAGGTATTACCTAAGATTCATTAATTTTAGATATTTAGATGTTAGATACTTAGATGTTTAGAATAAAAGAGTCCTCTTGGGAGGACTTTTTTATTTATCTTTCTCTTAGAACTTGTTCTATGTCTTGAAGCTTGAAGTTTTTTGCTTTAAGTAAAATTAAAAAATGATACATTAAATCAGCAGCTTCGTTTTTGAACAGATCATCATTGTTATCTTTTGCTTCTATTACTAATTCAACCGCTTCTTCCCCAACTTTCTGAGCTACTTTATTGATACCTTTTCGATACAATTCATTTGTATATGATTTTGGATCATTTGAATCAATTCTATCACTTATTTTAGATTCTAATTTATACAAAAAACCTTTTATTTGTTCATTTTCAAAGCAATTCACAGTTCCTCGGTGACAAGTCGGTCCTACTGGATTCACTTTTATCAATAAGGTATCGTTATCACAATCTTGCTCGATTGTAACCACATTTAAAAAATTACCTGATTCTTCTCCTTTTGTCCATAAACGATTTTTTGTTCTACTAAAAAATGTAACTTTTCCTTCGCTTTTTGTTTTTTCAAATGCTTCTTCATTCATGTATCCTAACATTAAGACTTCTAATGTTAAATTATCTTGGATTATCACGGGAATTAATCCGTCATTGTTTTTATTGAAATTTATGTTCATTTTATATTGTTTATTTTCGAATATTCTGGTCGCAATTGCGATTGCGACCTACAGGGTTGTTCTGATTGAAATATTATTCATTTTTAAATACATTTTCAAATCGGGAATTGAAATTTCACCAAAATGAAAAACACTTGCTGCCAACGCTGCGCTTACATTTGTTTCTTCGAACACTTCTTTAAAATGCTCTTTTGAACCCGCACCACCTGATGCTATTACTGGAATATTTACAACTTGAATTACTTCTTTCAAAACGCTTTTCTCAAAACCATTTTTCGTTCCATCACTATTCATTGATGTCAATAATATTTCTCCAGCTCCTAATGCTTCTACTTTTTTTGCCCAGTCAACGGTTTTTAAATCAGTCTCAATCCTTCCACCACTTACAAAAACTTTCCATTCTCCATTTGTAAATTTTGTATCAATTGCCACAACAACACATTGACTCCCGAATTGACCTGCAATTTCTTGAATTAATTCAGGTCTTTTTACCGCTGAGGAATTCAAACTTACTTTATCCGCTCCTCTTAAAATCAAGGTTGCTGCTTCTTCCAATGAATTAATTCCTCCTCCAACTGTAAATGGAATATTTATCTCTTTGGCAATTACTTCCACCAAATCCGCAAGTGTTTTTCTTTTTTCAATCGTCGCAGTAATATCTAAAAACACTAATTCATCAGCTCCTTCATCTGCATACCTCTTCGCTAATTCAACTGGTGAACCTGCATCAATCAATCCCTCAAAATTGACTCCTTTTACTGTTTTCCCGTCTTTTATATCTAGACAGGGTATAATTCTTTTTTTTAACACGCTTACTAATTTTTAATTTTAGATTTTGGATTTTTAATTAATTGATGCACTTGTTGTTTTTACGATTGAAGTTAAAATTCTTATTATGCTTTCACATTCTTTCTTTATTTCTTCATATTCATAATTCAACACGGCTGAATATTCAATTAATTTTAGCCAATATATTGTTTCTCTTGCTTCTTTAGATGCTATTGTTAGCTTGTGCACAAAGTCTTTTCTCGAACATGCCGCCTCAGACTCATTTACATTCGCTCCTATACTAGTTGCACTTCTCAAAAATTGTTTAGACAAAACAAACTCTTTATTATTAATTAATTTATTATACAAATCGATAGATTTTAATGAAAATTGAAATGATTTTTCCTTGATTAAATTAGATTTCATGTTTTTTTTTACTTTAATTTAGTAAAAAAGTTCGTTCAAAAAACAATTCAAAACCAAAAATTCAAAACTTAAAATTCTTATTCAACTCATCTAATTTTACCCTTCCTTCATAGATTGCTTTTCCTAGAATTGCGGCTTCGCAGCCTATCTCTTTTAACAATATTAAATCTTCTAAACAAGAAACTCCTCCGCTAGCAATAAGCTTAACTTTTGACTTTTGAATGATTTCATAATACAATTCATTTGAAGCACCTTCTAACATTCCATCTTTTGAAATATCGGTACATATAACATACTGAATTCCTTTTTCTTCATAATTTTTTATGAAATCAACAACATCTAACTCTGAATAATTCAACCAACCGTGTGTTCCAATTTTACGATCTTTACAATCAGCTCCTAAAATAATTTTAGAAGGTCCAAATTCAGATAGCCATCCAGCAACTATTTCCGGTTGATCTACCGCTATACTTCCGGCCGTTATTTGATTTGCTCCATTTTCAAAAGCAATTTTCAAATCTTCATCTCGCTTTAATCCTCCACCAAAATCAATTTTCAATTTTGTTTTAGATGCTATTTCATTCAAGATTTTATAATTGACTATTTGCTTTGACTTTGCTCCATCTAAATCTACTAAATGTAAATACTCGATTCCATTTGCCTCAAACTCCTTCGCAACTTCTAAAGGTTTTTCATTGTATATTATTTTCGTAGAATAGTCTCCTTTGGATAATCGGACACATTTTCCTTCGATGATATCTATTGCTGGTATTATTCTCATTTTGTTTTCTTTTTGAACCATAAAAGGCAATTGAAATTTTGGATTTTGGATTTTGAATTTTAGATTTTGGATTATAATTCAACATTAAAAATTTAAAATCAAAAATTTATATAATATTTCCTCTCCTATTTTTCCTGATTTTTCTGGGTGAAATTGAACTCCGTAGAAATTATCTTTTTGTAAAGCTGCACTGAAATTTAATACGTAATTACATGTTGCTATTGTCTCTTCGCAAACTTCTGCGTAATAACTATGTACGAAATAAACATCTTCATTCTCATTTTCTTTTCCATTCTGAATTATTGAATTCCAACCCATTTGTGGCACTAAATCCAACGGTGGAAACTTCTTAACTTTCGTTTTGAAAATCCCCAAACAATCAATATTACCTTCTTCAGAATAATCACACATGAGTTGCATTCCTAAGCAAATTCCTAAAAAAGGTTGTTTCAAGTTTTTGATCACCTCATCTAACTCTTTTTCTTTTAAATAGGCCATCGCGGAACTAGCTTCTCCGACACCTGGAAATATTACTTTATCTGCTTGTTGAAGTTCTTCACTATTATCTGTTACAATACATTCAAACCCTAATCGTTCAATTGCATTTTTTACCGATGTCACATTCCCTGCGTTGTATTTTACTATTGCGATCATAAACTTCCTTTTGTACTTGGTATCGAAAAATCACCTGTTTTCTTCACTGCCATTTTAATGGCTTTTGCAAACGCTTTGAAAATTCCTTCAATTTTGTGGTGTTCATTTTCACCTTCCGCTTTGATGTTCAAATTACATTTTGCTGCATCACTAAACGATTTAAAAAAGTGCATAAACATCTCTGAAGGCATTTCTCCTATCATTTCTCTTTTAAATTCAGCTTCCCAAACTAACCATGGTCGTCCTCCAAAATCAATTGCTACTTGTGCCAAACAATCATCCATTGGTAATAAAAAACCATATCTTTCAATTCCTTTTTTACTTCCCAAAGCTTCATGAAAAGCTGTTCCAAGCGTTATTGCCACATCTTCAATTGTGTGGTGTTCATCTATTTCTAAATCGCCTTTTACTTCTACGCTTAAATCTAAAAGTCCGTGTTTTGCAATTTGCTCCAATATGTGATCAAAAAATCCTAGTCCCGTTGACAAATTATTTTTTCCTGATCCATCTAGATTTAAATCAACTTTAATTTTCGTTTCATTGGTGTTTCTAACAACAGAAAATGTTCTAGGAATCACCGTTAAATAACTGTAAATCTCTTGCCATTTAGTAGAAGAAAAGATTGGATTCACATCTTCAAAATCAGTTCCCATATAGATCGATTTGGAACCTAAATTTTCGGCCAACTGAACATCTGTTTTACGATCACCAATCACATAGGAATTTGCCAAATCATAATCCCCATAAATATACTTCCCTAACAATCCAACTCCTGGTTTTCGTGTGGACAAATTTTCTTCAGGGAAACTTCTATCAATTAAAATATCATTAAAAATCACACCTTCATTTTTAAACGCTTGAAGCATTTTATTTTGAGCAGGCCAAAAGGTTTCTTCTGGAAAAGAAGTAGTTCCTAGTCCATCTTGGTTTGTAATTAATACTATTTCAAAATCACATTCTTTTACAATTTTGCTCAGATATTGAAATACTTGTGGATAATATTCTAATTTTTCTAAGCTATCTACTTGAAAATCGACAGGTGGTTCGATAATTAACGTTCCATCTCTGTCTATGAATAATACTTTTTTCATGATAATTTTGAATTTTGAATTTTAGATTTTGAATTAACCTCAATTATCTTTTGAATTAATTTTTCGTTTTCTTCTTTTGTTCCAATTGAAATTCGAACTGTGTTTTTAACCACGGAACTTCTATTTCTTGTGATTATTTTTCTTTCAATTAAATCTGAATAAACTGCATTTCCATCTTGGAATTCTATCAACAAAAAATTAGCATCTGAAGGGTAAATTTTCACCACACTTTTTAACTCTTTTAGCTTAGAAATTAAGATTGCTTTTTGCTCTAAAATTGATTGTATTTCTTCATTCAATTTACCTCTATTTTTTAGAGCCTCTACAATACATTCTTGATTCAACTTACTTACATTGTAAGGTGGTTTCACTTTGTTGTAGTACGAAATAATCTCTTCATTTGAATAAGCTATCCCTACTCTTACAGCTGCTAACCCCCATGCTTTACTGAATGTTTGAGAAATAATTAAATTCGGAAATTCATTCAATCTCTTCAACCAAGAATCTTTTGTGCTGAAATCAATATACGCTTCATCAATAAAAACAATTCCTTTAAATCTTTTTAGTATATCCTCAATTGCATCGTTATCAATTGAGTTTCCTGTTGGATTATTTGGTGAACAAATAAACATCACTTTTATAGTTTCATCATTCAAATAAGCATCATAAGATCCTTTCTGAATTTGAAAATCGTCTGTAAGTGGAATCTTAATTACTTCGACATCATTAATCCCTGCAGAAACTTCATACATTCCGTATGTTGGTGTGAAAACAATTACTTTATCTTTCCCCGGATTACAGAAAATACGGTACAATAAATCAATGACCTCATCACTTCCGTTCCCTATAAAGATTTGATTGGTCTCTACATTTTTAATTTTCGATAATTCAGCTTTCAATTCTTTTTGATATGGATCTGGATATCGATTGTTTTCCCCAAAAGGATTCTCATTCGCATCTAAAAAGATACCTTCATCTCCTTTATATTCATCCCTTGCACATGCGTAAGGTTGAAGATTTTTTATGTTATTTCTTATTAAGTTTTTCATTTTATTATTAAGATATTAGAATCGCTTCGCTACTAGATGCTAGAAATTAGACTTTAAAACAGCAGTTTCGAGAGCCTTAGCCTCATTACTATTACCACTACTGACCTTTGACTAGAAACTATTGACTAATGTTTAATCTAATTGATACTGCGTTTTTGTGGGCTTGTAATCCTTCTGCTTCTGCCATTTGTTTTATTGCCCAGCCGATTGAATTTAATCCTTCTTTGGATAATTGTTGAAACGTTATTTTTTTATAAAATGTATCTAAAGAAACTCCACTGTAATTTCTAGCATAACCGTTTGTTGGCAAGGTGTGATTTGTTCCACTGGCATAATCACCAGCACTTTCACAGCTGTAATTCCCAATAAAAACCGAACCTGCATTTTGAATTTTATCGATCAACTGAGTTGCTTTTTCAGTTGCTAAAATCAAATGTTCTGGTGCATATAAATTACTGAATTCTATACTTTCTTCTAATGAACTCAAAACTATAAAACGACTATTTTCTAACGCTTTTGCTGTAATTTCTTTTCTTGGTAATTCCTCTAACTGAACTTCTACTTGCGCTATGATTTGATTCACAACCTCTTCATTTGTTGAAAGTAAAATAACTTGACTATCTGGACCGTGTTCTGCTTGAGACAATAAATCAGCTGCAACATAAGCCGGTATGCATGATTCATCTGTAATCACAAGCACTTCACTTGGTCCTGCAGGCATATCAATCGCTACTCCATAACTTTGTGCCATTTGTTTTGCTGCTGTTACAAACTGATTTCCTGGTCCCAAAATCTTATCTACCTTTGGAATTGATTGTGTTCCAAATGTTAAGCCTCCTATCGCTTGAATTCCGCCTGCTGCAACTACTTTCGTTACTCCTACTAATTCAGCTGCAAATAATATTGCGGGGTTTATATTACCATTTTTATCTGGTGGTGTACATAAAACAATCTCTTTACAACCTGCTATTTTAGCTGGAACACCCAACATTAATACAGTTGAAAACAAAGGTGCTGAACCTCCTGGGATATAAATTCCAACTTTCTCAATTGCTCTTGCTTCTCTCCAACATTGAACTCCTGGAACTGTCTCTATAACTTTTTTCTCTTCTTTCTGAGAAAGGTGAAATTGCTCAATATTGTCTTTCGCCAAACAAATTGCTTCTTTTAACTTTTCTGAAATAGTATTTTTGGCTTCAGCGATTATAGCACTTTTCACGATGAACTCTTCTACGTCCACTCGATCAAAGAAATGCGTGTATTTTTGGATCGCTTCATCTCCTTTTGATTGAATCTCTGCGAATACTTGCTTCACAATTGTATCTAATGATTCAATTGATTTTGTTGGTCTTTTTGTTAATTCTGACCAATCGGTTTTATTTGGGTTTGTTTTTGTTTTCATTTTTTTATGTTTTGGAAAATGGCTACAGTGGGGACGAATTGCAATTCGTCCCTAACCTACCATTTTTTCGATTGGGATTACTAATATGCCTTCGGCTCCGATTTCTTTTAGTAGATCTATTACCTCCCAGAATTGATCTTCTTTTATTACTGAATGAATGCTGCACCATCCTTCTTCTGATAATGGTAATACTGTTGGACTTTTCATTCCGGGTAATATTTTTGAAATTTCATCCACTTTATTGATTGGTGCATTCAATAATATGTATTTGTTTTCAGATGAATTTTTAACGGCTTTTATTCTGAATAATAATTTATCTAACAATTGCTGTTTTTCTTCCGTCAACGATTTATTTGAAATCAAAACAGCTTCACTTTTCATGACCAATTCTACTTCTTTCAAACCATTCAACACCAATGTACTTCCACTGCTTACGATGTCGAAAATACCATCTGACAATCCAATTCCTGGGGCAATCTCTACACTTCCTCCTATTTCTTCAATTTCAACTTGAATTTCTTTTTCATCGAAATATTTTTGTAACATCTTTGGGTAACTAGTTGCTATCTTTTTCGCTTGGAAATATTTTACACCTTGATATTCTTCTTCTTTCGGAATTGCTAAGGACAATCTGCAGCTAGCAAATCCTAATCGATCTGTTAATGCAACATTTCTTCCTTTTTCAACTACTTCATTTTCTCCTAAGATTCCAATATCTGCGACTCCTTGTTCCACATATTGAGGAATATCATCGTCTCTTAAGAATAATACTTCAATAGGGAAATTATTTGCTAACGATTTAAGTTTACGGTCACTACTCGAAATATTGATTCCACATTCTTTTAATAATTCAAGTGATTTCTCACTTAATCTTCCGCTTTTTTGGATTGCAATTTTTAATTTACTCATTTTGTTTGTTTTTAGGTTTGAGTAAATCGAAAGGGGAAATATTTAAAACAAAAAACCCGTCTGACTTACTCAAACGGGTTTCGAAATATTTTAGATTATACACATATCATTTCCTGCTCGCTTGAATGCTCGTATGAAAATGATGATGATGTAATTGTGTAAAATTCACTTTTCTATTATTTTTTTGTTGACACAAAGATATGTGAATTAAAATTGAACTTCCAAATTTATTTTTTGAAAAATATTCCATTTTATCCTAAATTGGTTCTTTTTCAATTATTTAACAAACCTACTTTTATATTTAGATGTATTATCATTATTTTTGATATGTGATATATGATATATCATATTTGATATGTGATAAATCACATATCTACAATTCAATGATTTGAATAATATTTACAGGGCAATTTACTTTGGCCATGATATTATCTTCTAATTCATGATCATCTACTAAAACACTGTAAAAACCTCGTTTTTCTTTTCCTCCAACTAATGTGCATTTTCCGTCTTTACGTGAAATTCTCCAACGGTAATCTGCTGCTTCTACACAGGCATTACAGCCAATACACTTGTCTCTTTGTTGAATGATTCGAATCATTTGATTGGCTCGTGTAATTTGTATAATTTATCTGAAGGTCGAATTTTGATATCGATCGGAAATGAGAAAATATCACCTTTTTTAACAGCTTCTGTTACTTGATTATCAACTCTAATTTCAGAAATAATTGTCTCAACGTAACCAGTTGTTGGTCCAGTAATCATCACCTCATCGCCTACTTTTAATGAATGGGAATCTAATTGAAATTCACCTACTTGTGCTTTTTCAAAATATTTTAAACCACGACCGATGTATGTTTTTTGTTTCGTTGCTTTTGAACCGTATTCATCAGACCATTCACCCATTTTCTTTCCAAGATAATATCCATCCCAAAATCCACGGTTAAATACAGTTGCTAATCGTTCTTTCCAAACATCCACTTTTTTTTGGTTATAAATTCCTTCTAAATAAGCTTCGATTGCTTCGTTATAACAAGTAGTAACAACATGCACATAATCTGCTGAACGACCACGTCCTTCAATTTTTAGAACCGTCACACCAGCGTCAATGATTTTATCAATGAAATCAATCGTACACAAATCTTTAGCAGACATGATGTATTCGTTATCAATTTCAAATTCAATTCCTTCTTCGTCTTTTACAACATACGTTCTTCTACAGTTCTGAATACAAGCACCTCTGTTAGCTGAAGCAAAATGAGAATGTAAACTCAAGTAACATTTCCCTGAAACAGCCATACATAATGCTCCGTGTGCAAAAATCTCCACTTCGATTAACTTCCCTGAAGGTCCTGTAATTTCTCTCCGTTTAATTTCTCTACTGATCTCACCAACTTGCTTTAAACTTAATTCTCTTGCAAGAACAACGACGTCTGCATAGTTTGCGTAAAATTCTACTGTATCTATGTTTGAAATATTCGCTTGTGTTGAAACGTGAATTTCAACCCCAACTTTTTTAGCATAATTCATCACTGCATGATCAGCTGCGATTACAGCAGTAATACCACTTTCTTTCGCTGCATCAATGATACGTTTCATTAAATTGATATCGTGATCGTATAAAACCGTATTCATTGTCAAATACGTTTTAATATTATGCTCCTTTCCTAATTCAGCAATTTTCTTTAAATCTTCAATCGTAAAATTATTCGAAGAACGAGAACGCATATTTAGTTGCTCTACTCCAAAATAAACAGAATTGCATCCTGCATTTATAGCTGCCATTAATGCCTCGTAAGAACCTGCTGGAGCCATTAACTCAATCGATCTTGATTTATTCATTCTTAAAAAATCATTTAGAAACATTCAAATTATTTCGAACGGATACAAATTTACGACTTTCATTTTTATTAGGCAATATCTAGATTTCATGATTTTTTTTGACATAATTTACCATTATTTTTTATATTTTTGAGTTTCAAATTCAATATAATCTGCATTGGAATTAGAAATTAATAATTTAAATGAATTACCAGAGAAGGCTATTCAGTTTTTTAATGAATTAAATCATCGGAAAGTGATTGCTTTTGATGGGCAAATGGGAGCAGGAAAAACGACTTTTATTACTGCAATTTTAAAAGCGATAGGTGTTGAAGATATTGAAGGGTCTCCAACTTATTCGATTGTAAATGTTTATGATAGTCCTGCTTATGGTAAAATTTATCATTTTGATTTATATCGTTTAAATTCTGAAATAGAAGCTTTTGATATTGGAATTGAGGAAATGTTATACAGTGGATGCTACTGTTTTATTGAATGGCCAGAAAAAATTCAAAATCTATTACCAGAAAACACAATTTGGGTGTATATTCGCACAACAGAAGATAATCGTCGAACAATAAGCTTTGAACTATGAAAACAGATCCTAATATTTTAAAACATTTAATGCAACAAGGAAGTTTGCTTCCAAAAGAGGAAATGTTAGAAATTTCCCGAAAAAAAGGGCAATTGTATATTGGTATTCCTAAAGAAAATTCTTTTCAAGAAAAAAGGGTTGCTTTAGTTCCTGAAGCTGTTTCATTATTGGTTTCAAATGGCCATCGTGTTAAAATAGAGTCAAAATCAGGAGAAATGGCTAATTTTTCTGATAATGATTACAGTGAAGCTGGAGCTGAAATATGCTATGATCGAAAAGAAATTTTTGCTTGCGACATTATTTTTAAAGTTTCGCCACCTGCTGAAGATGAAATTGAAATGATGAAAGGAAATCAGACTTTAATTTCGGCATTACAAATATCTGTTCAACCAAAGATTACGCTACAAAAATTAATGCAGAAAAAAATAACTGCAATTGCTTGGGATTATATTCGTGATGATGAAGGTGCATTTCCTATTGTTCGGTCAATGGGTGAGATTGCAGGAACAACTTCTATTTTAATTGCTGGAGAATTATTGTCATCTTATAACTCAGGAAAAGGCATTATGTTAGGTGGTATTGCTGGTGTTCAACCGACTGAAGTTGTTGTTATAGGTGCAGGTACGGCTGGTGAATATGCTGTCAGAGCTGCGTTAGGTTTAGGAGCAACGGTTAAGGTTTTTGATAATTCACTTTCTAAATTAAGACGTTTACAAAATGATTTAGGAAGAAGAATTCATACTTCTGTTATTCAGCCTAAAGTTTTAGCTAAAGCCTTGATGAGAGCGGATGTAGTCGTTGGTGCTTTACGGGCTCCACTCGGACGAACTCCTTGCGTTGTTACAGAAGAAATGGTTGAAAATATGAAATCAGGCTCTGTTATTGTTGATATTAGTATTGATCAAGGTGGTTGTTTTGAAACATCACAAGTTACGAACCACAATGACCCGACTTTTGTAAAGCATGGCGTAATTCATTATTGTGTCCCTAATATTGCGTCTCGTGTTTCCCGAACTGCATCTTTTGCGTTGTCAAATATTTTTTCTCCAATTTTACTTGAAATGGGAGAAAAAGGTGGATGCAAAGAATTGATAATTAAAGATTCTGGTTTTAGAAGTGGAGTTTATATATACAAAGGTGTTTTAACAAGTGAAGTATTAGGAAAAGTATTCGATATAAAATATAAAAATATTGAATTGTTAATGTTATAATTCTGGTACATGCATGCACTTTCTTTACCAAAAGCAAATTTAAAACTTTCAAAGAAAGGAGACTTAATTTTCGTTTGGTGTATTGCGCGAAAAAAAACATTGTTATTATCTCCAGAAGAATGGGTGCGCCAACATGTGATTCATTATTTAGTGAATCACTTAAGAGTGCCTTTAGGATTAATAGCTTCTGAATATTCACTAAAAATTAATAAGCTTTCTAGACGGTGCGATATAGTGGTGTTCAGCAAGAATAATA
The DNA here is from genome assembly GCA_016178305.1 of Flavobacteriia bacterium. Classification (GTDB taxonomy): domain Bacteria; phylum Bacteroidota; class Bacteroidia; order Flavobacteriales_D; family Crocinitomicaceae; genus CAIUKX01. Next base: position 54,549 of record JACOTM010000035.1, on the reverse strand, counting down.
ATCCTGTTTTACTTGTTGAATGTAAGTCTGTTGATGTTGCTTTAAATGAAAAAATATTTCATCAAATAGCACAATATAATTTTAAACTTTCAGTTGATTATTTAATGATGACAAACGGAATTCATCATGTGTTTTGTAAAATTGATAGAGCAAATAATCAGTTAATTTATTTAGAAAATTTACCGCAATATGATGAACTCAATTAGATTTAGATTTTTCATTGTTATTTGTATTATCGTTGCTTTACATTCTAAAGTGAATGCTCAAAATTTAGATTTTACAATTCTTAAAAAAATAAATAATCAATACAATTCTTTTGGTGGAGGAATTATGCGGGGTTTCTCAAATTCAGATTCTTATGTTGCATTTGGAATTCCAATAGGAATGTTTGTTGATGGTAAAATTCAAAAAAAAACAGAATTGATGTGGAACAGTTATGAGTCATTTTCAAATCAAATTGTAAATGGGATTTTTACAAGTGTATTGAAAGAATCATTTAACAGAACACGACCATTCATCACTTATCCGGATGATATTCATAAACATTCGGTTGCAGGATCAAAATCTTTCCCTTCAGGACATACGTCAATGGCATTTGCTACAGCAACAATGGTCAGTTTGCAATATCCTAAATGGTATATTATTGCGCCCGCTTTTATCTATGCTTCAAGTGTTGGTTATTCTAGAATGTATTTGGGAGTTCATTACCCAACAGATGTTTTGGCAGGTGCTTTGTTGGGAGCTGGAACAAGTTTTTTAACCCATTATTCTTTTAAATTTATTCGTAAAAAAATAGAAGCGAAAAACGAAAAACGAAAAATTTGAATTTCATTATATTTGAAGTCCAATAATGCAAACATCATCAATTTGATCATGCTCATTTTTCCAGTTTTCGAAAGCATTTAAAAATTTAATCCTTTGTTCTTGCATTGGAGTCTTTCCGAGAGATAAAATTAATTCTTTCATTTTTTTTGTTTTAAATTTTTTATTTAACGGTCCCCCAAATTGATCTGCTAATCCATCAGTGAATAAATAGACAGAATCACCTGTTTGAAGCTGTATTTCATGAGTTACAAATTGATTATAATGGTCATATTTACCAATTGGCTGTTTATTTGCCTTTATTTCTAGAATCTCAGAAGTATCTTTTTTGATATACCATAGCGGATTGTTTGCGCCAGACCATTGTAATTTATTGGTTGAAAAATTTAAATTGCAAAGAGAAATATCCATACCATCATACACATCATCTTCACTTTTTTCAAATTCTTCGATAATTATTTTTCGTGTTTGATCTAAGATTTCCCCAGGTACGGTTAATCCAAATTCTCTCACAGAACGATTTAATGCATTGTGGCAAACAACACTCATCATAGCTCCTGGAACACCGTGTCCGGTGCAATCTGCAACTGCAAAAATGATTGATTCCCCTCTAGGTTCTATCCAATAAAAATCACCAGCAACAATATCTTTGGGTATATATAAAATAAAAGAGTTAATTAAATAATTTTTTACAAGTTTTTCAGGAGGAAGGATTGCTGTTTGTATTCTTTTTGCATAATTTATAGAAGATAGAATTTCTTGATTTTTTAACTCGACTAAAGCTTTTTGTTCTTCAATTATTAAATTCTGATTTTTTTCAAATCGATATTTTCGAATCAGAATAAAAGTTAAAGAAAATGTAATTATTATCAATGTAATACTCGATATAATAATAAATTTTTGGCGTTGAATTTTATTTTCTTTAGTCATTTGCATGGCATTGTGTTTATGTAATTCTTTGGCTGTTTTTAAATCAAAGATATATTGTAATTCATCTTTGGTTTGACTTTTTAAAACATCTTCATTTATGATACTATCATGATAAGCATTGTATTTCTGGTAGCACATAAAAGCAGACTTATAATCATCAGTTTTTTCTCCAATATCACTTAAGTTTTCGTATGCATATTCTAATAATATTTTTGCGCCAATTTTCTTTCCGATTCCGATTGCTTTGTAGAAGTTATTTTTTGCTAAATCGTATTTTTCTTTCTTTACATATAATGACCCTAAATTATTATATGAATTACCAATACCATTGATGTCTTTTAATTTCTTCCTAATTCGAATGGCCATTAAAAAATATTTTTCAGATTCTTGAAATTTTTTCATTTTCATATAGATGATTCCCACATTAGAATAGGAATCAGCCATTCCTATTTCATTTTTGCTTTTTTTATCATAATTCACAGAAAATAAATAGCTTTTTAATGCTAAATCATATTTGTGTTGATTCATATAAACAATGCCTAAATTATTTATTGCGATGGAAATTCCACTCTCATTTTTTATTGATCGACAAATTTTTAGAGATTTCACATGATAATATTCAGCTTTTTGAAAATCACCTTGATTTGAATATATTAATCCAATATTGTTATACGTTTGAGATAAACCCAATTGGTCTTTTTCATTATTTTGTATTTTTAAAGCTTCAAAATAGTGATGGAGAGATTTTGCATATTCACCTATAAAATCATAAATAATACCTTTGTTTAAATGAGCTTTTGCTAATTCAATTTCATTGTGATATTCACTTGCGAAATGGATTGTATAATCAGCTAATATTAATCCACGCTCGTATAATCCGATTCTCCAGCAATGTTCTAATTCATCATTTAATTTTTTGATTCGGATTATTTTATTTTTGCTTCTAAAAAAGAGCTTTAATGTTGAATCAGCTTGAATTATATTATTATTTGCATTCAAATTATTTATCCAAACGATAGCAAAAAATAAAATAAATATTTTTTTCATAAAATCAGTAAATATGTAAACAAATATAATTTTTTATTTCTAACTCGGGTCTTTGTTTGTGTAGTTATTTCATTTGCAATTAATTAAATGTAGATTGTCCGTCATTTAGAAAATTTTACATTATTTGTTAATATAAAATAATTAGCGATTATAAGAGAAATATGCTCTTGATTATTTATTTTAATGTATATTTAGTCCAACCCATTGTTAATATAAAACGTTATTATATCAAACTTATATACTATGAAATATAAAATTATCTTTTTAATTACCACTTTTTGCTTTTTCAATTCTTTATGGAGTCAACAACCTACTCAACAATGGCTAAATCGATACAATGGTTTAGGGGATTATTCAGATAAATACAATTGTTCTGCAAAAGATAATAATACCAATATTTTTTTAGCGGGCTATACCGTAAAAAATGGAAGTAAAAAAGATTATTTATTAGTAAAAATCAATGCTTTAGGAGATACACTTTGGACAAAGACTTTTAATGGATTGGGAAGTAAAGATGATGAAATACTTTCTATTGTTGCTGATGGGGTAGGAAATGTTTTTGTTACGGGGTATTCTAGAGATTCGAATAATGGAGATGATATTGTTACGATAAAATATGATTCAAATGGAGCTCTTATTTGGATGTCTTCTTATAATAACGGTTCGAATAATAATGATCAAGGAAACTCAATAGCACTGGATAATTCTGGAAATATATATGTTACTGGACAAACAAATGTTAGTACAAGTTCTGTTTCAAATGATGATTATGTTACAATTAAATATAATTCTTCTGGAACTCAACAATGGGTTAAGTTTTATAATGGTTTAGGAAATTCGACTGATCGTTCAATTTCAATTTCTTGTGATAGTAACGGAAATTCTATCATTTCAGGACGAAGTAATAATGGATCAGATGATGATTTTGTTACGATTAAATATGATGCAAATGGAACTGTATTATGGAATAAAACATTAGATTCAGGTATGGATGATAGACCTATTCAACTAAAATTGGATAATGTAGATAATGTTTATGTGACAGGGCGTACCAACAATGGAACTGATGATGATTATTTAACCATGAAATACAATTCCAATGGAGTAGAACAATGGATTGGTGGAGTTGTGTATCAAGGTGTTGGAGGTAATGATAAAGCTTCAGCTTTAACCATTGATGGGAGTGGTAATGTGTATGTGACAGGGAAAACAGATAACGATCCAAGTGCTACAACAAATTATGATTATTGTACTATTAAGTATAATAATTTTGGAATACAGCAATGGGTGAAAACATTTAATGGAGTTGGAGATTTGACAGATGAAGCTTCATCCATTTTATTCGATGCGAACAGTAATAATATCATTGTTACTGGAAGATCTGATGGAAACAATAATCCTTTGATTGATAATTTTGATATTTATACAATAGCATATAATACTGCTGGGACTTTAGTTTGGAGTCAGACTTTTCAAGGGACATCAAATTTAAATGAGAATTCTCTTGCAATCATTCAAGATGCGAGTAATTCAATTTATATTTTAGGATTTTCAGAAATTCAAAATCAACAAAAAAATGCATTGGTATTAAAATATTCAAATTCAGGGACTTTATCTTGGGCTAAATATTATAATGGTCAGGGTGATAATACAGATAATGTAAATGCAATTTATGTTGATCCAACAGGTAGTTATACTTATTTAGCAGGATATACTTATAATGCTTCAACAGAAAAAGATATGTTAGTTGTAAAAATCAATGCTCTGGGGGATACTTTATGGACAAGGACTTACAATGGAAGTGATAACAATAGTGATGAAGCTACAGGTATTAAAGTAGATCAAACAGGAAATATATATGTAACAGGTTATTCAAAAGAAAACGCAACAGATTATGATATAACAACGATTAAATATAATTCTTCAGGTGTTCAAATGTGGGTTGCTCAATATAATAATACGCTTGTAAATGGAGAAGATAAGGGAGTAGATTTATTTGTTGACAATACTGGAAATGTAATTGTGTCAGGGTATTCAGATGGTGATGCATCAATGTTATTAAATGAAGATTATGTGACACTAAAATACAATTCTTCTGGAGTTCAGCAATGGGCAACAAGATTTAATGGAAACGGAAATGGAACTGATATTCCGATAGGTATTAGTGCTCAGCAAACCGGTAAAGTATTTGTTTCTGGAAAAAGTGATAATGGTTCTAATGATGATTTTGTGACAATTTGTTACAATGCATCAGGTGTACAGCAATGGCAACAAATTTATGATGGAACAATCGGAAACGATAGGCCAATAGATTTATTTTTAGATAATTCAGGAAATGTAACCGTTACAGGAAGAAAAGATAATGGAAATGATGATGATATTGTTACAATTCAATATGCTTCCTCTGGAATTCAAAATTGGATAAATACATATAACAGTACTTTAGGTGATGATAGAGGGGTATCTGTTGCAAATGACAACTTAGGTAATACGGTTGTAACTGGTACAGTCAATAATGGAACACAGTTGGATATAGTGGTTTTTGAAATTAATACTTCTGGGGTACAGACTTGGAGTAATGTAATTAATGGTGTTGGCAATTTAGATGACATTCCTTCGGAAGTTCTTTTTGATGGTAATGGATTTATTATTGTAGTTGGACAAACGGACTTAACGGCAACAAATTCTGATTTTTTTATTCGGAAATACAATGCACTCGGACAAGAAATATGGTCAAAAACCTATGATGGTCAAATATTGCAAAATGATGGGATAAATGCTTTAGGGATAGACGCTTCTTACAATGTTTATGTTACAGGAAATAGTATTTCTAATGCCGGGCAAAAAGATATAGTGACAATTAAATATAATTCACCTTTGTCTTTAGGTGAAATAAAAGAAACAGAAAAAAATGTTTTTATCTTTCCTAATCCGATGAAAAACAATGTGACGATTCAATTTGAAAATAAAAATAAATCTGAAGTTGTACTCGATATTGTTTCAATTTCTGGGGAAAATGCTGCCACTTTTATAAGTAATGATTCATCCTTTAATTTGGAAAATATTAATCTTAATAGCGGAATATATATTATTAAGCTAAAAAAAGAAGATGACTCCGTATTTTTTGGTAAATTAATTGTACAATAAATTTAGTACTTGTAAAATGATATTAATTAAAGAATTAAGTGCAGTTTTGAGTGAATTTTGTCCAATTTCATTGAATGAGATGGATGAAGTAAAATTAATGAACCGTGTTGATACCAAATTTGCGTTTAGTTTTATTGAATTTAAAGCAATTTTAAATGAAATATCAAATGATTACAAAGTTTTAGAAATTGAAGGGACAAGAACTCCTTTTTATGAAAGTTTATATTATGATGAATCTAATTTTAAATTTTACAATGATCATCATGTTGGCAGAGTTGATAGATTTAAAGTTCGGTTTAGAAAATATGTTGAATCTAATTTAACTTTTTTAGAAATAAAACATAAAATTAAAGGAAGGACTAAAAAAAGTAGAATTGTCGTTGATTCTATTCCTGCAACTTTAGATGAAAAACAATTATTTTTTTTAAAGAAAAATATTTCAAAAACAATAAATTTAACACCAAAACTTTGGAATTCTTTTCATAGAATTACATTGGTTAATAATGAATTAAAAGAAAGATTAACCTTGGATTTTCAATTAACGTTTAAATGGTCTGATAATAAAAAAGAATTTAATAATTTGGTAATTGCGGAGCTAAAACAAGAAATTGTTAACAGGAATTCACCTTTTTTTAAATTAATGAAAAATAAACAAATACGCCCGTATAGATTAAGTAAATATTGTATTGGAGCAATCGAATTATATGGAAAAGAGAATATAAAATACAATAGATTTAAAGAAAAATTATTAAAACTTCAAAAAATAAATAAATATGAATAATACATTAATTATTGCATTAAAAGCACTTCCTATGGATCAAACAATTACATGGTGGAATGAAAAAGATTTTTATACCTTATTACTGAGGTTGGGTGTAAATTTATTTTTTTTAACAGTCATTATTCGATTGCTATATTATCCAAAAACCAAACGTAAAGATTATTTGTTTACCTATTATTTGATTGGTACCATTACCTTTTTCTTATGTTTTAGCCTAAAGAAATTAGATATTGATACAGGAATGGGACTTGGGTTATTTGCCATTTTTGGTATTATTCGCTATAGAACGGATGCTATTGAAATTAAAGAAATGACTTATTTGTTTTTAATCATTGGTATTAGTGTTGTTAATTCTTTAGCGTCAAATAAAGTCAGTGTTTCTGAAATGTTATTAATAAATGGAGTAATTACATTTTTAACGTTTGGCTTAGAGAATCTTTGGTTATTAAAACATGAAACACGAAAAATTATTACTTACGAAAGAATTGAATTAATCAAACCAGAACATTATGCTGATATGAAGTTTGATTTGGAAGCTAGAACTGGATTGAAAATAAATCGTTTTGAAATAGGTAAAATTGACTTTTTAAGAGATGTCGCTCAGGTTAGAATATATTATTATTCAACAGATCAAAGTTTCTCTACTTTCGGGCAGAGTGGTGGAGGAGGGGAATGATAATTGAAATTCGATTTCTCCATTGATTCTATTTTAGACTGTTTTTTCTTGAATAATAGCAGTCTCATCAAATGAATTAATCCAATTGGAAAAATCAAAATAGATAAAAGCATTTTTTTCTAAGTCCATACTTTTTAAACTCATCATGTCATTTTTTAATTGTGAAAAAATAACTTTTCGTTCACTAAGTGTTGTAGCATCAAGCATATTTGAAATGAATTTCAATATCTGTTTTTCAAATAAATAAAGCTTGTTTCGACCGTGTAAAAATCGTTGAATGGAACGCATTTCTGATTCAATTAGTTGATTATCTTTGGATTCAAAATGAATAAATAACAATAAAACGCGTGCTAAAATAAAAGCATCTTCTTTCATTGCATAGGATTTTTTTTGAATGAAATCAGACAATAATTTTTTCGCTTCTTTACGTTGATTATTCCCTAGATAAGCTGTTACTTTTTGGAAAATACTATATACTTTTTCTTGTGAAATTTCTTGATTTTCAATAATTTGATTTTCAATTTTTTCAGTAAAATCTTTGGTCGTTTCAATTAATTCAACAGCAAGTGTGTATTCTAAATGCATATTGAGTTTCATTAATTGAAGTACAAATACTAAATAGTTTTTGTAATCAATAATGTGTGGAAATGAAGGTTTGAATTTTTCTAGACGGAGAATTGATTCCTCAAATTTGCTGCTTTTTTGATAAAGCTGAACAAGGCACAAATTGGCTAATGTACGGATGTAAATATCTTCTTTTTGTGAAATATAGGATGGATTATTTTCTAATAATTCAGCACTTAAAAGCATGTATTTTTCACAATAATTGAAGTCGCTGTTTAAATAATAAGCCAACCCTTTGATGAAGTGAAACAGAATTTTAGAATATGCAGTTTCAGCTGATTTTTCATTAATTAATAGAAAATTTTGTAAAAAGTCACTAATATTTCTTTTTTCTAAACTATTTCTAGTAGCTTCAAATTGTTTGTTTAATAATTCAACTTCTAAAAATAATTTCTCATATTTTAATTCATTTTCCAATTGTTTGATATGATTACCCCAAAACTCATCGTGTTGTGAAAGGCGCTCTTGAATTTCATGGGCTGTGCTAATACGTGTGTTTTGAAAATTTTTATCACGAAATAACATTGCTTTTTCAAATGGTAGATTACTTGCAATAGCATTTTTTTCGGCGCGATTAAATTCTTTTTTGGCCTCGTCAACTAAACCTTTTGACAATAATATTTTTGAATTTGTTAAATGAATGTTCGGCTCGTTTTCAAAATGTTCGGAAGCATGAAACATTCGAAGTGCTTGTAAAATTTTTTTATATAAGGTTTGTTTAAGTTGTGGAAAATGAATTGCATTAAATTCTTGCTTAATTTCTTTCTCGTTGTATTTTTTTACTTTACATAACTTGTTAAACAATTTTGCGTATTGATTAACAGAACTCTGTGTTTGTAAAGTGGATAATCGCGTGAAATATCTTTTTTCAGTTGCGCTTAATGATTGTACCAAAGAAAATAAATAGTCCATTTTTTTGAATTATTATTTGTGTGAGTTAAAAGTATTAATAATAAAGGATATAAACAAAATATTTTTTATGTAGAAATATTATAATATAAATAAATTTGGTTGTTTTTAATAGACTCTCTCCATTAATTTTATCGAAAATAAACGGCTATGAAAGTATTTTTAAAATTAAAATTTATTGGAATTGTAATTTTCTTTTGGATTTCAATTTATGGGAAAGCACAACAAACTCCATCGCAATTGGCTGACTCGTTGCAAGCAATATTGAATAATTCTTTACCCACAAATTTTTCAAACAGCGGAGCAATTATGTCAATAACTGTTCCCGGTCTTTGGTCTTGGTCTGGTTCAACGGGATATTCAATCGCTGGAATCACGAGCGGACAAAATCAAATGTTAGCAAGTTCTTCAAATCAATTTCGAGTAGGAAGTATTACTAAAATGATGTTAGCAACTTGTATTTTGAAATTACAAGAAATGGGGCAATTGTCTATAGAAGATCCAATAAGTTTGTATTTAAGATCAACTTTAGTAAACGATACAATACAAAGCAGTGGTATCGTGAAAATTCGACATTTATTGAATCATACAAGTGGTATTGCAAATTCAGCAGATAATACAACTTGTCAAATGGATGTGTTAAATAATCCTACCGCAGGACATACTCTAGAGGATGCCATATTTTGTGGAGCAAGCCAAGGTGAAGTTTTTCCTCCTGAATTTGCTTGGGCTTATTCAAATACAAATTATTCTATTTTAGCGATGATAATTAATCATGTTTCAGGGATGGATTACAGAGATTTTGTGCAACAGACAATTTTTTCACCATTAAATATGTCACAAACATTTATTCCAACAGCTAATGTTATATCGGACAGTCACATGGGATGTTATTGGAATATGGGCTCATGGATTGATCTGACGATTATTAATCCAACTACTTATGCTGGTTGGGCCGATGTTGTTTCAACAACAAATGATTTGATTTTGTATTATGCTGCTTTAAGAAATGGCCAAATTATTAATGCAGCTTCATTTCAATTAATGCAAACAATGTTTCCAGGAACGTATGACTATGGTTTAGGTTATGATCATTATCTTTTTAGTGGTGTAAATTACGATGGGCATTACGGAGAAGTTGCCAATACAAGTGGGTTGTTTTTTGCGAATACAAATTCTCAAATAGCTCCAAATGGCTATTATATTGCTTATAATTTTAATACTCAAGGCGCAGATATGATTCAAAAAATAGATTTACCAGTGTTTAATTTATTAAACGGTAGTATAAATACAAGTGGAATTGAAACAGTTAATACACCATTAAAAGTTGAAGTATTCCCAAATCCAGTGACAACAGAAGTGACAATTTCGAATGAATCAGCTGTATGAATAGTTTTTTATAGTAGTTTAGTAAAATCATGAATGCAAAAGGAGTTGTACAAATAATAATTGGAGCTGGACTTTTCGGTTTAATTCCATTTTTTGTTCGGTACGCTCCAGATTTAAATGTCGCTTCTATTGCTTTTGGAAGAGCTTGTTTCGCAACTCTTTTTGCTTTGATTTTAATGTTTTTTATAAAAGATTCGGCAAAGAATCAAAAAGAGATTTCTTTGCAATATTCATTGTTTCATCTTCTTAATTGGTCCGTTTTTCTAACATTTGCGATTGTTTTTTACTTTTTATCAATAAAAAATGGTTCTGTTGCAATTGCCGGTACAATGATGGGAATGCATCCTGTGTTTGTAGTGTTATTTTCTTATTTGTTATTTAAAGAGAAAATATTTTTGAAAACTTATTTATCTTGTTTGGTTGCTATTATTGGAGGAGGATTGATTGCTTTTGCAAATAATGCAAATTCTAGCGCAACATTCGAAGGAAGTATTTATGGATTATTGTCAGCTGTTTTTTTAGGAATTAATTTCACGTATCATTTAAAGTATTTGACACATTTTAGTTCAATTAAATTAGTTTTTTTTCAGAATGCGCTACAATTACCAATTTTATTACCTTTTGTATTCATTTTCCCGTCAAAATTATCAAGTGAAGGATGGACTTCAATAGTTTTTTTAGGAATAGTCTGTACTGGCTTGGCTTATTTTTTAGTTTATAATGGTTCAAAATTTGTTTCAAAACAATACATTGGTGTTTTACAAATGATCGAAAATATAATACCTGTTTTTTTAGGTGTTATAATTTATCACGAAATGATTCATTTACAAGAAATAAGTGGAATAATTCTAATTGTATTGTCTGCGTTACTTATAAGTGTTAAATTATAAAAATCTCGCTAAAATTATTTTAGGGATAGATTTTGTTCTAAAAAATACAATCAAAACAGTTTTTAAGCGTCAACAAAGAGGATTAAATGAGATCTTTCTCTTTGTTGACGCCTTTTTTTGTATTAATTTTTTGATGATAAAACTATAAAAGGAATTAATAGTTCTTCCAATGATATACCTCCATGTTGAAATGTGTCGCCATAGTGATTGACAAAATGATTGTAATTATTAGGATATACAAAGAAATCTTGTTCACGTGCAAAAACAAATTCAGAAGACATCGCTCCTTTAGGTAAGAAACCATCTTGTGGATTTTTTATCGTGAAAACTTCTTTGTCTTTGTAAGATAAATTTCGACCTACTTTATATCTTAAGTTGGTATTGGTTGTTTTTTCTCCAATAATTTTAATCGGATTATTGACTTTTACTGTTCCATGATCAGAAGTGATAATCAATTTATGTTTGGCATCTGCGATTTTTTTTATGATGTCTTGTAAAGGTGAATGCTCGAACCAAGAAACGGTTAAAGAGCGATATGCAGCTTCATCATCTGCTAATTCTTTGATTACCTTCATGTCAGTGCGGGCATGTGAAAGCATATCTACGAAATTATAAACGATAGCGTTAAAATCATTGTCTTTAATCAAATGAAATTGGTCGGCTAATTTTTTTCCAGCTTCATAATTTGTGATTTTATTATAAGACCATTTTACATTTTTTCCTAACCTTTTTAAATTAGCTTCTAATAATTCTTTTTCAAAATTATTTTTTCCATCTTCTTCTTCTTCAGTAACCCAATATTTAGATAATAATTTTTGGATTTCAGAAGGCATTAAACCTGCAAATAGAGCATTTCTAGCATAATGTGTTGCTGTAGGTAAAATAGAATAAATTATTTCGTCATCGTCTATATTGAAGTATTTTGAAATAATTGGCTTTAATACTTGCCATTGATCGTAGCGCAAGTTATCAACCACTAAAAGCGTAACTTTTTCATCTGGTTTAATAAAAGGGGCAACGCGGTCCTTGATAATTGTATGAACCATTTGCGGACCTTTTTCAGTTCCGTCTAACCAATCTAAATAATTATTTTCTATATAACGACAGAATAAATCATTTGCTTCTTTTTTTTGCATGTTTAATATTTCACGCATTCCAGAATCTTCAATTTTTTCTAATTCCAGTTCCCAATAAACTAATTTTTTAAATAATTCTTTCCATTCCGAAGAATCTAATCGGTTATTTAAAGTCATCCCTAATTGTCTAAATTCTTGTTGATAATTGGAATTTGTTTTTTGAGAAACTAATTTAGAATGATCTAAAATTTTCTTTAAAGTCAAAAGAATTTGATTTGGATTAACAGGTTTGATGAGGTAATCAGCTATTTTACTCCCAATTGCTTCTTCCATGATGTACTCTTCTTCACTTTTTGTAATCATTACAACGGGAACAAGAGGATTTGTTTCTTTGATTTGTGCCAATGCATCTAAACCAGAAATTCCAGGCATATTTTCATCTAAGAAAATGACATCGTAGTTTGTTTCATTACTCTTTTCTACAGCATCTGCACCATTGTTTACCGTATTGACTACATATCCCTTTGCTTCTAAAAAAAGAATATGTGGTTTTAATAAATCAATTTCATCATCTGCCCAAAGTATTTTCGCTTGCATTCGCTTTAATTTTTTAAATTTGAATTTCGTTTTTAAAATTATTCAATTGCGTCCAATATTCAATAGAAATAATAAGAAGAAAATATTTAACGATCCAATCTACGGTTTTATTTCAATTCCAGATGAGTTTATTTTCGATCTTATTGAACATCCTTTCTTTCAAAGGTTAAGAAGAATTCTTCAGTTAGGAACAACTAATTTGGTTTATCCAGGAGCATTGCATACCCGGTTTCATCATGTTTTGGGAGCTATGCATTTGATGATGAATGCTGTATCGGTTATTCGTAGAAAAGGGCATGAAATTTCAGCAGATGAAGAAAGAGCGGTCTTAATTGCTATTTTATTACATGATATTGGACACGGACCATATAGTCATGCTTTGGAATATGATATTGTTGATAAAGTAAGTCACGAAGCAATCTCAAGTTTTTATATTCAACGATTAAGTGAAGAATTTGGAGGAGAATTGGATTTAGCACTGTTGGTATTTCAAAACAAACATAGTAAACCTTTTTTACATCAATTGGTTTCTAGTCAGTTGGATATGGATCGACTGGATTATTTGAATCGGGATAGTTTTTATACTGGAGTAAGCGAAGGAGTTGTAGGAAGTGAGCGAATTATTGAAATGTTGAACGTTCATGACGGGAATTTGGTCGTTGAAGAAAAAGGGATTTATTCTGTAGAGAAATTTATTGTTGCTCGACGATTGATGTATTGGCAAGTTTATTTACATAAAACAGTTGTTGCCGCTGATAGTATGTTGATTCGAATTTTGAGAAGAGCAAAAGAATTAAGTCATCGAGGAGAAAGTTTATTTGCAAGTCCAGCATTAATTTTCTTCTTGAAAAATGACATTACAGCATTAGATTTTAAAAATAGGAGAGAAGTTTTAGATACCTTTGCTCAATTGGATGACTATGATATTTTATCTGCAATCAAAGTTTGGCAACAGCATGAAGACAAAGTTTTGTCAATTTTAGCTTCTCATTTCATCAATCGTAAATTGTTTAAAATTGAAATTGCTAAAGAGCCATTTGCTCCAGATAGAATTCAATTAGAAAAAGAAATTGTGATTCAAAAATACAATTTAACTCAGCAGGAAGCTATGTATTTTGTTTATTCAGATGTTTTAACAAATAATGCATACAACGAAGACAAGCAAAATATTAATTTATTGATGAAAAATGGAACAATCATGGATTTGTCAAAAGCATCTGATAATTTGAATATTTCAGCATTGGCACATCCCGTTGAAAAATATTTTTTGTGTTATCTAATTTAATTTCATTGCTAACAGAGAAGTTGAATACTATAATCGATCAAAGTCAAAATTGGAACTGAACGAATCGATTCTATAACTGAGCGGAGTCGAAATGCGGTAACTGGGCGGAGTCGAAATGCGGTAACTGAGCGGAGTCGAAGTTACTCTCTTTTCAGGCTTCCTTTTTTCCACTCTTGAATAAATTTTGACCAAGCATAAGGATTTAGTAGATTATTTGCCGGTAATTGTCCATTACTATATATTTTAGTGTAATATTGATTCGCAGCATATCCTGAAGCTAAAGAAGCATCGTTGTCAAGTTTGGCTGCTGCAAAAGCTAGACTTTCGCCAGAAAGAACTTTTTGGGCTTTGCGAAAAGCATCATCGTAAGGTTTCATGTTAACGAAATATCTTGCAAAATCATCTCTGGAAGGCCAAGGGTAAATATCCACTTGAGGTAAATTAATAGTGTCTTTTTGAAGCATGTGGATAATTGAATAACGATTATCTTTCAAAGTGTCTGGGACGATAAAACTAGATTTCTTATAACCGTAAAAAGAAAAAATTAAGGTGTCTCCAGGATATGTGACTAGAGTGAAATAACCGTAATAATCAGATAATACACCTCTTTTTAATGTTTTATCGTAAACAGTTGTGTAAGACAATTGTTCTAATTCATTTTCGGATACGACTACACCTGAAAGTTGTATTAATTTATTGGTGTCTATTAGGATGGAGTCTTTATTTTGAGCTTTTACGATAATATTTGAAAGTAAAAAGCAACTGAAAAATATTTTTTTTAAACAAGAAGATCTCATAATCATGAATTAAAAATCAATTTAATTTGAAATAAAATATTTTCATTTTTTTAGATTATTTCATTTGACAAGTTTACTCAATTTTAAAAGAATCTTCAAGTTTTTTTGATTAATTAACAAAAAATTAAACGATTAGATTAAAATCATAACATTTATACGTTTTGAATCTCATTAACTAATGTTATATTTGCACGAATTTATTAAAAAAAAGTTCAATATGTCACTTTCAAATATTGCTCAAGTAAGAGAAGGTTTAACTTATGATGATGTTTTATTAGTACCAGCCTATTCTGAGGTGTTACCACGCGATGTCCAATTAAAAACAAAATTTACTAAAAATATTTATTTGAACACTCCAATTGTTTCAGCAGCAATGGATACGGTTACAGAATCTAAATTAGCAATTGCAATAGCGCAACAAGGTGGAATTGGGGTGATTCATAAAAATATGTCAATTACGGAACAAGCATTGCAAGTGAGGAAAGTTAAGCGGTCAGAAAGTGGAATGATTCTAGATCCAGTAACTTTACATGAGAGCTTATTTGTAAAAGATGCACTTTTTTTAATGAAAGAAAACAGTATCGGAGGGATTCCTATTGTGAATGATTCAGGAATTTTGGTAGGTATTGTAACAAATCGAGATTTACGATTTGAAAAAAAACTGAGCCGACCGATTCAAGAAGTGATGACTTGTAGAAATATTGTGACAACAGTTGATGGAACGGATTTAGCGACAGCAGAAGGTATTTTACAAGAAAATAAAATTGAAAAATTACCAGTTGTTGATGTAAATAATAAATTAATTGGCTTAATTACTTATAGAGATATTATTAAAGTCAAACAACATCCTAATTCTTGTAAAGATTCTTTTGGGAGATTAAGAGTTGCCGCAGCAGTAGGTGTAACGAATGATACAATTGAAAGAGTTGATGCCTTAGTTGAAGCAGGAGTTGATGCAATTATAATTGATACGGCTCATGGTCATACACAAGGAGTGGTATTGAAATTAAAAGAAGTTAAAGTGAAATATCCTGAATTGGATGTTGTGGTTGGAAATATTGCTACAGCTTCAGCTGCTAAGTATTTAGTAGAAGCAGGAGCAGATGCTGTTAAAGTGGGGATAGGTCCAGGTTCTATTTGTACAACTCGAATTATAGCAGGTGTCGGTGTGCCACAATTAACAGCTGTCAATGATGTGGCTAGAGAATTAGAAGGTACAGGAATTCCCGTTATTGCTGATGGAGGGATTCGTTATACCGGAGATATTGTAAAGGCGATAGCTGCTGGTGCTGATTCAGTGATGGTTGGTTCTATGTTTGCAGGCGTAGAAGAATCTCCAGGTGAAACAATTATTTTTGAAGGAAGAAAATTTAAGTCTTACCGCGGAATGGGGTCGTTGGAAGCAATGCAAAAGGGTTCGAAAGATCGCTATTTTCAAGATGCTGAAGATGATGTAAAAAAATTAGTACCTGAAGGAATTTCAGGAAGAGTTCCATACAAAGGGAATTTAATTGAAGTGATGTATCAAATTATTGGTGGATTGAGAGCGGGAATGGGGTATTGCGGTGCTGGAACAATTGAAAAATTGAAAAATTCAGAATTTGTTCGAATTACCAATGCAGGGATGAAAGAATCGCATCCGCATGATGTTACCATTTCAAGAGAAGCACCAAATTATAGCATAAAATAAATTAGTAAAAGTTACGTATTAAAGAAGTTCAATTATATTTGATCAATAATTAAATCTTAATTAAAAAAATGAAAAAGTATTTATTATTTGTAGTTAGTTCATTATTTGTTTTGAAAAGTTTTTCTCAACAAGATCCAGTATTACTAGATATTGAGGGTAAAAAAGTTACAAAATCGGAGTTTTTACAAATTTATTTGAAGAATAATCCAAATCCAAAATACGATAAACAATCCTTAGATGAATATATGGAATTGTTTAAAAAGTTTCAATTAAAAGTAATCGAAGCAGAATCTTTAGGATACGATACAATTCCAAAATTGAAGAAAGAATTAGAAGGATATAGAAAACAATTAGCGACACCTTATTTGATTGATTCTGCAATGAATCAGGAATTAGTAAAGGAAGCTTATGAACGAACAAAAAAAGAAATTCGAGCTTCTCATATCTTGTTAAGATTAGATCCAAATGCGTTGCCTTCAGATACATTAAGAGTTTATAATCGATTGTTGGAAATTAAAAAGCGAATTGAGAATGGAGAAGATTTTGCAACAGTTGCAAAGGGGAAAATGGGGTCAGAAGATCCGTCAGTAGTGAATAATGGTGGTGATTTAGGTTTTTTTACAGCATTCCAAATGGTATATCCTTTTGAAGATGCCGCATATAAAACACCTGTTGGCTCGGTTTCAATGCCAATTAGAACAAGGTTTGGATACCATTTAATTAAAGTGACAGATGAAAGAAAAGCGAGAGGAACACTGAAAACAGCTCACATTATGATTTCTGTACCGAAAGGTTCTTCTCAGGATGAAATTGAATCAGCTTCTAAAAAAGCAAATGAAATATATGATAAATTAAAAGCAGGAGAAAATTTTGAAGAATTAGTAAAAAAATATTCAGATGATCCAAGCTCGAATGGTAAAGGGGGAATTTTACCAGCTTTTGGAACAGGTACTACAACTAGAATGGTAACTTCTTTTGAAGATGCAGCATTTGGATTGAAAAACAATGGTGATTACAGCAAGCCTATACAAACAGATTATGGTTTCCATATCATTAAGAGAGTTGAATGGACAGATGTTCCAACGTTTGAGGTTGCAAAAAAAGAACTTCAAAGTAAAGTTAATAAAGATGAACGATCATTAAAGACACAAGAATCTTATGTCAAAAAACTTAAAAAAGAATATCATTTCAAAGATAAATCTGCAAAAACAATTGGATGGTTCAATGAAAATATTGATACTCTTTATTTCTCAGGAAAATGGAATGCGTCGAAATTAAATACAAATAAAACGCTATTTGTATTAGATGGAAAGAAATTTACTCAAAAAGACTTTGCTAAATTTCTTGAAAATAACCAAAGAGGAGTTAAAAAAGAAGATATAACGACTTTGGTAAAAGCACAATTTATAAAATGGGAAAAAGAAGCAATATTGAATTACGAAGAATCGAAATTAGATAAAAAATATCCAGAGTTTAAAGCTTTATTATCTGAATATCATGACGGGATCATCCTATATGAAATTATGACGGATAAAGTTTGGAACAAGGCAATGAAAGACACTACTGGACTAAAAGAATATTTTGAAAAAAATAGAGCGAATTATATGTGGGGTAAACGAGCAAATGCAATGGTTTATGAATGTTCAAATAAAACAATTGCTGAAGAAGTTTACAAAATGGTATTGATTGATACAATAAATTCAAAGCATGTATTGGATAAAATTAATAAAGACAGTGAATTAAATTTAAGAGTTAAAACAAATAAATATGATATTGAAAATACACCATTTTTGAAAGGTCAGGCGAATTTATTAGGTGTTAACAAAATATATGAATTTGATGGTAAGTTTTATGTCGTTAAAATAAGTGAATTGTTACCTCCAGGACAAAAAGAACTTTCTGAATCTAAAGGGATTGCAACTTCAGATTATCAAAATTACATAGAGAAAAATTGGTTGGATGAATTGTTGAAAAGACATCCGATTAAAATAAATGAATCCGTGCTTTATTCAATTGGTAAATAACAAAATTCAAAAAAAAACAGGTGATTTTAAACCTGTTTTTTTGATTTTTAAAAAGTCCGAAATAGAATTGGAGAGCGTTATTTATTGTTAAAAGATTATTTGTTTTAGACATTATATATAAATCTTTTCAAATCTTTGTTAAAAAACTTTTGTCTTACAATATTTATCCAAGAATTTAAACAGATTCAAGAAATAACATAAAAAATGAAATTTAAATTATTAATAAGCTTTTTAGTATTGACAATCACAACTTGCTTTTCTCAACAAAAAGAAGAACATGTAGTTGATAAAATTGTGGCTCAAATTGGAGATAATGTAATATTGAAATCAGATATTGAAGCACAAAAATCTCAAATGATTCAAGCTAAAATGTCTATTGATTCAACTTCTGATTGTATTATACTTGAAGAGTTAATGTATCAAAATTTATTAATCAATCAAGCTATTATTGATAGTTTAGTTATTCAAGATGCCCAAGTAGATGGGGAAATGGAAAATAGATTAAGAATGCTGGAACAACAAATCGGAAGTAGGCAAAAGTTAGAGGAATTTTACGGAAAATCAACTTCTCAAATAAAAGAAGAATTTAGAGAGTCTATCAAACAAAGGTTGATGGCTCAAGAAATGGAATTTAAAATAACGGATGGGTTAACAGTGACTCCTAAAGAAGTGAAAGAATATTTTGCAACTGTACCAAGTGATAGTATTCCTTTTATTAATTCTAAGTTAAGTTTTCAGCAAATCGTTTTTTATCCAGAAATTACAGAAGAAGACAAAAAAATAGCTTACGACAAATTAAATGTTATACGAAATGCAATTTTAGGAGGGAAAAGTTTTGAAACTCAAGCTAGAATTCATTCAATGGATCCTGGTAGCGCTTCTCAAGGAGGTAAATATAAAGCCACTAGAGGGATGATGGTTCCGCAATTTGATGCAGCAGTGTTTAGTTTAAATATAGGAGAGATATCACCTATATTTGAAACAGCTTATGGTTATCATATTGTGACATTATTGGAAAGAAAAGGAGATGATTATGTTTGTCGTCATATATTAATTACTCCCGAATTTAATAGCGAATCATTAGATGCAGCAGCAATAAAAATGGATTCATGTTATCGTGAATTAAAGGAAAATAAAATAACATGGGAAAATGCTGTATTGAAATATTCCAATGATGAAATGACGAAACAAAATAAAGGGATTATTACAAATCCTATAAATGGAGATCAAACATGGGATATGGAAGATTTGAATCAGGTTGATCATCAAATTTATGTTTTAACAGATGTTTTAGAAAAAGGAGATATTACAACTCCTAATTTATACATGGACATCTATGATCATAAACAAGGGATTCGTATCGTTCGTTTAATGGAAAGAACGGCACCTCATAAAGCGAATTTAAACGATGATTTTGCATTAATAAGATCTGCAGCGGAAAATGACAAAAAACAAAAAATAATCAATAAATGGATTAAAAATAAATTATTAAATGCTTATATCAAAATAGATGAAGCATATAAGGATTGTGTTTTTAAAAATCCTTGGTTAGTAAAATAAATTTGTATATTTATTCAACTTATAAAGAATCTTAAAAAGTATGTCAGATAAAGCTTTAGTCGATCAATTAGTGAATCATTACAAAGAACTAAAAAATGAAATTCATAAAGTAATTGTTGGTCAAGATGATGTAGTGGATCAAGTATTGATTTCTATTTTTTCAAAAGGACATTGTTTATTGGTTGGTGTTCCTGGATTAGCTAAAACATTATTGGTTAATACCATTGCACAATCTTTAGGCTTAAGTTTTAATCGAATTCAGTTTACGCCAGATTTAATGCCATCAGATATTATTGGATCTGAAATATTAGACGAAAATCGTAATTTCAAATTTATAAAAGGACCTTTGTTTAGTAACATTGTCTTAGCTGACGAAATAAATAGAACTCCACCCAAAACGCAATCAGCATTATTAGAAGCAATGCAAGAGAGATCAGTGACAACAGGTGGCGTTAATTACCAATTACCAGCACCATTTTTTGTTTTAGCTACTCAAAATCCAATTGAACAAGAAGGGACGTATCCTTTACCAGAAGCTCAATTAGATCGATTTATGTTTAATATCTGGGTGGATTATCCAACTTATAATGAAGAAATGGCTATCGTAAGAGCAACGACTTCAGATGTGAAGACAGAATTGAAAAGAGTTATTTCAGGCAAAGAAATAATGCAATACCAAGATTTAATTCGAAGAGTGCCTGTTCCAGATAATGTTTTAGAATATGCGGTGAAATTAGTTGGTAAGACTAGATTTAGCAGTGATTTTGCCCCTCAAATAACAAAAGATTTTATTTCTTGGGGAGCAGGGCCAAGAGCTTCTCAATATTTAATTGTTGGAGCAAAATGTCACGCAGTATTAAATGGAAAATATTCTCCTGATATAGAAGATGTTAAAGCTGTTGCTAAACCGATTCTAAGACATCGTTTAGTTCGAAATTACCGTGCAGAAGCCGAGGGGTATTCAATGGATCGAATTATTGAAGAATTATTGTAATGTATATAAATTTTTGTCCGAATGTTATTCTAGTTTTAATCTATCTTTTCGATTGAATTAAAATAGAAAATCGATTTAGTATGTTTTGTTTAAAATACTGATTATAAAATCCTTATATTTATTTTTGCTTGGTAGTATTTATAGGAGTACAATGTGAATTTTTATTTTTTCTAATTCATATTAAAGCTAATTAATTGCTAGTTCGATATTTACTTTACGCTATGTGAATAAATGTTGTAATTTTTTCATCTCATTTTAGTTAATATTTCAATAAGGATTTCTATAATATAACAATATTGTTAATATTTAAAAAATGACTTAGAATTATAACGAAATGAATTTTTAAGCTAAAAAAAATTCAAAAAAACATTAAAATGTTTTAGTATTGTAATTTTATTATGTTTTTGATTTTTATGTGTTTATACTAAAGTTTAAAATAATACAGTGAAACTATATATTAAATTAATTATATAATTTTTTAGACAACTAGCCTTCCAATTAAATCAAATTCTATCAAAAATTTCTCATTTTATAAAAGATTTACTTTGATCTGTTCAGATTAATCTGGATATACTATTATTAAATTATTTTTATATGAGACAAAAAATTATTTTATTATCAAGCTTAGTTTGTTGTTTTGCACTACAAAGCAAGGCTCAATTAGCAGACGGAAGTATTGCGCCTGATTGGACCTTAAGTGATATTAACGGGACGAGCCATCATTTGTATTCTGATTTAAATTCAGGAAAAGCTGTTTATATTGATGTATCAGCAACTTGGTGTAATCCTTGTTGGGTTTATCATAATTCAGGAGAGTTAGAAAATTTATGGGTAAGTCACGGACCGTCTGGAGGAACGAACGTTTCTGGTTCTACAACCAATGATGTCATGGTGTATTTAATTGAAGGTGATGGTGCTACTGGAACAAATGCTTTAAATGGAATTAGTGGTGTAGATGGTTCTACTCAAGGAAATTGGGTAACAGGTACATCGCATCCAATCATCGATCCTTCAGCAATTCAAATCGGACAATTCAATACGAATTATTCAATTAATGCTTTTCCAACGGTTTTTATGGTTTGTCCAGATAAAACGATTAAAAATACAGGAGCAGTTTCAGCAACTAGTCAATATACCGCAAAGTCAACATGTGCTACTTCAAGTATTGGAATTGATGCAAGAATGTTAAATGTGACGGCAATGAATCCAAATTTATCTGGTTGTGATAGTGTTACACCAACTGTAATTTTAAGTAATATGGGAACGGTTACTTTAACTTCTGCATTAATTACGTTTAAAGTGGATGGAGTGACTCAAAAAACATTTAATTGGACAGGGAATTTAGCAACTTATGAATATGCAACAATAAATACGATTAAAGTAGGAGCTGGAACATCAGGCAGTCATGTGTTAACATTAATTGTATCAAATCCAAACGCTGGAACAGATGTAGTATCTTCCAATAATTCAACTACTTTAAATTTTAACATATATCCTTCTGTAGGAGTTACAATGCCTTCAGAGACTTTTGAATCTGGTTCAATACCTTCAAGTTGGATAATTGATAATGGGGGAAATACTTTAAATTTCGGTGTTGCTCCATTTGGATACAATTCATCCCAAGGAGTTGGAATCAATTGGTTTGGGTCTCCAGTAGGCAACATTGAAACAATGATGATAGGTGCTCCTATTTCTTTTACAGGAGTTAATTATCCAGCTTTGACATTTGATGTGTCTTATGCGCAAAGAAATACAAGTACAAATGATCAATTGATTATCGAAGTATCTTCTGATTGTGGCGGAACATGGACGACTGTTTATGATAAATCTGGTGCAACATTAGCGACTGTATCTCCAACAACAGCAGGATATGTTCCAGCGATGCCAACGAATACTGCTCAGTGGAGAAATGAATTTGTTAATTTATATGCTTTTGCAAATCAATCGAATGTTTCAGTTCGATTTAAAGGTGTTTCTGCTTTAGGAAATAATTTATTTTTGGATAATATTAATTTTTCGGCAACTTCTGGATTAGTTATAAATGAAGAAAATATTTCTTTAAATATTTTTCCAAATCCTTCGAGTAAAGAAGTAATTCTTCAATTTAATTCTTCAACTAAAAGTCAGATAAATATATTAGATTCCAAAGGTCAAATACTTTATAGTCAGGAGAATGAAGATGTAAAAGATGGGAATCAAAATGTTGTTTTAAATGTTGAAAATTTTGTAAATGGCTTTTATTTTGTAAATATTATTTCTGGTGAGAATATTATTAGTCAAAAATTAACCATAATAAAATAATGAACGATAATTAGATTTCATTTTTTGAGTATCTGATTCTTCTTTGAAATAAGAATATTTGTTTTGAAGCCAGTTGAAAGGAAATACTGGAAAATAATAGTTGTTTTAGTTAATTTCTAGAAAATACTACTTTTTTCAAAGTAGTATTTTTTTGTTTTATATATCACATAAATTCGATTGGAATTTTGCATTCAGATCGTTTTTATAGGTGGAATAGTCCCAGATTTTAATCAGATAGGGTAATACTATAAATAAATTCAAATATCAACTAAACCAAATTGAAGTTGTAGCTGAGCAAAGTCAAAGATGAACTGAGCTCATTCGAAACACTAATTGAGCTTAGTCGAAGTTATCTATTTAACATTACAGGCATTACTAACATCAGAATATCTTCATGCTCATTGTCTGAATTTCCAGGGATTAATAATCCAGCTCTACTAGGTTCACTCATAACTAATTTAACTTCAGAAGTATCCATGTTGTTTAACATTTCCATTAAAAAACGAGAATTAAATCCAATTTCCATATCATCACCATCATAATTACAAGTCAATCGCTCATTTGCTTCGTTAGAGAAATCTAAATCTTCTGCCGATAATGATAATTCAGAGCCTATTAATTTTAACTTAATTTGATGTGTTGTTTTGTTTGCAAAAATGGATACTCGTTTAATTGAACTTAAAAATTGTGAGCGTTCAATTGTTAATACATTTGGATTTTCTTTTGGAATTACAGCTTCATAATTAGGATACTTCCCATCAATTAAGCGGCAAATTAAAACGATGTCGTTTAATGTAAATACAACATTTGAATCATTGTATTCAATCAAAATTTCTTCATCTCCTCTAACATTCGATTTTAATAAATTTAAAGGTTTTTTGGGTAGAATAAATGATGAACTCCCTGTAGCTTGAGAATCTGTTCTTCTATATCTTACGAGTTTATGAGCATCTGTTGCAACAAATGTAATATCTTCAGGTGTAAATTGACAAAAAACACCACTCATTACTGGTCTTAAATCGTCATTTCCAGTAGCGAATAATGTTTTGTTTATTGCTTTAGAAATAATTTCTCCTGAAATTTTTATCGTGTTACTATTTTCAATACTTGGTGTTTTGGGATATTCTTCCCCATTGTAACCAACCATTTTTGATTTACCATTATCATAAGCGATTTCAATTCCAAACGTGGACATATCAACGATGAAAGTACAAGGTTGATCTGGTAAATTCTTTAATACTTCAAGCAATAATTTTGCAGGAATTGCAATTTTCCCACCTTCTTTCGCTTCAACTTCTAACGTTGTTCTCATCGTAGTTTCTAAATCGGATGCAGAGACCGTCAATTGCCCATCTTCAATTTCAAACAAGAAATTATCTAATATTGGTAAAGTATTACTTGTAGAAAGTACTCCTGAAATGCTTTGTAAATGACGTAAAAGTGTTGTACTTGAAAGTATGAAATTCATTTTATTAACTTAAAATTATTAATGATGAACAAATATAATTACAATTCTTCTATTCGAATGAAAATAATTATTCTTTCATTCACATTAAAATGTTCATCATTAAAATTTTCGAATAAATTAGTTACCATTTTTATTCTTTGATGAATTGGAAGTTGTTTTGGCAGTCTAAATGATTTATTAAAAGAAAATAGTTTCCTTGTTTGAGGTTTTCAATGTTAATTTCATTCAAATAATAATCAGTGTAAAATAATTGATTACCATTTAAATCAACGATACTTATCGATTGAATGTCTTTGCTTGTAATATTTTGTATATGAATTTTACTTTGAGCTGGATTCGGATAGATTGAAAAAATTTCTTTTTCATTTGAAATAATGTTATTCGTGCTTCCATAATCACCAGCATTGATAGCTGTATTTGGAGTATTATTATAGGCATAGTCTTTAAATGTTAGTACCGTGCCATTTAATTGTACTCTAATCCATCCATAATAAGTATTTGCTCCTACATTAAATTTACAACCTAAATACTGATCTATTCCAGAAGGAAAAGTATATGTTTGTTGCCATCCAGGATTTATTCCGCCATCTCCTTGGTCGTAAAAACCAGTATTTGAATTGATAGGTGTGTTTAATGCTAATCCTTGAATGACATCCCACTCATTTGTACTTACTGTTACTAAATGATTGTTTGTCGTAAACATAATATATGGATTCCCCATAGTATTATCAAATGAATATTCTACGGCACCAATATTGTCAATATTAATATCAAAAGTTCCGCCATTGTTTAGAGGAGAATCTGTGATATCAGTATAGACTATTGTACCATAAACGGATTTACTGAAAACAAATATTGCTATCAGAATTAAAAAGTAATTACTTAGTTTTTTCATGTTTTGAAATATTAAATTTCTCTTCAGACGCATACTTAAAATTTGAGTTGCTTAGGTTTGCTAAACAGATTTAGTTTACTATTGGATTTTAATTAGATAGGAAAAATATAGTTTTAAAGTTATTTTAGCTGTAAGTGTACTGTTATTATGTATAAGTGTTGTTTAGTTAATTGAATTGAATCTATAATTTGATTCGAAATTGGATTGTTAAGTCATTTTTTTTGTTTCCATTTATTTTTTCTTGTTCACTTCCTATTGAATTTTGATTGACGTAAAATGTTTTTCCATAACGAATCCAAAGATCAAAATGCTTTAAGAAAGTATATCTAATAAGTAAATAACCTTTTGAACCTTTGTCGTAATATGCGGGAATTGAAAACACATTCAACGCATTTGCTTCATAACTATAAATCCGAGTATCGTAATTATCTGTTTGAAATAAGGCATATCTAAAAATAAGATCAAAAGGATATTTTTTAGGTTTATAAATGACATCTTGCGTCATTAAACTTCCATATTTTATGGTTGAGTATTTCCCCTCTAATGAGGTGTATTCAATTCGACTTTTCAATGTCATATTTTCAGAAACATTGTAAACTATATTTAAACGGTAATTTCGTTGAATATTGTCGTCTAAAGAAGCAATTGTACCATCTTCTATTCGACTATTTTTTTGATGATTTTGTTCTCTAAATCGAGCGTAAATTTCCAATAATTTATTGGGTTTGTAATTTATTTGAGTAAAGTAATCGTGTCCAAATGAAGGAGCATTTACTTGATATTTTAGCCATGGAGAAGAAAACAAGTCTAAATATGAATTGATAGTCCATGAAGAATTTAGTTTCATTTTAATTCCGGAATAAAACCCTCTTTCATTTTGTATTTTGGAACCATCAGCAAACGCATTACTGTAAAAACTTTGATAATTTTTAGCATAGTTTCTATAAATAAATGAAAGGCTGAATTTCGAATTTAATGAAAGAAGCAATCCATGTATTTGCGCAATTCCTTTTGAATAAGAAGCTTGTGCAATTTCTCCAAAGACATTCAGGTTTTTCCAAATCCAATTGTAATTTACGGAAAGTGTTATTGTTTCTTTTCCTCTAAAATCAAATTTATTGTATGAGAGGATATTTTTCTGATAAGGAATATTATAGCTTTGATAAATTCCATTGAAATCGATTTCAAAATTTCGAATTTTATAATTTAAACAACTGCCTAAAATGTTTTCCGTAATTGCATTTTTACGCTCAATTTCATTTGTTGTTCGGTGAAGACCTGTTAGTTGAATAGAAGAAAAATAAGTTGAAATGGATTTTTTTTCAACAGTAGCATCCATTTTTTTTGAAGAGCCAAATAGCGTTAATGTGAAATTTGAAAATCCAAAATCAACAGCAAAACCCCTTAAAAATCTATTCTCATCAGTTGAGGTATATGGCTTGAATGAATTGGCTGATTTTTTTATCATCGCAACATCTGCGGTTTTTCCGAAAGCATAATTTGTCCATAAAGCGAGACCTTGTCCAATACCTAAATGATAATCTCCGATTATAAATGCTTTGAGATATTTTCCTCCTCGATAATAGGCATGAGCTGAATAAAAATCAAATCCTTTTTTGTTTATACCTTTAAAAAAAGGCTCTCCTGGATCTTTGTCGGCTGTAATACCGAAACTTAAATTTGTTCGGTATGAAAATCTATAGCGTGAATAATAATGATCAGCATTTCCTTGATAGTTTGAAGATGAAATACTGGTATCTTGTAAATAACCTATTTTAGGTTGAGGGATAAGTTGGTAGCGATTGTACAATTCAGACTTTCCATACTTTAGAATATCCGCTATTTTTAATTGTGCTTGTTCTATTTTTTCATCTATTTTAATGAACGGGATTATGAGTTGGATTGTTGATAAATCCCAATATTTTAAAGTTTGTAATTCATATATTGAAATTAATTTACCATTTTTTTGGAGGTGTAATAAAAGATCATTTATTTGAATTTCAGTAAGCAAATTTAAACTTTCTAATTCTTCAAAAGTACATTGATTTAAATTCAGTGGATTTTCATAATAGTAATTTAAACTTTCTAAAACGGAAGTAAGGTCAATTGACTCCGATTCATTTTGTTCAGCAATAAATTCGATTCGTTGTTGAATAACTTCATTTTTATCCTGTGCAAGAATAATTGAATTGATTAATAAAAACAAAATGAATATTGTAAATTTCATTGGTTATTTTTGATTGAAAAGGTAATTCAAAGAGAAATTTGTGGACCAACCAATTCGCTGTTGAAAAGAACTTCCAAGATCCATTTGAAATTGTTTGAGTTTGTAACCAAAACCAAAATTGATTGATATTGGTTTTGATGTAACACCTGTTCTTAAAAAGAATTTATTTTTTATCTGGTATTCGATACCACTTTTAATTCGAATAGGGTTGTAAATATCTTTTTCTATTTCAATTAAATAATTAATATGTGTTGAGATGGAATAGGAAAGCCCAATTTTCATGACCGTTGAAAGTCGTTCGTTTTGATAGTTTGCTAATTTTGAATTAGTAATGTTGTATATAGAACAACCAAGTAAGATTTTCTCTGTAAGCTCAGCTAAAAGACCTATTTCCGCTGTTAACTTTGAAGTTGATCCATAATAGGAGGGAAGGCGAATTCCAATAGTATTTAACTGAACACCAGCATAAAGTTTATCCGTAAGTTTTAAGCCATATCCGAATCCAATTTTGTAATATTTAAAAGCATCGTTACCGTAGTAGATTCCTCCCCCTGAAAATACATTTTTTTTCAAACGTATTGCTAATACAAATGCTTGATACTGTGTTTCTTTTAAGTTGTATTTGTTTTGATATGCCAAACCAAATGTGGTAGATTTTATTTTAGCGATTGATCCAGGATTGTTATAAAAAGACCAAACATCATCCAATGTAACAGAAGCGTTTCCTAAAGCATTTGAACGGGAACCAAAGTTTGATATTGATTGAGAATAAATCGGATATATTGAACACAAGGTTAAAATAAGTGAAATTAGAAAGTTCATAGTCAATAAAGGTTGTTCCTAAATGTTATTGTCGTTTTAAATTAAAATAAAGGTATAATTTTTTTTTTGAATAGAAGAATTTAATGATTTTTTTACAAAATTTTTGGATTTATATTCCCACATCTAAATAACCAATATTTCATTGAGAAGTTGTGCTATTGATGTGTATGATCCTATTCGTTTAGACTTTCAAATTGATTAAAAAATTAAAAGCTGCCCTTTTGGGACAGCTTCTTCGGTACTATTTGAATGTTCGGAAGAAATCTATTTTTTTAATAATGGATCAAAAGTATTTAATTCTGGGAAATAAATATTTCCCATTAATATTGGGTTAAGCGCATAATATTGGCACTTAACTAGTTCTCCATTATTTAATTCACACCAAAATTTATCTGTATCAGCATTTTCGACCACTCCAAAATCATTTGTTTTAGATTCTATCGTTTTAAGTTTAAACATTTTCATGACTGTTGTCTTGTGATTTTTTTCAGTTAATTTAAAAATAATAAAAGGTTTACTATTTTTCACACTATCAACTTGACGTTTGTTTAATTCATAATTGGGAATATTAAAATGGATTTTTTCAAAATTTTTCAAATATCTATAGGCAAATAAAGTGTCTATTTGGTTAAGGGACTTTCCCAAATGTGAGACATTGATTTTATTGTTTTTTTGTTCAACAGTAAAACTTCTAAAGGGCTCATGGATATATTTCACATCCACTTTTAATATATCATCAGGATTTAAAGCAAAAATATTTGTACACATCCATTTTCTAGGATCGGCATAAAATCTAGGTTCAATAATTCCATAGACACCTTTAATTCGCATCAGAACGGGTAAATCACTTTTTCCAAATTCGTCAGATTCTAACAACATAATTTGCCCAAGGTGATCTTGAGTCGCTGAGCCCATATACCATGTTTTTACCCATTCACCGTTTTGAAATATTTCTATTTTTATATGTCTTGTAGCTAAATCTTTTAAGGTATTTTCTCTTGAATTTTCAGGTAAATATCCTTTAAATTCAATATTCTTAAATGCATCTAAAATAAAAGCAACAGCTTCTTGTTGAATACAATCACCATCTTCTCTCGTCCAAATTTTACCATTTTTGATTAGCGTAAATTTATTACCCATTGAGTCCGTGATTTTAACTTTATCAACGGTATTTATATTTTCGATATTGAAAGTAATTAACTCTGTTTCAATTGAACCATTTTGATTAATTAAGTTATAAGCAAAATAGCCTAAAAATATCAAGACTGTGGTAGAAATTAATAATACGAGTGTTTTTTTCATTTTAACTGTTTGTGTAAAGTGTTGAATTGTAAATATTTAATTCTTTATTTTATGTTTGTAAATTTTCTTTTTCTAAAATAATAAATAATAAAACCTAAAATTACAACTGTCAAACAAGGTACAATTAAATTTATTATTTTATAATATCCTGCAAAAGCTTTTACTTTTTCATTATCAATTTCATGAATATCAATTTGACGACTTCTAATATCTAAAACTGTATTATCTCCCATCATATAATCGACCATGTTTTGAATAAACTCTTGATTTCCGTAATATAGAGGAATCCCTAGTTCAGCTAATTTAGCGTCATATCGTAAGTTATTTATTTTTGAAGGTCGATACATAAAAGCATCACCAACCACATTCTTCATCGAATCATAATCATTTTGAAGAAAACGACCATTGCCAACCAAAAGAATTTTTCCCTCTTTTATACTTTTTTCTTTGTATTTTGAATCTGGATTTTTGGCAAATTCTTCAACAATTCTATTTTTAAAATGAGATTCATAATAACCTTCGGACAATCCTGCCAAACATAATTTATTCGCTTCATCTTTAGGATTTGCTACTAGTTGAGGATGTTCCCCATAATTTAAAGCTAAACCTAAACTAACCATTGGAGCCATACCTGTTTTAGAAGCATTTGTTGAAGAAGTTAATACAGGAGTTAATCTATTTTTAGGATTATTTCCTACAAATTGAATTTCATTGACATATTTCAAAGATACAGGCTCTAAATTTCTTGCAATCGGATGAGAAGAGGGCGTTGCTAATACATGAAAAAACCAAGGAATTAGAGATACTTTTGCTAGAGGAACGGGTTTAGGAGCACAATTTACATCAATTACTAAGTTATCATTTAATTTTAACCCATAGTCAAATAGCATTTTATCTAACCGCGTATTATTTCTAATTGTATGAACAGTTCCTTTCGCATCTAAAGTGTCTTC
This sequence comes from Flavobacteriia bacterium, assembly GCA_016178305.1. Taxonomy (GTDB): domain Bacteria; phylum Bacteroidota; class Bacteroidia; order Flavobacteriales_D; family Crocinitomicaceae; genus CAIUKX01. The sequence goes on along the minus strand of JACOTM010000035.1, from coordinate 23,343 downwards.
ATTTAAAGATAAAGCATCCATAAAACACATCAATCGACCTCCATTTAAGACAAATTGATCAATCAAATAAAGATCTTTATCTGAAAATTCAGATCTTGGTCTAGCAATAATTAAACCGTCAACACCTTCTAATGCACTAATTGACCCATCTAAATTAACATCTTTAATTGAATAGTTAGGAGAAATTAACGCTCTAGCCCTTTGGGTTTGTTGAAACGTCAATTCGCCATGACCTTGTAAAAATCCAATTCGAGGTCTTTTTTCTGTAATAGCTCTTTTTATAGTGCTAATTAGCATATATTCCAAATTATTAATTGAGTTCTGAACCATTTGATTGAATTGAGGATCATTCAATTGAAAAGGATTTCCAGATGCTGTCCCAGGTAATAGTTGAACTCTTTTTACGGTATAGCCTTTATAATCAATTTCAGCGCCTGGCCAGACTAAAAGTTGATTTTGAGCACCATCTTTCATATAAACAACATTCATTGGAATAATTCCATTTCCTTTATCGAAAATAGCATCACCAATTTCCTTTTGTTCTTGTTCTGTTCCAATTGATGGATTAATAAATTGATATTCAATTTTTTTTCCTGCTATTTGTTTAAATTCCTTTAATTTATCCTCAAGAGCATTTTTAAATAATTTTAATTCAGAAGGTAAATTACCAGCTAGATATATTTTGATGATAATTCTATCTGTTATTAGCTTGTCGTTTTGTAAAAACAACTCTGTCCCTTCAGCTAATGAAAAACGATCGTCTTCTGTCATGTCCCATCTTTGATTAAGATAAGAGCTTATTATATTTAAAATGATGATTCCAATAATTACAATTAGCAAAAAAGTCCAATTGTAAAATCCTTTAAAAATATTTTTATTTGCCATTTTATATTACTTTTTAAGACTTTTTATTACTGTTAAAGCTGCAAAGATGAATAATCCAATCACTGAAACAAAATATACAATATCTGACGTGTCAATTACGCCTCGTTTTATTGAATCGTAGTGTAAAGTCATTCCACAATATTGAATTACGGAATCAAAACTTCCCATTAAATTAAATGATCCCATCAAACTTAATCCATCATAAAACAACCAACATAAAAACATTCCAACAATAAATGCAACAATTTGACTACTTGTGATTGAAGAAGCAAATAAACCAATAGCAATGAATGTTGCACCTAATAAAATTAAACCAACATAAGATGTAAATGTCGCTCCGCTATCAATGATACCAACAGGTTTACCTAAATTATAAATTGAAATGTAATAAACTAATGTTGGAATAATAGCAATTACTAATAAAGTAACTCCTGCAAAATATTTAGCTAAAAGAATTTGCAAATCAGAAATAGGGCGTGTAAATAATAATTCGATTGTACCTGTTCTTCTTTCTTCAGCTATTGATCTCATTGTAATAGCAGGTATCAAAATTAAAAATATAAAAGGGGATAAATTAAAAAAAGGGATCATATCAGCCTCTGTTCCTTGTAATAAATTTGTATCTTCAGAGATTACCCAATGAAATAAACCTGAGGCAATCAAATAAATCAGAATAAAAACGTAGCCAATTATTGAACTTAAAAAACTTCTTATTTCTTTAAAATATAATGCTTTCATTTATTTTAATTTTCGTTTGTATAATTGAAAAAATATTATGGATTACAAAAATAAGATTTCATTTCAAACCATCAATAAAGCAGATGTGTTATTTACAAACATGTTTACAGGTCTAACTTGTCTAAACTCAAAAAAGCTGCCACAAGACAGCTTTTTTACCTAACTAAACTAAACTAAACTAAAAATGAAAACCAATTTCAGGCACTACACTGAAATTTGAAGTAGCGGTTTTCTATACTATATTACTTTTTTGAAATCTTAACTCTTGTAACCTTGTCTCCTTCAATTATTTGTAAGAAATAAACTCCTGCATACAATTCAGAAATATCAAACGTGTACATGCCAACCGTATTAACAGGCTCTAAATCTACAACTCTTCCTCTACTGGTAACTAAATTAAATTCCGGTTTGTTTTTTGAAAGAAAAGTATATTTCAAAATAAATATCCCACTCGATGGATTTGGAAACAATTCAGGTTTGATATAAACATCTTTTTCCAATTTAAAGGAAGAAACTTCTGAAAATATACTCTCTCCATTAGGAGTCAATAGTTGTACCCGATAATACTGAGTTCCATCCGCTAAATTTGTATCCATATAAGAATTATGATAAATATTTACCGAGTCTTGATGGGGAGATATTATCGAAATTTCAAACCAAAAAACACCATCAATTGATTTTTCTACAATAAATTCAGAAATCTGCCCTTCTTCTCCAGATACCCAATCCAAAAATGCAGCATCTTCTCTTTGCTCAACGGAAAATTTCATAAAATGAATAGTTGCATTTATATTAAAGCTGAATACACTAAATATAAATGCAATGAATATCGAAAAGAATGTAGTAGAATTTTTCATTATTATCTTTCTTTCTTAATTTCAAATATAAATGGTTAATTTTTATTATTCATATTGAATAAAAAAACAAATTTGTATTTACACACTTCTACCTAAATCCTATAAGTAAGAATACTTAGAACCTTTTTTTAGAAAAAATTTGGAATATCGAAAATTATTTCCAAATCTTTGTACTCAGCATTTCTACAACGGTAGATAACATGTTTATACAGAAGAGGTGAGAGACAGGCTCGATGATCCTCTGGCAACCAACTTAAAGTTCCGATGTGAAGTCGGAATTGGAAAACCGGTGCCAATTCCTGATCCCGAATAATCGGGAGAATATAAATTAATTGTATTATGAAAAGAAATTCACAATTTAACGCAAATTCTTCAATATCCATTTATTTGGAAGAATTATCCTATTCGACTTTATTAAATTATAATTTGAATAAGACGTCTATGCTTTGCTGTTGCTGTCGCATGTCTTAAGAAATCAATAACGTTTCTTGTTATTCATTTTTTGAATTGTCTTTACAGACATTCTCATTTCAATTTATTTTATAAAAAATCGCTATGTTTTCAAAAAACACATTATCTAAAAGAGTTAATTCTTTTGACATAATCAAAATAAAATCTACTTCAAATCCTCAAACGATTACATTTGGTTCACCATTCACAACTGAATCTGAAGAAATTATTCATTCCGTTTCTGTAACTTATCACTCTTATGGGAACTATATCCCAGGTAAAACAAAAGTAGTATGGGTATGTCATGCATTAACGGGAAACAGTGATGTTTTTGATTGGTGGCCAGGTTTATTTGGAACAAATGGTTTGTTTAATCCGAATGAGTATTTCATTATTTGCGCTAATGTAATTGGATCTTCTTATGGTAGTACTTGTCCAAATTCTATCAATGAGAATGGAGAAAAATATCTTCAAAATTTTCCATTAATCACACCTAGGGATATGTCTCGCATTCATGAGCAATTGAGAATATATTTGGAAATTGAAACAATTGATATATTAATTGGAGCATCTCTTGGAGGGCAACAAGCTATCGAATGGGCTATTGAACACCCCAGTCTGATTAAACAATTAATTTTAATTGCAACAAATGCGCGGCATTCCGCTTATGGTATTGCTTTTAATGAAGCTCAAAGACAAGCGATTTACAACGATCCAACTTTTGGAAATGGCAATATAGATGATGCAAAAGAAGGTTTGAAAATAGCTAGAGCCATCGCAATGATTAGTTATCGCTCTTATCAAGGTTATGCCATTACTCAAACAGATGAAAACAATAACAAATTAGATGATTTCAAAGCAAGTTCATACCAAAGATACCAAGGACAAAAGTTAGCAGATAGATTTAATGCATATTCTTATATCGTATTATCAAAAGCAATGGATGCTCACAATGTTGGTAGAAAAAGAGATTCTATTTCAAAAGCTCTTCAAGAAATTCGTTCGAAAACATTAATTATTGGAATTGACAGCGACAATCTATTTCCAACCAGTGAACAAAAATTTTTAAAAAATAAAATTGAAAATGCAAAATACGCAGAAATTTCTTCTGCATTTGGTCATGATGGTTTCTTAGTTGAAGGTGAAAAATTAAAAGATATTATTAATGATTTTTTGCATAATGATTTTAAGAAGTTTTCGCCAACCATATTTAAACATAAAAAAACAATTTAATAAACAGCGTACTAGAATCAGTACTAAATAAATAAAACATGAGAAAACAATTAACAATAGGATTATTCGGATTTGGATGTGTTGGTACAGGATTATATCAAGTATTGAATCAATCCAATTTATTAGATGCAAAAATTAAGCGAATTATTGTGAAAAATAAAGCGAAAAAGCGTATTATCGCAGCAGAACATTTTGGTTATGAGGCATCTGAAATTTTAAACGACTCGGAGATTAATGTAGTTGTAGAATTAATAAATGACAGTGACGAAGCATTAATAATCGTTCGTGAAGCATTAGCAAAAGGAAAACATGTTGTCTCAGCTAATAAAAAATTAATTGCAGAACATTTAGATGAATTAATTGATTTAGCTAAACAGAATAAAGTTTCTTTTTTATACGAAGCTTCAGTAGCTGGTTCAATTCCTATATTAAGAAATCTTGAAGAATATTACAATAATGATACCCTATCTTCAGTTCAAGGAATCGTAAATGGAACTACGAATTACATATTAACACAATCAAATTATGGCGTTTCTTATGCAGATGCATTACAAAAAGCGCAAGAATTAGGTTTTGCAGAAGCTAATCCTACACTAGACGTTGATGGTTTTGATTCTAAATTCAAATTAGTTTTATTGATTAAACATGCTTTTGGACTTTCGATTTTACCAGAAAATGTTTTCAATTATGGTATTCGCCAAATAAAAAATCAAGATGTAAAATATGCTTCTGAAAAAGATTATCGCATTAAATTATTCGCAAGAGCTGAAAAAATAGGAGATAAAATTATAGGATTTGTAGCCCCTCATTTTATTAAAAAAGAACATGTTGCATATCAAGTAGATAATGAATTTAATGCCGTAATTGTTGAAGCTTCTTTTTCAGACAGACAATTATTTCTAGGCAAAGGGGCTGGAAGTTTTCCTACAGCAAGCGCCGTACTTTCGGATATTTCAGCGCTACAATTTGATTATCAATATGAATACAGAAAATCGGACAAAGAATCCAATACTGAATTTACAGAAGATTTCTATTTAAAAATATATTTGGCATCTTCGGATGTGGATGCTTTAAAAACAATTCCATTTGCTCAAATAGATGAAATTTTTCAAAGCAAAGGATATAATTATCAAACGGGATATGTAAAATTTAGTGATTTAAGTAAAAATAATTTCAATGATTTAGAAAAATTATTTTTTGCGGTACTTCCAGAACCATTTTTAAATGAAAATGAAATAGTTAATTCAAAACAAATAAAGGAAGATTTAATTAATGAAATAGTATAAAAATGATTGAAAACGTAAGTTTTAGAATGAATTTTGAATTTGTTAGATAAGCTAATTAAAATTAAGATTTCTCTTTTTAAAGTTTAAAAATATCATTTTCAAGAAATTTTGATAATTATTTTTCAAAAAAAAAGATTATCATTGTCGCTTTAAAAAACTATAAAACGTATAAAAAAAACATGAAAAATCCCCTTGCTTGGTATATCGCAGGTCCATTAATTGGCTTGATTGTTCCATTGTTACTTATCCTTCGTGAAAAGCAATTTGGAATTTCTTCAAGTTATCGATATATAGGTTCAAAAATTTTCAAATCAATTCCTTATTTTAAATACAATAGTGAACCAGATAAATGGCAACTTCACTTTGCTTATGGTTTAATTTTAGCAGGATTTCTTACTCCTTTTTGGGGAGATTTTGAGACAATTACATCGGAAGAAGCTAATACAATTTATGGTAAAATTTCAAAAACAATTTATACCCCAACAAATATTTTATACTTTTTTATTGGAGGAATTTTAATTGGATTTGGAACAAGATATGCAAATGGGTGTACTTCAGGTCATTGTATTATGGGGGTTTCTCAATTTTCAAAAAGTTCAATTGTAGCAACGGTTTCTTTTTTTATAGGAGGAATGATTGTGAGTTATGGTATTATTCCTTTTATTTTTTAAGTTATTTAATATGAAGTTTATTATTACATTAATTTTAGGATTCGCTTTTGGATGTTTATTAATTGCAACACAAGCTTTTTCATGGTTTCGAATTCAACAAATGTTTCATTTTGAATCTTTTCACATGTATGGAGTACTTTTTACGGCGATTGGAACCGCAGCTCTTAGTTTAATTATCATTAAAAAATTTAAACTAAAATCAATTCATGGAAATCCAATTGAAGTTCAACCTAAAAAATTGAATTGGAAAGGAAATATAATTGGAGGTTTATTATTTGGTATTGGTTGGGGCTTAACTGGTGCGTGCTCTGCTCCCTTATATATATTGATGGGAATGCATGTGAAAATAGGGATTGCACTTTTTTTAGGGTCGATAATTGGAGCCTATTTGTTTGGGATATTTGATAAACGAACAATTAAATAATTTCAAACATTATTTAAACTTTCTGCTTTTCAACTATGGATTATCATTTTCAATATTAATTGATTAAAAATATGAGTTTAGAATTAAGTCGAATTGACGCCCCATTTGTTTTTGAATTAAAAAACGATGATGGGGTTATATGCGGTATAGATGCAAGTCCATCAATAGGAGGTAAAAATAAAGGTTTGCGTCCCATGGAACTTTTAGCAGGTTCTTTAGCAGGGTGTGCATCCATTGATATTTTACTCATTTTAAAAAAACAGAAAATTGAACCTATTCATTTTTCAATAAAAATAGAATCTAAAAGAGCGAGTGGTATTCCAGCAATTTTTGAAGAAATAAAATTAATTTTTAATATTAATAAAGAGGTTCCTCAAGAAAAATTAGATAGAGCAATCGGTTTAACATTGGAAAAATATTGTTCTGTTTCAGCTTCACTGAAGGAAAATATTCAAATATTATACGAAATAAATTACATTTAAATGAGAGAAGAAACAAAAGCGATTCGTTTACAAACCGAACGATCACAATTTAAAGAACATTCTGCTCCTATTTATATGACTAGTAGCTATTCTTTTGATGATGCGGAAGAAATGAGAGCTTTATTTGCTGATGAAAAAGAAGGAAATATCTATTCAAGGTATTCCAATCCAAATGTTCAAGAATTTATTGATAAAATTTGTGCTTTTGAAAACGCTGAAGCTGGATGGGCTACTGCATCTGGTATGGCAGCAGTCTTTACGCTTTTTGGATCTTTACTTTCAGCAGGAGATCATGTTGTGTCTTGTCGTTCAATTTTTGGTTCGACTCACCGTTTATTTGCAGATATCTTACCACGTTGGAATATTTCATCGACTTATGTTGATTTTGATGATTATGATAGTTTTGAAAACAGTATTCAAGAAAATACAAAACTTTTATATATCGAAACACCTTCAAATCCAGGGTTAGACATTATTGATTTAGAAAAATTAGCGATCATTTGTAAAAAGAAGCAAATATTATTCATTGTCGATAATTGTTTCGCTACCCCAATTTTACAAAAGCCATTGAATTTTGGAGCAGATGTCTCTATCCATTCCGCAACAAAATATATTGATGGCCAAGGTAGAACTTTAGGAGGAATAATTGTAAGCTCGAAAAAAATCATTCAAAAAGTTGAAGCTTTTGCGAGACATACAGGTCCTTCTATGAGTCCATTTAATGCTTGGGTTTTATCAAAATCTATAGAAACACTTCCTCTGCGCATTGAGAGACATTCGAGTAATGCATTAGAAATAGCTAAAAGACTTCAAAAAAGCAATAAAGTGAAATGGGTGAAATATCCACATTTGGAATCACATCCTCAATTTGAAATCGCCAAAAAACAAATGAAAATGGGCGGCGGAATAGTGTCATTTGAAATTAATGGAGGATTGGAAGCAGGTCGAAATTTCCTTAATCAACTTCAATTGTTTTCATTAACAGCGAATTTAGGAGACACCCGAAGTATTGCGACACATCCAGCTTCTACAACCCATTCAAAGTTAACTCCCGAACAAAGAATGGATGTAGGAATATCAGATGGACTTATTCGCTTATCAATAGGACTCGAACATGTTGAAGATATTTGGGAAGATATTGAACAAGCACTTTAAGAATTGGTTTAAAATAAGAGTTTGTATGCTAGTGAAATACTTCATTGTTTAAACGATAAATTCAATAAAGCGGTCCTCAAATGATAGCATATAGTTTCTAATATCAACCTATTATTTTTTTTCGATGAATAATCCCCCAATCTCTTAATTCCTTTATTACTTTATCAAGAGTTTCTGCGTGTTCCGTTACATCATACATAACCGTAGGAGGAAATGTATCTTGAACAGATCGAGTTATTAAATGATTTTGTTCTAAGTCTTTCAATTCTTTCGAAAGCATTTTGTCACTTATGCCTTCAACCTCTTTTGAAATTTGATTAAACCGCTTGGGACCATTTGCTAAAGAAACCAAAATAGGAAGCTTCCAACTCCCACTTAATACATCAAGTGAATCTTTTACAGCCATTAGGGCTGTTTTTTCACAACCATTATGAGCAAATTTACCGGCACATTTTTTCATAATCAATTTTGTGTTTTATTAAGAAAAATCAAATCAATTGCATTTTAATAATACGATAAGAAAATATAACATATTGATTTGTAGTAAAACTAACATAAAAGTAAGCGCTAACCAAAAGGTTAGTAATATATATTATATATCAAATATACGTAAGTTTGTATTGTTCTACAAATTAAAAACAAAACGAATGAAAAAAAATAATATCATTTATTGGACAAGCACAAGTATATTATCATTTTTAATGCTCTTTAGTGCAATCAATTATTTTACAAATGTCGAGATGAAAAATGCTTTCATACATTTAGGGTATCCTAATTATTTTAGAATTGAATTAGCTTTTGCAAAAATAATTGGAGTGGCATTATTAATTTTACCGATTGTATCACAAAATTTAAAAAAGTTAGCTTATTTTGGGTTTACAATTACATTAATTTCAGCTTCAATTTCTCATCTAGCAGTTGGAGATTCGGTTGGTGTAGCAATTGCACCGATTATTATTTGGTTGCTATTGGTTATTTCTTATTTCTATCAGAAAAAAATAAATAATATTGCTTAGATATAAACAATGAATTGACCAAAAAAAAGGAGATATTTAATTGAAATGTCTCCTTTTTTCATCTTTCAAATGGAAGATTTCAGTAAGCTATTATCAAGTTGTTTAATAGCATGCTTCTGAGATAATGTTACCGTTACAATCAAATTGAACTGAAGCAATTACGATAGGCATAATTCGAACAAGAGGATAGATATCACCAGATAATTTAGGTGTAGCAATAAATGTTACTTCTTTAATAGTACCATCAACAAAGCAAATTGAAATATCGTTAACATTTGCTGTAATATTCCATTGATTGCTATTGAAATCTTGTAAACAATTGTGAGCTGCACCTTTAGCTCTTCCAATTAATGAATTGTCATCTTGTGCGAATAAACTTGTAGCAGATAGCAACAAGGTAACGGTTAATGTAAATAATTTATTCATAAATAATAGTTTAATTTTTCGCGAAACTAAGATGGTTTTTTTAATTTACAAGTGCCAATTTTAGATTTGTTTTAATAAAACGATTGAGTGTAAATAAAAAAGTGAATTTCTAAAATAAAATACGTCATTGGTAGGTTAACAAAAAAAGAATTTTTAGGGTGTATTCAGTAGTATAATTAAATTCTATTTTTGAATTGAAATAAGAAAGGCTGCCTAAAAATAAGACAGCCTTTCTCTAAAATTTGAGCTAATTTATTTTATAGAATCTGCTTTTGTTTTAGCAGTTAACATAATTTGATCAGCTTTTTGATCTCCTTCATTTTCAATTTTTACAGCTTTCTTTTCTGCTTCATCTTTAACTTTTTTCGCAGCTGCTTCTGCAATTTTTTTCTTAATAGGATTTGATCCTGCTTCAGAAATAAGTTGAGAAGCTTGATTATCGCCTTCTTTTCGAACAGCATCAGCAGCTTTTTTCGCTTCAGCTTTTGCTTTGTCGGCTTGTTTTTGGGCATCGGCTAATATTTCTTGTTTTTTAGCATTTAAATCTTCTTTCACTTCATTGACCTTGTCTTTAATGATTGCTTTTGCTGAATCTTTGATTTGGTCTTTTACCTGTTCTTTGATATTTTTGATATTGAAACTTTCTTTCAATGCTTCCAATAAATTGGTTGTTACTTTTGGATCGGTAACTTTTCCACCTATCAAAGCATTTACTTTAATAATAGCAGGTAATTCGGTTACTTTTAATTTGGGTACCATTGAATTTAATTTTTTCAATTGATCTTCAATTGCTTTAATCGCTGCAGAAGGAATTTCTTCTTTCGGAATATCCATGATTAATTTGTAATCGATATCTTGTTCAAAGGACGTAGAACCTGAGACATTAGTTAATATTTTTCCAAGTTTTACATTGAAAGGAGTGACAGATATTTTTCCATTTTCAAATTTGAAAAAAGCTTTAATGTCTTTTATTGTTTGATTTGAGAATTTGTTCATTTTAAGAGCTTCATCCATTTTTTGCATTGGTTTGAATCCTGAAATCGTTACCATTTGAGAAATCAAATTTCCATTTCCGTTTAATGAGCTATATATAGGTTCCATATTCCCATTCAATGCTGATTTCATAGAAAAATTAGAATTTATTTTTCCTTTTGTATATTTTGCAATTGGAGCTAATTTATCAATTGTCATAAAATTGGAAGCCAATTCTTGAATTTCAATATTTTTTAAATCATAAGCAAAATTAATTACTGGTTTGGTATGTTCTTTCGTATTGTAGGAGCCATCTAGTATGATTCCACCTCCCATAGCATTCATTTTTAATTGGTCTAAGATTGCAATTTCTTCTTTCATTTTAACACCACCAGAAATATTTTTAATATTCATTCCGTTGTATTTAACATTGTTAATATTGGTTGTTAAATTGAAATCTACATTGTTTGGAATTAAAAAAGGCTCAGAAGCATCTGTTGCAGTTGAACTTTTAGAATCAACTGAATTTGTCGCGGCTGTTGAGCTTGTCGCGGCTGTTGAGCTTGTCGAAACAGCCGATCCCCCCATTAATTCATCTAAATCTAAATTATTACTATTAAAAGAGAAGTTGCCTTTCAATAATTCATTTCTAAATACATATCCTAAATAATTGTCAATTTTTCCAGCCATATTAAAATCAGATTTCCCCATTTGGGCATCTAATTTTTCTAATGATAAATTTTGGGGAGAAAAACGGAATAATAAATCCTGAACCATTACATCTGCAGGCATGTCTTTAGATTTGTAAAGCATGTCAGTTAACAATAAAGTTCCATTAGCTTTAAATGCTTCATAATTTTCAGTTTCGATTGCACTCATTCTACCGTTCAAAGCAATGTCAGCATTTAATTTGCCGTTGTAAGATTCTCCTTCTGCTAATGGAATTACTTTACCCAGCGTAGCTAAATTTACTTTTGCAAGTATCTTTGAATCAATTAAAGGGTCAGTCATTGGATTACGCATTTTTAATGTTGCATCTAAAGAATTTCCAACAAAGTCCGCATGAAATTTAGGAATATCTAAAGTCATTTTATCTAAATTTGCACCACCTTCAAATTTTGAAGCTGCTTTAATTTCGATATTATTAATTGAACCAGGTAAATCTGCATATTTTATTTTTGCTTTGTCAACGTTTAAATGATAGTCCCAACCAGGCATGTTAACATCATCCATAATTCCTTTAATTTCAGCATTGAAAGCCAGGTTACCATCGGCGATCATACTTTCATATCCTGATTGATAAAAAGTTGGTATTAGAGAAAGAAAATCTTTAAATGTTGCTTTAGAAGCATTCATTTTCAAATCCATATTGTCTTTTTTCTCCAACATTTCATAGAAGCCATCTAACGAAAAATTCAAGGCATTTAAAGCAAAAGTATTTTCTTTTAAAGTGAATTTTGAAGTTTTTTCAGTGAATTCCATTAATATATTTGCTACAGCTTCTGTTTTTACTTTTGAAAGATAAGAAACCCCATCCATTTCATAAGTTAATTCATCAATATTGGTCGTTGTTTCGAAATCAATTATATCAGCAGTCAAATCTCCTTTTCCGATATGAGTTAAATTTTTTAATTCAGCAAACATATTTCCAGGCTGGTCATCATATCGAATTTGAGCGTTTGTAATCGAATATTCTTTTAAAGATAATTTGAAATTAGACGCTTCTTTTGGTGCTGATGGAACTGTATCAGGAATTGTAATGTCATAATTTGCTTTTCCATTACTTAAAACTCGAACATCAAATTTGGGGTCTTCTAAATGTATTTCATTGATTGAAATTTGGTCTCCACCCATTACATCCCAAAGATTTACATGCGCTGTAAATTCTTTTACGTTTACTAATTCAACACCTTTAAACTCCTTTCTCCCAATAATTTTTGTATCGTATAATTTGATAGAAAGATTAGGAAACGTACTTAGAAATGTTAAATCAAATTCACCAAGAGACAAGTCGGCTGTTAAAGTTTTGTTTGCTTCATCGATTACCAACTGTTTTATTTGATTTTTAAAAACAAATGGAATAATGATAATAGTCATTAGAAGGAGTAAAAATGAAATCCCTGTCCATTTTAAGATTCTTTTAAATAAACTTTTTTTCTTTTTTTCTTTTGCAGCCATAAGATTTGTAATTTATGTTTTTTGTTTAGCTTTAACGTGAAAATTTTTAATACTTGTAAAAATAATGAAAAAAATCATTCTACCATTTTTCTTGTTAATCATCATGATGCCATACAAATTGTGTGCACAAAATGAAAATGGAAATAATAATGTTACCGATACGTTGAAAAAAACGAAGAAAGAAAGAAAAAATATAGATGGTTCTACGGAAGTTTTTTTATTAAATTCTTGGTCGAATTCAACTCGAGTAATTGAGCAAAATAATTCTGTTTTTTCTAAATCTTTGGGGAAATTAACAGATGAAAAGTCGTTGAAAATTTGGTCGTTTGGCTTAGGATTTCGTAATTATTTATCGAAGCATTTTGTATTTGAAGGGGGGATTTCTTTATTGAGAAATGGAGAATCTTATGCTTATCAACAATCGGATTCATCGTTTAACTATGAAACAAAATACACCTACATGGCCATGCCTATTCGATTTCAATATGTTAGAGGTTCTCAGATTAAGTTTTTTGCAGGCGCTTCTATCTTTCCTCAAATGTTAATGAGATATAAACAAGCTCAACATTGGACAAATTCGAAAAATGAAAATAAAAAGTTGGATATTACGGACAAGGAGTATTATAATTCAATCGTTTTGAGTGCTGGAGTAAATGTAGGTTTGCAAATTAAAATAAGTAAATTTACATCATTATTTGTGATGCCTGAATATCGTTGGCAATTAACAAATTCATTGTTACCTATTAATAGTTATAGGCATTATGCACGTGTTTTTAGTTTAAATTTTGGTTTGACTTATCAATTATAAAATGAAAATTAAAGAAATAACGAATTATTTAGAAAGTTTAGCACCACTTACAAGTCAAGCAAATTTTGATAATTGTGGATTGTTGGTTGGTGATAGTCAAATGGAAATAACAAGTGCAATTTCTTGTTTAGATTGTACAGAAGCGATTGTAGAGGAAGCAATTCAAAAAGGTTCTAATTTTATTATTTCGCATCACCCTTTGATATTTAAAGGTTTGAAAAAAATAAATGGTAAAAATTACATTGAGAGAACGCTTGTGAAAGCAATTAAAAATGAAATCGCTATTTATGCAATTCATACCAATTTAGATCATTATCGCTTTGGAGTTAATTACGAAATAGGTAAAAGACTAGGATTAGAAAATTTACAAGTATTAGATCCAATGGAAAGTGTTCTTTGTAAATTAATTATTTATGTACCTGTTAGCCATACTGAAATATTAAAAGCTAGATTATTTGAAGCAGGAGCAGGAGCAATTGGGGATTATTCAGAATGTAGTTTTGAAACACAAGGAAGAGGTACATTCAAACCAAACGAAAATGCGAGTCCATTTGAAGGAAAACCAAATATACAATCTCTAGTTGATGAGCAAAAAGTAGAAATACTTGTTTCCACTCATAATCTTTCCAAAGTGATTGAGACAATGAAAGAGGTTCATCCATACGAGGAAGTTGCTTATGATATTGTTTCAATTCAAAATAAAAACCATTTTGAAGGTAGTGGTATGTTTGGAATGTTAAAAACACCAATTTCTGAAATCGATTTGTTAAGAAAAATAAAAGAAGATTTTAAATGTGGAATTATTCGTCATACCAAATTACTAAATAAACCGATTCAAAAAATTGCTTTTTGTGGAGGTTCAGGAAGTTTTTTATTGAATAAAGCGAAACAAGTTAATGCTGATATTTTTATCACTGGAGATTACAAATATCATGATTTTTTTGATGCTGAAAATCAGATAGTAATAGCCGATATAGGACATTTTGAGAGTGAACAGTTCACAATTAATTTAATTGCTGATAAATTGACAAAAAAATTTCCTACCTTTGTCGTTCATTTAACGGAGGTAAACACGAATCCTATAAATTATTTTTAGAGAAATGGCAACAACTGCGACTAAAAAAGAAACATCAGTAGCGGAAAAATTAGACGCTCTATACGAATTGCAAAAAATTGATTCTGAGATCGATAGAATCAGAACGATTAGAGGTGAATTACCTTTGGAAGTTCAAGATTTGGAAGACGAATTAGCTGGAATCAATAACCGTATTGCAAAGACAGTAGAGGAAATCAAAGACCTTGATACTGAAATTACGGATCGTAAAAATGCTATTAAAGATTCTGAACTTGCAATAAGTAAGTATAAAGAACAACAAGAAAAAGTTAGAAATAACAGAGAATTTGAATCTTTAGCAAAAGAAATCGAGTACCAAGAATTAGAAATTAAGTTACACGAGAAAAAAAGTAAAGAGGTAAAATTTAAAATTACATCTAAAAAAGAAACTTTAGAAGAAGCTAAAAATCGTTTAGAGTTCAGAAAAGTTGATTTAGCAACTAAAAAATCAGAATTAGATGAAATTGTTGGCGAAACTCAAAAAGATGAAGAAAAATTAATCGCAGCTTCAGAAACAGCGAAAGCTAAAATTGAAGAGCGTTTAATATTTGCATATTCTCGATTAAGAAATAACGCTAAAAATGGGTTGTCTGTTGTTCCTGTTGAACGTGATTGTTGTGGAGGTTGTTTTAATAAAATCCCACCTCAAAGACAATTAGAAATTGAAACAAAAAGAAAAGTTATTGTTTGTGAACATTGTGGACGTATATTGATTCCTGGTTCAATGGCTGAATAATTTTTGAAAGATATAAAATTCACCGCTCCGATTTATCCGAGCGGTTTTTTTTCGTCTAAATCTAATGTATTGAATTTTGAATTAAAAGTCCTTACTCTTGAAATCTTGAATCTTAAAGTGTAACATAAAATGAAATTTTCCGATTATAATATTTCGTCATTAATTAAATCTCAATTAGAAAAATTAGGATTTAAAAAGCCAACTGATATTCAGTTTAAAGCTATCAAACCAATATTGGATGGAGAAGATGTTTTGGCGATTGCTCAAACAGGAACTGGGAAAACGGGAAGTTTTGTTATTCCTATTTTACATAAATTAGAATCTAAAAAACATAAAAATTACAAAGGTGTTCGTTGTTTAGTGATGGTTCCTACAAGGGAATTAGCAAAGCAAAATGCTGCTGTATTTCGTGAAATTGGCTCTGAAACAACTATTAAGACATTTGGATTGTTTGGTGGGGTGGAACAAGAACAACAGATTCATACATTAAATAATGGGATTGATGTTTTAGTTTCTACGCCTGGTAGAATGTTTGATTTGATTTCACAAGGTTATTTAGATATTTCCCAATTGGAATTTCTTGTTTTGGATGAAGCAGATTTGATGTTGGATATGGGGTTTTTGAAAGATATTCAAGATGTTTTGAAGCATATTCCTAAGAAAAGACAAACTTTGTTTTTTTCTGCTACAATCACAAAAAAGATTAAAACGTTAGCTTATTCATTAGTAAAAGACGCTATTCGAATACAAATTTCTCCCAAAAATCCAGTTGCCGAAAATATTGATCATGCGGTTGTGTTTGTCGATATGGATGATAAACGATTTTTCTTGGAAAACGTATTGAAAGAATACGAGGAGTCTAAATTTGTAGTATTTGTGCGTACTAAAGTGAGAGTTGAAAGAGTGGTTGCTGCGATGGAGCGTGTTGGGATAAAATCAGAAGCTTTGCATGGAGGGATTGAACAAAAAGACCGATTTTCAATTTTAGATCGATTTAGAGCTGGAGAAAATCGTGTTTTAATTACCACAGATGTGGCTGCAAGAGGAATTGATATTCCATCAATTGACTATGTTGTTAATTATGACGTTCCAGACAATCCTGAGAATTATGTACATAGATGTGGGCGTTGTGGAAGAGGCAATAAAAGAGGCCAAGCTATTTCTTTTTGTAGCAAAGAAGAAAAACCTTTGTTAGAAGAAATTGAAAAATATACTGGTGAAGATATTGAACATTATGAAATGACTTTGGCTGAATACAAAGATGTTTTATCAGATACAGATGACGGTTCTTATGATTGGAAGAAATTAATTGATTTAACAAACAAAGAAGATGGAACAGAAGATGAATGGTGATTCCATATTTTTTTGAAACCACCATTTTATTAAAATTTAATTTTCATTTAGAATTTTAACAGGTTGTTTATTTTCGTCTATTGCAACAAATGTAAATTCACCTGAAACAGCTTTTTCTCTATCGGTTGCATACATTTGCTCAATAAATATATCGACTTTTACCTTTAAACTTGTGTTGCCAATATAACTAACTTTTCCGATTAATTCAATAATTGTGCCTCCAGGAATAGGTTTTTTAAAATCGATTCGGTCACTACTCACAGTAACCATACGTTGACGACTAAAGCGAGTTGCAGCAATGAATGCAACTTCATCCATTAATTGCATTGCTGTTCCTCCAAATAATGTATCATAATGATTTGTTGTATTTGGAAATACAGCTTTAAAAATTTTAGTTTCTGATTGAGCAATTTTTTCTTGTAAATTCATTTTTTTATAAAATTAATTAGTTCATTGTTTTCGTTCAATTATTTTGCGTTTGAAAAAATGAATTTGAATTGAAAAATTATTTTATTAAAAAATTCAAGACGGTTCAAATACTCTTACGGCGAAAGTATTGATATACAATGTAAATAGGTAATCTGACTTATAACTTAGTGTTACATACAGTTGCGCGACAGTTCGTGAATTTAACACGATTCCCCTAAAATTCACATTGTTTTTATCTAAATTGATTGACTGAAATAAAGAACGAATGTTGAACGAAGGTAAAGAAAATATTAAAGTGTTTATTAAATATGGAAATGATATTTAGTAGATAAAATAAAAAATGTATCTTAGTGTTCAAATCAATGATATAATGAAACAAGGAATTATTATACTTTTAATGATTATGTTTTTTTCTGAATGTAAGGCACAATCTATATTACAACCAAAACATACATTTAATATTGAAGTTGGATTACCGGTTACGATGGCTAATAGACCTTTTAAATGGATGATGCAAGGGGTCGTAAATTCAAGTATGTATTATCAGTTTAGGCTGCCTAATAATTTAGCTTTTGGTGCAGGAATTAATTACTCATTATTTTCAATTAACGTTGTTAGAGTTAAGCCGAGTATTAAAGGTTCATTGTATAATTTTGGAGGTTTTATTAAAATTGCTCATGAAAAATTTCATTCAGAAACTTTCGGAACTGATTTTGGTGTGAAGATTGGTTATGGACAAACAGTTTTTAAAGATAGTTTGTTAGTTGATCAGTATTCAAGTAAAATGTATTCTATTTCTTCAATTAATTTAACGCCAATGATTGGATTTAAATTGATGGCAGATGAAGCGAATGCATTTAGTTTTACGTTTGGTTATACGTTTAATGATTTTAATTTTTATCCCGCTCGCCTAGGATATACTCCACAAGGTTATACTTTAGTTGATTTTCAAGGGAGTACGCAATTTATGACTGTCGGCTTTGGATATACTCATTTCATAGGACGAAAAGCGGAATAAAGAAAGTTATATGTTCGTTCAAACAAATTCAATTAGAGCTGTAAAAGATTACATGAAAAATCGCTTGATTGAACATTTTTCGGAATCTGAAATTCGCTCAATCACTAATACTGCAATCTGTGAAAGATTAAAAATGGATTATTCTGATTTAATTTTCGCTAATAATCAATTACTTTCAGAATCAGACTTGTTATATTTCAGAGGAATCGTAAAGCGATTATTACTGAATGAACCATTTCAATATATTATTGGCCATTCAGAATTTTATGGTTTGATTATTAAATCGGATAAACGAGCATTGATACCTCGTCCAGAAACCGAAGAGCTTATCGAATGGATAAAAGAGACATTTGCTAAGCAACAAGATTTAAAGTTGGCGGATATTTGTACAGGAACAGGTTGTATCGCGTTGGCATTAAAATCCATCTTTAAAAATTCGGAAGTACTAGGTTCAGATTATTCAAAAGAAGCAATTGAATTAGCAAAGGAGAATGCTGTAGCATTAAATTTAGCAGTGGATTTTTTAGAATTTGATGCTTTAACTAATTCAGCTTATCCATTGAAAGAAAATGAATTTGACGCGATTATTTCGAATCCGCCCTATATTCCTGAAGTTGATAAATTAGAAATGAGTCAAAATGTATTGGATTTTGAACCTCACATGGCATTATTCGTCGAGAATGATTCACCAATAATCTTTTATCAGAAGATAGCTGAAAATGCGTTACGATATTTGAAACCAAGCGGATATTTATTTTTTGAAATTCACGAACGTTTCGCTAAAGAAGTGCTGGAAGATTTATTTCTAAAAGGATTTGTAAATTGTGAAGTCAAAAAAGATTTACAAGGCAAAAATCGAATGGTAAAAGCGCAGAAAAAAGATTGATATATGAATTTTGATAGTTTAGTTACTCAAATTAATGAAACACATATTTTATTACAGAGAAATTCTGTAAAAGCGATAAATATTAGCCTAACCTTAAGAAATTGGTTGATTGGTTGCTATATCTTAGAATTTGAACAACAAGGGGAAGATAGAGCAAAATATGGAACTAAAATCATTAGTGAATTAGCTTCAAGAATTGAAGTGAAAGGTTTGGGAGAAACAAATTTAAAGTTGTGTCGTCAATTTTATCTTGTGTACCCAACAGTTTTCAAAAACGCATCTCAAGAACTAAAAAATAGTTTACCTTTTCAAATTCGTCAGTCGCTGACTGACGAATTCCATGTGTCTAGTTTTCAATCAATTGAAATTTGTCAGTCGCCGACTGACGAATTCGCAACCAACCCAAATCAAAACGATTTTTCTCCATCAAAAGACGAGAATAATGCCTATTTGAACAAGTTGTTTTTAGCGACATCATTCACCCATTTTGTGGAACTCATTAAAATTGATGATGCAACGAAAAGAAAATTCTATGAGCTATTAATTTTAAAAACAACACCATCTGTTTCAGAATTGAAACGACAAATAAACACCCTTACTTTTGAACGATTAGGATTGTCTGAAAACTATGAATTAGCATACGAACAAATTCAGCAAAAAATCACTCCGCAGGAAGGTCAAGACATTATAAAATCACATTACTTTTTAGAGTTTTTAAATTTAAAACATCCACAATTAGTGGAAGAAAGTGATTTAGAACAAGCATTAATTCAACATTTACAACAATTTATTTTAGAATTAGGTAACGGCTTTTGTTTTGAAGCACGTCAAAAAAGAATATTGATAGGTGAGGAATATTATTTCATAGACTTAGTTTTTTACCACCGAATATTGAAATGTCATGTGATTGTGGAATTGAAAACAGACAATGTGAAATATGAACACATCGGACAATTAAAAACATATCTCAATTATTTTAAGAAAAACATCGTTGAACCAACAGACAATCCACCAATTGGAATTCTATTAGTGACCAATCAAAATAAAGCGTTAGTAGAATATGCCGTTGCGGATAGCGATAACGAAATTTTCGTAAGTAAATATTTATTGCAATTACCAGACAAACAAAAAATTGTTGATTTTATTGAAAACGAAATTAAAAATTTATAAAATTAAGTTTCAGATAGTGATAGAAATTATCTTTTAATTAAATGGAAAAAGCACAAGCAAAACAAGAAATAGAACGTTTGTCGAATGAAATTAATCGACACAATGATTTATACTATATAGAAAACAAATCTGAAATTTCAGATTATGATTTTGATATGTTGTTAGAAAAATTAATTTCCTTGGAACAACAATTTCCTGAATTTGCGTTTGATTACAGTCCAACGAAACGGGTAGGAGGAGACATTACCAAAAAAATGGAATCGGTAGTTCATCGTTTTCCGATGTTATCATTGTCGAATACCTATTCAGAAGAAGAAATCATCGATTGGGAAAACCGATTAAAAAAATTATCAGAAGGAAAATTAGAATACGTTTGTGAATTGAAATACGATGGAGTAGCGATTGGAATTCAATACGAAAACGGAACGTTAAAACAAGCAATCACAAGAGGAGATGGAACACAAGGTGAAAATGTAACGACAAATGTTAGAACAATTAAAACCATTCCGTTAAAATTAAAAGGAGATTTTCCAGCTGATTTTGAAATCCGTGGAGAGATCTTTTTTCCTTTGAAAAATTTCCAAAAATTAAACGAACAACGATTAGATATCGGAGAAGCAGAATTTGCCAATCCAAGAAATACCGCTTCGGGAACATTGAAAATTCAAGATTCGAAAGTGGTAGCTGAACGAGGTTTAGATTGTTATTTATACGGCGTTTACGGATATGATTTAGAATTAGATGGACATTACGAAAGTGTTTTAAAAGCCAAAGACTGGGGATTCAAAGTGCCCAATCATCAGAAGAATTTCATCAAAAAAACAGATTCAATTGACGGAATTATGGAATTTATTCATTATTGGGATAAACACCGTTCTGAATTGCCTTTTGAAATCGATGGTATTGTTATCAAAGTCAATAACTACGAACAACAACAAGAATTAGGTTTTACAGCAAAATCTCCTCGTTGGGCAATCGCCTATAAATTCAAAGCTGAACGTGTTGAAACAATTTTAGAATCTGTTCAATACCAAGTTGGAAGAACAGGAGCGGTAACACCCGTTGCGAATTTAAAAGCAGTGCAATTAGGTGGGACAACGGTAAAACGTGCGTCATTGCACAATTCAGATCAAATCGAGAAATTGGATTTGCATTTGTTAGATAGCGTGTACGTTGAAAAAGGCGGAGAGATTATTCCTAAAATCGTTGGTGTAAACTTAGACAAACGAACATCAGAGAATGAAAAAATTCAATTCATAGAAAACTGTCCAGAATGTGGTTCTGAATTGGTTCGACGTGAAGGAGAAGTACAACATTATTGTCACAATGAAAATTTATGTCCACCACAAATAAAAGGAAGAATAGAGCACTTTTTCGGTCGTAAAGCCATGAATATTGATGGTTTAGGAGCGGAAACGGTAGATGTTTTAGTGGAGAAAGAATTGATTCATTCTTATGCTGATTTATACGATTTGACATTTGATCAGATTGTGAATTTAGATCGAATGGGCGATAAGTCTGCTGATAACTTGTTGAAAGGTTTAGAGTTATCAAAACAAGTTCCATTTGAAAGAGTTTTATTTTCATTAGGAATTCGTTTTGTTGGCGAAACGGTAGCGAAAAAATTAGCCAAAGGATTTAAATCAATCGATGCAATCCAAAATGCGAAATTCGATGAGTTGATTAACGTTGATGAAATCGGTGAGAAAATTGCGATTTCAGTTCAGAATTTCTTTTTAGAAGAACGAAATGTAGAAGTAATCAATCGTTTAAAAGCAGTTGGATTACAATTTCAAATCGAAGAAAAAGTAGGAGGAACAGAGAAATTGAAAGGAATGAACTTTGTTGTTTCGGGTGTTTTTACTTCGTTCTCAAGAGATGAAATTAAAGAAGTGATTGAATTAAATGGAGGGAAAAATGTTTCTTCCATTTCTTCAAAAACAAATTATGTGGTTGCTGGTGAAAATATGGGACCAGCAAAATTGAAAAAAGCTTCTGATTTAGGAATTGTTATTTTGTCTGAAGATGAATTTAAACAATTATTATAAGAATAATGGAATTGAAAAATAGTATATGGGAGAAGTCAAAAAGTTTAGTTGTGTTTTATATTTATACGACAGAAATAGAGTTTTCATTATTTAAAAAAACGCTTGATCAAAATGTTACAGATAGTAATATCAAAGAATTGAAAGTAATTGTATTGATACTTGATAAAAATGAAATGGTTGAAAAACATTCTTTATATAATTATTTTTCAGAAAAAGATATTTCATTTTGGGGTAAAATAAAAAAGAAAAATAAAGTTGTTGGAGACGATGATATTGAAGCTCTTCGACAAAAATATTTTGATTTGTTAATTTGTTTAGGTACACCAACCCCAAAAGTTGCAAAATGGATAAATGGATTTAGTATTCCTAACAGAATAGGAGTAAATTGTGAAAATGAAGACTATTTCTTGTTAAATTTAAAAAGTTCGTTAAATTCTATTCAGGAAATGCTTAATTTCGCAGTATCAACATTAAGAAAAATATCATAGAATGAATAATATTTTCAAAGGATCAGGAGTTGCATTAGTTACTCCATTTAACAACGATGGTTCAATTGATTTTGATGCGTTGCGTAGTTTAGTTCGTTTACAAATTGAAGGAGGAACTAACTTCTTAGTCGTTCAAGGGACAACAGGTGAATCTCCCGTTTTAACTTCAGGAGAAAAAGAAGAAGTATTGAAGACTGTAATCGAAGAAAATGCGGGAAAGCTTAAGATTGTTTATGGTGTTGGAGGTAACAATACAATTGATGTTGGTGAAAAATTGAAAAAAATTCCAGCAGGTGTTGATGGGATTTTATCAGTATCACCTTACTATAATAAACCGACTCAAAAAGGAATCCTAGCACATTACAAATACATTGCAGCATGTACAGAGTTGCCAATTATTTTGTACAACGTTCCAGGAAGAACAGGTTCCAATGTTTTAGCAGAAACAACTTTAGAAATTGCTAGAACAATTAAAAATATCGTAGCCGTAAAAGAAGCGTCAGGAAGCATGGAGCAAATC
>JACOTM010000034.1 GCA_016178305.1 Flavobacteriia bacterium | reverse complement strand
CACAACTTTCCTCAGTTGGGAATCGATCTTTAAACTCTATTAATCTCATAAATTCTGAATTATTAGGCAAAATTATGAGCGATAAGCGTAATCTATTTATGGTTTACTAGAGTTTGTGGTAAAGTTTCCGATAGGCATTTAAATTAATAATAATTATTAGAAATATTCTGATTGCTTTTTTCATGAAGATGTTTTGTTGTTGGGTATTTAATTAGTTATTCTTACTTGATTATAAAAGTAATTTTATGTTTTCAAGCAATTACCTAAAACGAAGGAAGAAATTAGGCATTTCTATATAGTTAATACCCCAAACCATTACCCCTAAATTATTTATTAGATGCTCTAATTTCAGCAATGGTATAGAAAAATACAGCTCCATAACCTACCGCAAGCATTAAATGAAAAGGCACCATTCCTAAATCTCCATACGAAGCTCGATTGATTGCAGTAAAGCCAAATACACACATTAGTATTCCCTCACCAATATTGATGATAGACAAACTTTTTTTATCGTATTTATTTTTTTTAGTTTCACCCTTTTTCAAAACGTTAAACTTAGGTGTTCTTACAAATGAACTTTTAATTCCTAAATAACCTTCTATTACTGCGACTGTATTGCTTAAGGATAGTCCCATTGAAATAATTAAAAATTGAAAAAATCTTCCAATGAACTTCAATAAATCTTTAAGGAAGACACCTTTTTTATCTCTAAATGATAACCAATAAAAATACATTAAGAAAACGGTACTGATCATAAAGAAAATACCAAATTTTATAAATTGATTCAAATCTGAAAAACTATCTTTAATATGCAAGATAGGTAAACTTAACATCGATAAAGTTAGAATAAATAGAAACAATGATGAATTAAATAAGTGTGATAAACCGTGAACTCGATCCATGAATTTAACATTTTTAGCTGTCAATAATCGTTTCCACATTTTGATAAAACATTCAGCACCACCTTTCATCCAACGGTGTTGTTGGTTTTTAAGTGCAGACATTGTGATTGGTAATTCTGCCGGCGCAATAACATCTTCACTGTTCCCAGCCTCCTGCATCTTCGATACATTGTTTTCTCCAAATACCCCCCGTACCATTGAAGTTGATAAAATGACCAGCAGCAGTTCTTCCTCCTTGCTCGATAGCAAAGTGTCCATTTAGACCAAATGCTTGTAATTCAGTTAGTAATGAATAGTCTTTATTGATGTGACCCCATCTAGTTTGTACGACTCCAATAGTTGGATCTTGGAAATAAGGCATTGTTTTTTGTAAGAAATCTTTTTCAGGCATGAAATCAGAATCGAAAATTCCTATAAATTCACCTTCCACTTGATTCATTGCGGCATCTAAGGCTCCCGCTTTATATCCTGTTCGATCAATACGATGTACATGTTGAATATTAATGCCTCTTGCTGCAACTTCAGCTACTTTTGTTGCTATAATATCTTTTGTTTCGTCTGTAGAATCATCTAAAACTTGAATCTGAAATTTATCTCTGGGATATTCAAATTCTGAAATTTGTTGAATAATTCTTTCTGCAACATACATTTCATTATACATTGGTAACTGAATTGTAACTTTTGGAGTTGTTTCAGGATTAAAAACGGGTTTTGTCTCCAACGTTTTTTTCTTTCTGTTTTTTGCGTAAGCTATTGAAAGTGATAATTGCAAAACGCTGTAAAAGAAAATCATTAATAGACAGAAACCATATATTATTAATATCACTTTTGCTGTGAAATGAGACCAATAATGCTCTTTGCCTCTAAAATCACCCCAATTGAACATCCATGTAACTTTTAAAGAAACGGTAAAGGGACGTTTGATGTCAAAAGTGTAGTTATCGTGATGTTCTTCCGTTAAAGTTAATTTGTTTAATACTTTATTTTGATAATCTTTATCAGTAATTTTTAATTTATAAGATCCGTAAGGTATATTTTTAAATTCAAAATCCCCATTATCGGTAGTTTCAATTAGATAAACTTTTTTAGATTGTATGTTTTGAAGCGTTAATTCTGCCTCTTCAACTGGTCTTTCAGTTTTTTGATCAACTATTCGACCTCTTACAACTTTTGTTGTTTGAGCGTTAAAAAAATTTGAAATAAAGATTACAAATAGTAAAAGACTAATTTTTGGCATAAATATTGTATCTAAAATTATTTATATTGTTGTGTGTTTGTTTTCTAAAATAAAGAATTAGAAAAAAACCGCAAATATAGTTTTTATTCCACCAATTACATAGTGTTTTTTAAACTATGTGTAAATATTTTTTGCCCTATTTTTTCGAAATATCTTAAATGCTTTATTAGTAAGCTTTTGGAATTGTCGTTGATTCAAAAAAAAGGTCAGAACTATTCGTCTGACCTTTTAAAAAGATAAAGTAAATAGAGTCTAAAAGTTTAGAATTCTGAATACTTTTTTATTTGATTCGCTTGTTATTTCCAAACTCCCATTGAACTGAATTTTTCAATTCGTTCGTTGATGCGTTTTGAAGGTTCAATTTGATCTAATTCTTCTAAATATTTTTTAATTGAATTTTTCACTGTTTCGAAAATTTCAGTTTGAGCTCTGTGTGCGCCATTTATTGGTTCTTTGATAACGTCATCAACCAATTTTAAGGCTTTCATGTCTGTTGATGTAAGTTTCAATGCTTCTGCCGCTTTTTCTTTAAAATCCCACGAACGCCATAATATAGAAGAGCATGATTCGGGTGAAATTACGGAATACCATGTGTTTTCTAACATTACCACTTTATCTCCAACACCTATTCCTAATGCTCCGCCTGATGCTCCTTCACCAATAATAATACAAATTACAGGAACTTTTAAACGCATCATTTCATAAATATTTCGAGCAATTGCTTCTCCTTGACCTCTTTCTTCGGCTTCTAGTCCTGGGAATGCTCCTGGAGTATCTATAAATGTTACAATTGGTTTGTTGAATTTTTCAGCTAATTTCATTAAACGTAATGCTTTTCTATATCCTTCAGGATTTGGCATCCCGAAGTTTCTATATTGACGCATTTTTGTATTGATACCTTTTTGTTGTCCGATGAACATAACTGAGCGACCATCTAACAATCCAAATCCGCCGACCATTGCTTTGTCGTCTTTCACGCTTCTGTCTCCGTGTAATTCTTGAAAAGTACCGTTAGAAACTGCGTCGATATAAGCCAAGGTGTATGGTCTGTCTGGATGCCTAGACATTTGAACACGTTGCCAAGGTGTTAAATTTGCAAAAATACTTTTAGTAGTTTCAACTAATTTACTTTCTAGCTCTTGTACTTTATCGTTCATATCGATATTAGTGTTTACACCAATCTCTTTCGTTTGCTCGATTTGTTCTTCTAATGCCTTAATTGGTTCCTCGAAGTCTAAATATATTGCCATTTTAATCAATTTGAAGCCCTAAAGATACGAAAATAGTTTAGTTCTTTTAACTTTGTTGCATGATATTATTTCCTCCAGCAAAGATTAATTTAGGTTTAAACGTACTGTTTAAGCGGGAAGATGGCTTTCATGAAATTGAAACAGGGATGATTCAGATTCCCTTTTTTGATGTGTTAGAAGTTTTATCTGCAGTTGATTTTGAATTTAAACAGTCTGGAATTGTGATAGATGGAGATGTTGAAGCGAATTTGTGTGTTAAAGCTTTTCGATTGATTAAAAAAAATCATGCAATTGGAAATGTTTATATACATTTAAATAAAATAATACCAATGGGGGCTGGTTTAGGAGGAGGTTCTTCTGATGCTGCAAATGTTATCTTGGCTTTGAATGAATTGTTTGATTTAAAATTAACAATTGAAAAAATGCAAATTTATGCTGCTGAATTAGGAAGTGATTGTCCTTTTTTCATTTCTAAAAACATCCAAATAGGAAAGGGTAGAGGTGAATTGCTTACAACTATTGATGTGAATTTTAAGGGGTATTATTTGAAAATAGTGAACATTGGACTTCATGTGAGTACCAAAGAGGCTTATTCAAATATATCATTATCAACAGAAAATCATTCAATTTCAGAATTATTGAAAGGTGAAATGTTAAATTGGAAAAGAAGCTTGAAAAATGATTTTGAAGCATCTGTTTTTAAAATTTTTCCAGAATTATTAAATATTAAAGAGCAATTTTACAAGCAAGGTGCAATTTATGCTGCAATGTCAGGGAGTGGATCTACCATGTTTGGAATATTTGCCACACGCCCTATTCTAAATTTTGAGGATAGAGAAGATATTTTGGAAATAATTTTGGAATTTTAATTTAGTTTAACAAAGCGCTTTGAGGCTGTATTTTCAAACTCATCAATAATTTGAATGGTGTAAATTCCGTTTGTAAATTCACTGCAATTAATCTGTGTTTTATTAAAAAGAGTAGTTCCACTATATACGATTTTGCTATACATATCTGAAATAACAAGTTTGTAATTCGAATGGCTTTCCATTGTAATAAATAGTGTTTCGTTTGTAGGATTAGGGTAAATAGAGAAATTAAGGTTTGCTGATTTTGTTTTATTTAGAATGTTTGTACTGTTTGAATTGTGTTCCATGTGGTATAAACCTCCTAAGTCTTGACCAATAAATATATCCATATTGGAATCATGATCGATATCGTTTACAAAAAAAGAACTGTATGCTTCTGTAGGTAGATTTAGGTAATTTTCATCTACTAATTGAAAGGTTTCTCCTGTTTCTAAATGGTTGTCGATGTCTTTATAAAAGATTAATTGTCCGTTTAAATTTCCTATAAAAAGATAAGTTGTATCGTTGTTTCTAAAAAAATGAGGAGTTGGAAAATCACTTGAATTGTTTGTGTCAACATCAATATTTCCTAAAGTCGAGTTGTATAACTGGAAGGAAGGAGTTGTAATTGTGCCAATATTTTTATAATATACAATTTCCCCTGAATTTTTCCCTAATACCAAATCTAATAATCCGTCTTTGTTTAAATCAAAAAGCTGAGGAAAATTGAAAGTGCCAGTTGATATAATGGTATTTTGATTATCCTTTACGCTTAAAATTGGAGGAGCAAATGATAAATTGCTAGAATTTAAATTTTCATAATATGCAATCGTGCCATTTTCCAGGCCTAAAAACAAATCTTTATCTCCATCATTATCAAGGTCTCCAAAAGTTGGGACGAAATGGAGGTTATAGTTGCTTTGAGATAAGTTTAAAAAATCATTTGTTATTAGTGTAAATTCTGGTGAATTGAGTGTGCCTGTATTTTTAAAACATGCAATACTACTTTCTTTGTCTTGAATTGCTTTGTATCGGTATAAATTTGCGATAAATAAATCTTCTAAACCGTCTTGATTATAGTCAAAAAATACAGGGATGCTTCCTGATCCCATGTCAATCATTTCTTTTTGTATAAATGCATCTGTTTGATAATTAAATAATGGTGTATCATTTGTTCCGTTGTTTTTGTAAAACCAGACTCCCCGTTGATTGTTGCTTGAATTTCGGGCATTTCCACAGACTATCAAATCTTTTTTCGTATCAAAATCAAGGTCTTCCAGATAAGATGCTGGAAAAGATTGAATATCAACAGGATTAGAATAATTAGGGAATTGGTCGTCTAGATAATTCATAGCTGAATTTGAATTTGGTGTCGTTCCTCCATTTGTAACTAGGTTTAAATTCGTAACAGAAACATCTCCAATAATAAGGTCCATAACTCCTGAGTGATCAATGTCAAGTGCCAATAAAGTTGATCCGGAATGTCGTGTTGCTTTTATGTTTTCTTCTGATGTGATTGGTGATTCTGGGTTTGAAACATTGCTATTTACACATGGATAATTGGTGTCATTTAATAAAATGGCACTTGCAAAAGCATCTTCAGCAAATTTTCCCCAACATTCATTTTTTAAGATAAATTCCAATGAATCAGGAATACTATAAAGTTCCATGCTTTGGTTTTGGTGGTATTCAACATGCTGACCAGCCAATGAAAATGTTAAAATATCAATATCACCATCAAAATCGACATCAACTATAGCGGGAATATCGCTTGAACTGACATATAGATTGGTGTAATTGTTAAAATATTCTGAATAAAGAATAGACTTAAACAGTGTCCATTGAAGTCCATTAATTGAATTACCATCATTTTTAAAAACTTTAACACTGCCAATTCCATAAGTGAATAAATCTTTTTTACCATCGAAATTGTAATCAATTAATTGTGCCCGGTAAAATAAATCATTTGGGAAAAACGATTTTCCATTGAATACAAATTTGTAAAAACGTTGATTATTCATAATCTCGTTAGTGTATAAACGTATATTGTTAGAGCTTCGGTCAAAAATAAATAAATCTTCATCGCCATCAAAATCATAATCTATGGTTGAAAATTGAGGATTGTTTAAACCTCCTTGCCAAGCATTTTTCAAAGTATCGAATTCAATAATGACTGGTATTGAATCTGAAAATTGAAAATTGAAAGAAGTAGATTGGGAATATGAATGATTGTATTTGCAACTATATGAAATTATTAGACATAATATATAGATTAAATTTTCAATGTTTTTTTTTGTACTCTTTCTATTTTTCATGTGTTTAGAAATTCAATAATGACTGTAAAACAAATCTAGATTTTCACTTGCAAATGGCAACTATATTTCACTAAGTTAGTCAAAGGACTAAATAAAACATATTAATGATGCATAAAAATATTACAATTATCTTTTTTCTTTGTACCAGTTTTCTTTTTTCTCAAGACAGTTTATCTGTTTTGTTTATAGGGAATAGCTATACGTATGTGAATGATCTGCCAGGGACACTCAGTAATTTAACCACTTCTTTAGGTGATGAAATAACGTATGATTCGCAGGCTATTGGAGGGGCTTCATTTCAGACTCATGCTGGATTAGCTTCTACATACACAAAAATTCATAGTCAGCCTTGGGATTTTGTAGTGTTACAAGGTCAAAGTCAAGAGCCATCATTTCCTTATGATCAAGTAAATACAAGTACTATTCCTTATGCGATTCAATTAGCGGACAGTGTTTATGCGAATAAATTTTGCTCTGAAGTCATGTTGTATATGACTTGGGGAAGAGAAGTTGGAGATCCTCAGTGGGATTCGATTAATACTTTCGATAAAATGAATGGTCGTTTGCGAGATGCTTATATTCGAATCATGGATTCTGTTCAAGGCTGTATGTCTGCTGGGGGATCTGCTTGGAAATATGTTAGAGATCATTATCCCACAATTAATTTATATTCTTCAGATGGCTCACATCCAAGTGTTGAAGGGACGTATTTGATAGCTTGTACGTTTTATGCTTCTTTATTTCGTAAATCTCCTGTAGGAGCCACATATATTAGTTCTGTTTCACCAGCAAATGCGACAATATTGCAAAATGCAGCTGCATTAACGGTATTGGATAGTTTAGAGTTTTGGAATTTACGACCTTTGAGTGAATTGACACAAGCCTCATATACATATACACAACAAAATGAGATTGTTTCTTTTGTGAATTCAAGTATTAAAGCTGATACATATCAATGGAATTTTGGTGATGGTACTTTTTCAACTGCTGAAAACCCGCAGCATTCGTTTACTCAAAATGGAACATATTCAGTAGAATTAATCGCTAGTAGTTCATGTGATTCAGATTCAATGAGTGTGGATGTGATAATCAATACTTTTCAAAGTGGAATTGATGAAAAATTGGCGTTGTTAATGAAGCTTATTGATGGCGATAATGGAAAGTTTAGAGTGAGTTTTGATGAAAAACAAAGAGGTAGTTATTTTGTTTGTAATCTTTTAGGACAAAAAATTGATGAAGGATTTTTTCACTCAAAAGACTTGGAAATTGATTTAAATTTTCAAAATAATGGGATTTATTTATTAAAGATTGAAATTGATAATCAGTTATATAATATAAGAATTGTTAAAAAATAAACGTTTTAAACTTATTTCGTGAACTAAATGTTAATTTAAAATAAAATAACCGATTTTGTAGGTATTTTTGCGCTCGAAAATAAACTACAAATAATTAATTTATGAACAACTATTACAAAACGAAATTTTTTTCAATCTTTTTATTAGTTTGTACGGTTACCTTGGTCAGTTTGACAGGAAATTCACAAACCACTAATACTGAAAGTTTTGATGGAACTACATTTGTACCAACAGGATGGACAAATTTACTAGTTTCAGGTACAAATACATGGACTCGAGTAACATCTGGAACATCACCAACACAAGCTCCTCATACTGGAGTAGGTGAAGCGAAATTTAATTCGTATTCAGCAAGCGGGGGTGTAAGAGCGTTAATTACACCAGCCTATGATTTGTCAAGTGTAGGAGCAAACACAGCAACAGTTAGTTTTTGGATGTATCGCGACAATGGTTATGCTACAGATGCTGATAAAATTGACGTTTATATGAATACTGCGGCAAATTTGACGAGTGCAGCATTATTAGGGACTGTAAATCGCTCAACAACTTTGGCTCCTGTTGAAGCAGCTAATGGATGGTACCAATATACATTTAATGTACCAGGGTCATTTAATACCAATACCAATTATTTAATTCTACAAGGCACAAGTGCTTTTGGTAATAACATCTTTATAGATGATGTTACTTGGATTTCATATCCTCCAGTTTGTTCTGGGACACCAAATCCAGGAAATACGGTTTCATCTTCAAGTTCAATTTGTTCAGGAACATCTTTCGCGTTGTCTTTAGAAAACCCTACTTTTGGTTCAGGTGTAACTTATCAGTGGCAATCTTCAACAAATGGAACAAATTATTCAAATATTGTAGGAGCGACAAATGCTTCTTTAAACACAGCACAAACGGCAGCTACTTATTATCAATGTATCGTTACTTGTTCTAATAGTTCTACCTCTACAACTTCAACTTCAGTACAAGTGACTATGAATTCATTTTTGAATTGCTATTGTACTTTAAGCGCGACAGCATCAGGTGATACAGATTTAGGAAATGTAACAATAGGGACATTAAACAATGGTGTTGCAACACCCGTTTTAAATAATTCAACAGCAACAGGAACATATACTAATTATTCAACAGCTGATACAACAGATTTATCGATGGGAGTTAATACACCAATCAGTTTAAGTCAAATTACTTCTGGAGCTACTTTTTATCAAGCTTGGTTTAATGTGTTTATTGATTACAACCAAAATGGTGTTTTTGATTTACCTGCCGAAAGAGCATTTACTTCAACCCAATTAACAACGGAAGCATTAGCTACACAAACAGGATTTGTAAATGTTCCTACATCTGCAATACCTGGGATAACTAAAATGAGAGTAAGAATTTCAGAAGGAGGTTCAACTGCAGATCCAGCATGTGGTACTTTTAGCTATGGTGAAGTTGAAGATTATTTAGTAAACATTGTTTGCCCTGATTTAACAAATTTAGAAACTCATGGTATTTCAATTTGTTCAAATAATAGCGCGACTTTAACAGCCGTTCCTTTTTCGAATGTTTCTACTTTAACATGGTATTCGGCATCTACAGGAGGATCAGTTTTAGCTACAAATGATACGCTAATTACACCATCATTATTAAATACAACATCTTATTGGGTGGAAGAATCTTTAAATGGTTGCCCTGCATCAGGTAGAATTGAAGTAGTTGCTACGGTTGATCCCGTAAATGTTACATTAAATCCAATTGACGCAATTTGTAATGGTTCAAGTACAGGTACATTTCAATTGGGTACTGTAAATTGTGGCTCAGCGCCATTTACATATTCTGTTGATGGAAGCGCATTTGGTCAGATTCCTTCAAATTTAGCTGCTGGAAATCATACAGTAGTTGTTAAAGGAGCTGGAGCTCAATTAAGTGCTGAAATGACTATTACAATTGGTGAGCCTACTTTAACAATATCGAATCCAATTGGAATTGATACGATTGTTTGTGTTAATGCTTCTTCAGCTGTGATATCAGCTTCTTCGGTATTGTCAACATATTCAGATTCTACTCAAATAATCTACTTCAATGTTTTGAATCAACCTATTGATACGAATATAAATCCAGGAGCTATTTTTACAACAGGAACAATGGCAGCTTTACCAGCGGGTGCAATCGTAACAAATGTTTTATTAAACTATAACGGTATTGAAGCAGTAGGAAGTTCATGGCAATCAGATGTAAATATTTCTTCATCAGGAGCAGTTCATTCAAATGCTAATAGCTCAGATTCAACAAATGGAATGCAAGGAATCTTTAATTATTTTTACACTATCAATAATGATTCTGTTGATGTAAATGGAGGTACAATTGATTTGTATTACTATGATGTTATTAATGATAATGCAAGTAGTGCAGAATCTATCTTTCCAACGGGTGATAGCGTAGTAACGATTACAATTCAATATTCTTATCCAACTCCTTCTACAATTAATTGGTATTCTGCAATTTCAGGTGGGTCTCAAATAGGTACAGGGAATAGTTTAGAAGCTGTGGGGACTTCTGTTTTAGCGAATACTGAATTACCAGGAGTTTATAATTTTTATGTTGAAGGTGAAAATGGAGGATGTACAAGTCCAAGTAGAACATTAGTAACTGTTACTGTTGATAGCCCAACTGATACTTTAGTTGTTCAAGCTTGTGAAACATACACGGCAGCTGATAATTCAGTTTATACGACTTCAGGATTGTATCATTATTATGTAACAAATGTGAGTGGATGCGATAGTACAATATTTATAGATTTGA
The DNA here is from genome assembly GCA_016178305.1 of Flavobacteriia bacterium. Lineage (GTDB taxonomy): Bacteria > Bacteroidota > Bacteroidia > Flavobacteriales_D > Crocinitomicaceae > CAIUKX01. Next base: position 19,427 of record JACOTM010000034.1, on the reverse strand, counting down.
CTGTTTTTCATGCTGTATTTGCTGCAAACGCGAGTGTTTCAAATGTTAATGTATTAACAACAACTACTCCGGGGACTTCATTTCAATGGATAAATTGTAGTACTGGAAATTCAATTATTCCTGGTGCAACTTCAGTAACTTATACTGCTACGGCAAATGGCTCTTATGCTGTTATTGTTACTCAAGGAACTTGTGGAATTGATACTTCTGATTGTGTTGCGGTTACGAATTTAAGTTTAACAGAATTAAATTTAGTTTCAAATTCAAAAGTTTCTCCAAATCCTACGAAAGATTTTATCAATGTTGTAGTGAATGGAAATGAGGATGCGAATATTGTTCTTTATGATATTCAAGGTAAAGTAATCCTAGAAAAATCTAAATTTAAATCGAATGATGTAATCTCATTACAAAATTTAGAAATGGGGATATATACTTTAAGAGTTTCAACATCTGAAGGAATAACAGTTCATAGAATTGTGAAAAATTAAGAATCTGTTTTTAAATTATTTGATGAACAGGTTTTGCGGAAATTTTCATTCAAAAAAGGCAAGTTTTTCAGATATTTGTAATTAAAAATAGGCTATCCAATAATTTTAGGATAGCCTATTTTTTTGTTTAAGTGTATAAAAAATCAGGTATATTGAATTAATTATCAATCATAAACATTGAGCTAATGGGTATAAGAATGACTTTTGCAGATAAAAAACAATTATTTATCGCTTAATCAATTCGCAAAATTTCTTAGCTAATTCTTGAGATGTGAAGTAGGATAAATTTTCTGAATGAACATGCAATTGTTTTTTTTGAAACAATTCATAGAAGTGTAAAATTGCATTTTTGGCTTCATTTAAATTATTATAGTCAACGAAAAAGCCACTTTTTGTAAATGAAATCATTTCTTCTAAATCACTATTTTTTGCACCAACAGCGAGTATCGGACGATAGGCACCTAAATATTCAAAAAATTTACCTGTTAATATCCCTTTTACATTTCCAGTATTATTTCCAACTAATAAAAGTACTTGTGTTTCCCTTTGCATTTGAATACTTTCTTGATGTTTTACCAATGGTATATGTTTGAAATAAGAAGTTAATTTATTCTGTTCGATTCGCTCTTGAACAGTATAATCCACAGGACCAACTAATTTTATTTCTAAATCTTTTCTGAATTGGTCATTTTCATTACATAGAATATGCAATGCTTGCCAAATAACCTCAGGATTTCGAGCGAAAGGCATAGATCCAAAATGAACAATGCTAAATTTTTGGTCTAATTGAATTGAATCTTGATCAAATTCAGGAAAATTATAACCGTTAGTAATGACTTCAATTTTTCGACCGGCAATAGTTTCTAATCCAATAGCGCAATTTTGACTAATCGTAACAACTTCATCTGCTTCTTGTAAACATGCTTTTTCTAAACGATGTTGCTGTTTGTCTGCCCACTTACCCAAATTTAATTCTTTGTAAAAATCAATTTCTGTCCAAGGATCTCTAAAATCGGCTATCCATTTTACATTAGGAAATTGTTTTTTAAGTTTTCGAGCAATTAAATGCAGACTATGTGGCGGACCAGTTGAAATAATTGTTTTTATTTCAGGATGTGCTTTTATATATTTTTTTAAAAACGAAATACTTGGACGAATCCAAAACATACGTGCGTCAGGAATGAATAAATTCCCTCTGGTCCAAATGACTAATTTTTGAACAATTGAACTTTTATTGGAGCGGGTAAATCCACCACTAACATTGGGATTGTTTTTTTTACCAATGTATTTATGAGGTTCGAAAATCTTTCGCTTAATGATTTTTATCTCAGATGAAATTAGACTTTCTAATTCTTTATCAATTAACGGCCATTCGGCATTTTCAGGACAATAAACGTGAAGGTTTACACCATTTTCTTTAAAGTAATTTGAAAAACGCAACCAACGGTGAACTCCTGCTCCACCAGCTGGAGGCCAGTAGAAAGTAATGAGTACTGCGCTTGTTTCGTTTTTCAAACTGAATAGATTTAAATTTTAGCTTTTACTTCTCCAATAGCAGCTTCCAAGCCTTGTGTATTTTTACCACCTGCAGTAGCAAAGAATGCTTGTCCGCCACCTCCTCCTTGGATGTGTTTAGAAACTTCACGTATGATTTTTCCGGCATCGATGTTTTTAGATGAAATGATTTCATCTGAAGCAATGATACTCAATGTACATTTATCCTCTTCTTTTCCTCCCAATACACCGAAGAAATTTGTCACTTCTCCTTTCAATTGGAATAAGATGTCTTTAATAGAGCTACCGTCTAACTCAACGATTTCTCCCAAGAAATTCACATCGCCAATTGAATTGATTTTTCCTTTTAATTCAGATTTTACCAATTTAGCACGATCTTTTTGGAATTGCTCAATTTGTTTGGTTAAGGTATTGTTTTTCGAAATTAAATCTTCCACCGCTTTCTGTAAATCTTTCGGATTTTTCAAGGTTTCAGCTATGGCATCTAATTTCGTAGCTTTCTCTTTGTAATAATTTTCAGCCGTTTCTCCTGTAATGGCTTCAATTCTTCTTACACCCGCAGCGACTGCTCCTTCTGAAATGATTTTGAAGATTCCAATTTGATTCGTGTTTGAAACGTGAGTTCCTCCACATAATTCAACTGATTCACCAAATTTAATTACTCGAACGGAATCACCATATTTTTCGCCAAATAAAGCCATTGCACCTAATTCAAGTGCTGTTTCCATTGGCGTATTTCTTCTTTCGTCTAAAGGATAACCTGTTTTGATCGCTTCTGTTACTAATTTTTCAATTTGTGCTATTTCTTCATCGGTCACTTTTGAGAAATGTGAGAAGTCGAAACGTAAATTGTTAGCATTTACCAACGAACCTTTTTGTTCAACATGCGTTCCCAAAACTGTTCTTAAAGCATGGTGCAATAAGTGAGTAGCTGAGTGATTATTCGCTGAGTCTAAACGTTTCTTAACGTTGATTTTAGCTGTAAATTTAGCAGCAGGATTACTTGGTAATTTGTCTGCTAAATGAATAATTAAATTATTTTCTTTCTTCGTATCGTTGATTGAAATCTTTTCTCCATTGAATTCAATGTAACCAGTATCTCCCACTTGACCTCCACCTTCTGGATAGAAAGGAGTTTGGTTGAATACCAATTGATAAAATTCTTTTTGTTTTTGATTGACCTTACGGTATTTAATGATTTCAATCTCAACTTCCGTATTGTCGTAACCGATAAATTCAACGTTTGTATCGTCTTTCAATTGAACCCAGTCATCCGTTTCAATGGTAGAAGCCGCTCTTGAACGGTCTTTTTGTTTTTGAAGTTCTGCTTTGAATTCTTCTTCGTCAATACTTAAGTTATTTTCTCTTGCAATTAATGATGTTAAATCGTCAGGAAAACCATACGTATCGTATAATTCAAAAACTTCTGTTCCTGAAATGATTGAACTACCATTTTTACGAGTAGCTTCCATTACATTGTCCATGCGTTTAATCCCTAATTCCAATGTTCTAAAGAAACTTGCCTCTTCCTCACGAATTACCTTTTGAATTAACTCTTTTTGAGCGATTAATTCTTGGAACGGATTCCCCATGATTTCTCCTAAAACAACAGATAAATCACATAAGAATGGTTCTTTTAAACCTAACGTTTGGTAACCATAACGAACCGCTCTTCTTAAAATACGACGAATCACATAACCTGCACCTGTATTAGAAGGCAATTGTCCGTCAGCAATCGAGAACGCAATTGCACGAATATGATCCGCAATTACACGTAAAGCGATATCTGTTTCTTCTTTTTGTCCGTAAGCAATACCTGAAACTTTTACCATGTGTTGAATCAACGTTTGGAATAAATCTGTATCATAGTTAGATTGTTTTCCTTGTAATGCCATTGCCAAACGTTCTAATCCCATTCCTGTATCAACGTGCGTAGCAGGAAGAGGCTCAAGAGAACCATTTGCTTTACGGTTGAATTGCATAAATACATTGTTCCAAATCTCAATCACTTGAGGATGGTCATTGTTTACTAAGTCTTTTCCTGCAATTTTTAATTTATCTTCTTCAGAACGCAAATCCACATGAATTTCAGTACATGGACCACATGGACCTGTATCGCCCATTTCCCAGAAGTTGTCTTTTTTAGAAGCTAAAATGATTCTATCTTCTGTAATAAATCGTTTCCAAATTGCGAAACTTTCTTCGTCTTTAGGAACATTGTCAGCAGCATCACCTTCGAATACAGTAACATATAAACGGTCTTTTGGAATTTTATACACTTCCGTTAATAATTCCCAAGCCCAAGAAATAGCTTCTTCTTTGAAATAATCACCAAACGACCAGTTCCCAAGCATTTCGAACATGGTATGGTGATAAGTATCTACACCAACTTCCTCTAAATCATTATGTTTTCCAGAAACACGTAAACATTTTTGAGTATTGGCCACACGTTTATCTTTCGCTACACTATTTCCTAAGAAATAATCCTTGAATTGATTCATACCGGCATTTGTAAACATCAACGTAGGGTCGTTTTTAACTACCATTGGCGCAGATGGAACAATTGCATGTCCTTTAGATTCAAAAAAGCGAAAAAACTGTTCGCGGATTTCTTGTATTTTCATGATAAACGATGTTATACTTTTTGTTGTGTTGCAAATTTAGTGGAAATAGTTTAAAAAACGAATTCAAAACAAAATCAAATATAAATGTTGGTGTGCGATTAATCGCATGCCAATATTTATATCGCACGCCAACATTTATATTATCCGTTTAATTTTTCTTAACTTCGTAATTCAATGTCAAAAACAAAATATAAATACAATCCCAAAACTTTGACTTACGATGAAGTATCAGTAAGTTGGAGAATGCGTATATTTAAATTTGGATTGTATTTAGCTCCGAGTGTTTTGTTTGGAATGCTATTTTCTTTTCTATTTACGAAACAATTAATTTCACCAAAAGAAAAAGATTTAAAAGCAGAAGTTGAATTTTATAAGTCTGAATATGAAAAACAATTGTCTGATTTGGATTTGATTTATAAGGATTTAGAAGATATTCAAAGACGAGATGAAGATTTGTACCGAACTTCGTTGTATGCAGAAAAATTACCTAAAGATTTACACTATCGTTCGATTGGAGATCATTATAAATATAATTATTTAGAAGGTTATTCTAATTCTGAATTATTAGTTAAGTCTGCTTTTCGAATTGATGCTATTGAGAGAAGATTAAATGAGCAAACGAATTCATTTAAAAATTTACTTGAAATTGCTAAAAATAAAGAACAAATGTTGGCTAGTATTCCAGCGATTCAGCCAGTACATAATAAAGAACTAAAACAAATGGCATCAGGGTATGGGTATCGGATAGACCCGATTTATAAAACACGTAAAATGCATACTGGAATGGATTTTACAGCGGAAATTGGAACCGAAGTCTATGTGACCGCAGATGGAATTGTAGAATCTGTAGAAATTGAAGCTTGGGGATATGGTAAAAGTATAGTTGTGAATCATGGATATGGTTATAAAACAAGGTATGCTCATTTGAATAATTTTAATGTAAGAAAGGGGCAAAAAATAAAAAGAGGAGAATTAATTGGTTTTGTCGGGAATACGGGGAAATCTACAGGTCCACATTTGCATTATGAAGTGCTTAAAGGAGGGAATCCAGTTAATCCAATACATTATTATCATTCAGATTTAACACCTGAACAATACGAAAAATTGATAGAAATGAGTCAGAATTCGTTCAAGGCATTTGATTGATTTTTTAGAAGATATAAACTCCAAACTACTTAAATTTAATTTCATGGTTTAACAAGTTGAATCAAAGATTTAGCCTTGATTGAGCAGTATTGATTGGTAGAGTATTCTCGCGTTTATTGAGTAGCATCTGTTGATAGAGTACCGTTGTATTGATTGCGTATTGTCGAGTTGGTTGAGCCCAGTCGAGTTGGTTGAGCCCAGTCGAAACCAACGTCTGTCAGCACAAAACTGACAAATCGACTTAAAAATGAAAATCAAAACAATAAAATGTCAGTTTTATGACATGAAATAGTTCTAAAAATCTGATGGCATAAAGATTGAAGAATCGAAAAGCATATAAAAATGAAAAATAATTAACAATGGGAAAAATTATCGGAATTGATTTAGGAACTACAAACTCATGTGTTTCTGTTATGGAAGGAAATGAGCCGGTAGTTATCGCGAACTCAGAAGGGAAACGTACAACGCCATCTGTAGTAGCATTCGTAGAAGGAGGAGAGCGTAAAATTGGTGATCCTGCAAAACGTCAAGCGATTACTAATCCAACAAAAACGATTTCTTCAATTAAACGTTTTATGGGTGCGTCTTTTGATGAAACTAAAAACGAAGCAACTCGTGTTCCTTATACAATTGTAAAAGGTGACAATAATTCTCCACGTGTTCAAATAGATGACAGAGCTTATTCAGCTCAAGAAATTTCTGCAATGATTCTTCAGAAAATGAAGAAAACAGCTGAAGATTATTTAGGTCAAGAAGTAACAGAAGCAGTTGTAACTGTTCCTGCATACTTTAATGATGCTCAACGTCAAGCTACGAAAGAAGCGGGTGAAATTGCTGGATTAACAATTAAAAGAATTATCAATGAGCCAACAGCTGCTGCTTTAGCTTATGGTTTAGATAAAAAAGGAGTTGACCAAAAAATCGTAGTATTTGACTTTGGAGGTGGTACGCATGATGTTTCTATTCTTGAATTAGGAGACGGAGTATTCGAAGTATTAGCAACTGATGGTGATACTCACTTAGGTGGTGATGATGTTGATAATGCAATTATCGATTGGTTAGCTGACGAATTCAAAAATGACGAAGGTATTGACTTGAAACAAGATCCAATGGCTTTACAACGTTTGAAAGAAGCTGCTGAGAAAGCTAAAATTGAGTTGTCTTCAACTACAAGCTCAGAGATTAACTTGCCTTACATTATGCCGGTAAATGGTATTCCAAAACACTTAGTAAGAACTTTACAACGTGCAAAATTTGAGCAATTAATTGCATCAATTGTTGAAAGAACAATCGCTCCTTGTCGTTCTGCCTTGAAAAATGCAGGTTTGTCAACAAGTGATATTAATGAAATTATTTTAGTAGGTGGTTCAACTCGTATTCCAGTTATTCAAGATGCAGTTGAACGTTTCTTTGGAAAAGCACCTTCTAAAGGAGTGAATCCAGATGAGGTTGTTGCTGTCGGTGCTGCTATTCAAGGTGGTGTATTAACAGGTGAGGTAAAAGACGTATTATTATTAGACGTTATTCCATTATCAGTTGGTATCGAAACAATGGGTGGCGTTTTTACGAAATTGATTGAATCAAATACAACAATTCCAACTAAAAAATCAGAAGTTTTCTCTACAGCATCAGATAACCAACCTTCAGTTGATATCCATGTTTTACAAGGAGAAAGACCAATGGCAAATGACAACAAAACATTAGGTCGTTTCCAATTATCTGATATTCCACCAGCACAAAGAGGAGTTCCTCAAATCGAAGTTACTTTCGATATCGATGCGAATGGTATTATGCATATTTCTGCTACAGATAAAGGCACAGGTAAAAAACAATCGATTAAAATCGAAGCTTCTTCAGGTTTGTCTGATGAAGAAATTGAAAGAATGAAAGCAGAAGCTGTTGCTCATGCTGCTGAGGATAACAAAAGAAAAGAAGAAGCTGAATCATTAAATAAAGCAGATTCTTTAATTTTCCAAACTGAGCGTCAATTAAAAGAGTACGGTGATAAAATACCTGCTGATAAAAAACAACCAATTGAAGATGCATTAGCAGCATTGAAAATTGAATTCGAAGCAAAAAACTTCAATAATTTAGAGGCTGCGATTGAGCGTTTAAATACAGTTTTCCAAGAAGCTTCTCAAGATATCTACAACGCGGGTAACAATGCAGGTGGAGCTCAAGAGGGTGCAGCTCAAGGAAATCCTCAAGATGAAGTGACAGATGTTGACTTCGAGGAGGTTGAAGATTCTAAAAAATAAGAATTAAATTCAAATTAACTTTTTAAAAGAAGCTGTTCGTAATGGGCAGCTTTTTTTTTATGTCTGAATGCTTTTATTTAACAAGTTTTAATACCCATTTGATTTTTATTTAGCTTTTTAAAGCAGAAAAATAGGCAGCCTTTTTCGGACTGCCTTATTAATTTTTAGGTTATTATTTACAACCAATTATTGTAGGTTTGTAAATAATTGTGTTATACCATTTTCGCTTTGAATTTACCAGTATATTTTTCTATTAATTTTTTCTACCTCCTTCAATCGTTTTTACTTCGGTATCAACAGCTTCCATATTTTTTTCGATATCTTTTGGTTTTTTAGTTATCTTTTTTACTTCAGTATCCATTTTTTCAGCCTTAATTTCTACTTTTTCTATTTCTTTTTTCGGTTTAGAAGTGTTTTTTTGTAATTGTTCACTTGGTTTTTCATCTTCTAAAACTTCTTTTACAACAACTTCCTCTACAGGGTTTTTAGACATTGGTTCAACTTCTGTAGTTTCTTCTTGTTTTTCTTCTTTGTTTTCATTAGAAGCTCCGCAGCTAGCAGTTAATAAAGCGAATGTAATAGCAGAAATAAAAATAAAATTCTTTTTCATGATTGTTTAGTTTATGATAAATAAATATGAGGTAACTAATTTAATAAAAATACAATAAATAATAATCGAATGTATAAAAAAAGGTTGCCATAATGACAACCTTTCAATATTAATTTCTGAAAAATTATTTTTTAACAAAAGTATCTGTTACGATAACTCCTTTTGCAGTAGTAATTTGGTACATGTAAATACCATTTACTAAATTAGCAACATTAACTGAAGTTGTCATTCCATTTACATCTTGAGTTGCAACAACTTTTCCATCAGCTGATAAGATAGAAACAGAAATCATTTCTTCTTTTAAATTGATGTTTAATAATTCTGTAGTTGGATTAGGGAAAACACTAACTTCAACAGAAGCTTCAGCTAAACCAGCAGTATTATTAATTTGAACATCATCAACTAATAAAATATATTGATCTGTACAGTTGTGGTGACGGAAAACAACATAAACTGAGTCGTTACCTACCAAAGAAGTTAAGTCAATATTTTTAGTGTTTACAACACCACCAGTTGCAATTGTTTCTGTGTAAACAGCAGTAGCAGTAGCTAAAGTAGTTAAATCAGCAACCGCATAAACTGAAAAGTTTTCAGCAGGGTAACTAGGATCAGCAGCAGCATATTTAAATGATAAACCTGCACTTGTTAAAGTACTTAAGTTAATTGCAGGAGAAATGAAGTAATTGTCTGGAGTTAAAGCAATAGAATCCCAAGAAGCAGAACCTGCAGCAGAACCTAAAGCAGCAATTGCAGGAGTAGTAGAAGTCGTAACATCATATACTCCCCAGTTTAAAGAATCTCCATCTGCATCAAATACACTCCATGCAGTAGATGCAGTCCATCCAGCAACATTTTCAAAATTTTCAGAGTAAACTTGAGCTTTAACAGCAATAGTGCAAGCTAAAAAAGCTCCAATAGTAAGTAATCCTTTTTTCATAGTTTTTAAAATATTAATTTAATTTCGCGACAAATATAAGCTATTTAAACTATAAGTAATACTTATTATATAGATTATATAAAAAAATTATTAACATTTTCTTTTTTAAGACAAATTAAATTGATTTTAAGATTATTTTATTACGGTGTAAAGTTATTTCTCCTTTGATTTCTAGTTGTTTAAGTAGTCTTGATATCACAACTCTTGATGAATGTAAATCTTCTGATATTTGTTGATGTGTATGATTGATTTCTAAACTACCTAATAATTTTGCCTGATCAGTTAAATATTTTAATAAACGTTCGTCAAGGCGCATGAATGTTATCGCATCAATTGTTTCCATTAGTTCTAGCATTCTTGAATGGTAACTATGTAAGATAAATTCACGCCATGATTTATATTTGTTTAACCAAATCTCCATCATTTCTATAGGAATCATAAGGATTAATGATTTTTCCATGGTTGTCGCTCTAACTTCACTTTTTATATTTCTAACGCAACATTGTAATGTCATGGCACAAGTATCACCGCCTTCGATATAATACAATAATATTTCATCTCCATCCGAATTTTCTCTTGAAATTTTAATTGAACCCTTTAAAACAATTGGAATGTTCAACATGTCATCGCCTACATTAACGATTACTTTGTCAAAGTCTATTTCTTTTAATTGACTATTTGTTATTATTTCTTGGATTAACTTTTCTTCTAAAATATATCCTAAAGAATCATTAATTAATTGGTTTTTTATTTTTTGCATTTTGATCAAATGAGATGAACAAGTTAATCCATGTTATTTTAGAAATGGCATACAAGTAAGGTGTTAGTAATAAGGATGCTAGTAAGATAATTCCTATTTGGAAACCTGTTGAAATGGTCGGGGAAAATAAATTAAAGGATGTCCAAAAACTAACAAAAACAGCAACTTGAAGCGCATAAGAAACATACATTGAACCATAGTAAAAGACGATTTCTTTTTCGTATTTTAAATCACAAAAAGTGCAGAATTCATGAAGCTTTCCTGCGTTTTTTAAATCATAAGGTTTAGATATAAAAAAATCTCCTTCGTGGCATTGAGGACATTTCATTTTTACGATACTGTATATTTTTGAACCTTTTTTTAACATGTTTTATTTCAAATTTGAAACCTTTGGTATGATTTTTTTGCAACAAATGTTTCAGAAATAATTTTTTATTTAGTTATAGCTGATATAATTTCTTTTTCTATGATAGAAAGTTTTATTTTCGTTTTACCACATTTTATTTCAATCTTATTCCACGATTTATTGATTTTTTTGGAGATTTTATCATACGCTTCTTTTTGGAGATGTATTGAAGCATATTTTAAAAAATCAGATTTAAATTGCTCTAATAAAACTGCACTTCTGTAAAGTGTTAACAAATCATTTTTAGAAAGATTGTTGTTTTTTGCTATGAGAATTATTTCTGGATTTTCCGTATTAAAAGCACATTCTTTGTTGTGTGTAAAAGTGTTGACTATTATTGTGAAATCTTTCTGAGAATCAATAATTAATTCGGAAAAATTCAGTTTGTTCTCTGTGCTGTCTTTATGATTTTTATTTGCTGTATTTTGGTCTTTTATTATTCTTGAACCATTGAAAATTCCAATTCCTCCGCCGGCTATTTCGAATTTAATTTTTTTCTTTTCAAAAAGTAATGTATTGTATAAGTTTTTCAATGCAAAACTATCTTTAGCAAATAACGCACTTGAATTTAAGCTATATTGATTCTCAGTAAATTGATTTTGAAATTGATTATTAATAGCAGCATCGTAATATTTTATTTCATCGATCACATTTATATGCATCATTACTTCATCATAAATATTAGATAAACATTCTTCAGGAATTGAAAGAACTCTAATTTCAAATTGCTCGCTCATCGATTTTGCAGGGAATTGAAATTCTTGTGTGTAAATATTAAAAGTTGTAGAATCCTCAAAGGTGTAGATTCCCTTTTTTTCTTTGTACTTTGCCCAATGGTTTCCTAAGGCTAATTTATAATCATCTAGTCTTCTGTTGTATAAAGCTAATAATTCTAATGCTTGTTTTTTTTCTATTTCTAATTCTTTTATTTTTCTTTTATATTCATCAAAAATAGCATGTTGTCTTACGATTTCATCTTGTGTTTTTTTTCGGGCATCAGCTTCTTTATGATTTGAAATTGAATAATCATTGAGTTTACTAGGGTCTTTTTTATTTCGTGTTGATTTTTTAGTTTTTTTCTTACTGACACTAACCGTTGAATAACCATAATCAGAATATTTTTTTTCTAATTTGATGATAATTAATTCTGTTTTGTCTTTCATTTTATTATTATATGCAATCCAATAATCATAACCTTTTTTACCATAAATCATTTGATTAATATCTTTTATTTTTTTGAATTCCAAATCATTCATTTTTTGTTTAAATGTACCTCCTTTTGTGAAGGATGAGTCAGGTGATAAAAATCTAGTTTCACCAGAATTAAACAAAGGGTAACACAAGCCATTTTTTTCGATTATTACCGTAACTTGTTTTTCGGTATTGTATCCCCAAACATCCAGATGTATATTACAAGTTTTGTAATTATCAGGCGTTATAAAATCATTTACGGAACAAACGAATGGGTCAATTTTTGATGCGATTGCGCCCGAACCTTGTGTGAATTTCGATTGAAATGGTATCAGTCCCACTGTTTTTGGTAATCCGTTTAGCCATTTACTTTTTTCGTGCGTCTCTCTGTCTTCAAAAGTTGGAGAGCTAATTGTTCCATCTCCCGCCGCAATGACTATATTTTTAAAATAGGTATAATTACCACCAAGGGAGAGGTAATATTCTGATGTTTTCAAAGATATATATTCGTTTATGGCTGTTGTGATAGCATTAATAATTACTAATTGATCATTTTGTGTGATAAATTGATACGAAGCTAACATTGCTATTTTATCATCAAACCCTAACATTGGGTTTAAGACATTGTCTAGTTTTGGATGAGGCATTAATTTGCCTGATATTTCTTTTGTTGCAATAGGTGGAAGGTTTTCTACAAGTATCGCAGCGAATTCTTCGTATGCTTCTTTAAATGGTTCTAATTCAGTTTCAGTTCCTCTTTTAGCCATTAAGATCCGATTAAGTTTCCATAAAGAGATTTTATTTAAAGCTTCTGTGACAAGACCTTTGGGGGCTTTTGCCAATTCAGAATTATGAATAATTAATGAATCAGGATAGAGTGATAAATAAGTACCAAGCGAATCATAATTGATTTCTTTATTCGGAAATAAAATTTCAGGACCTAAATATTCAAAATATTGTCCGATGTGTTTATTTAATATAGGACTATTTTTAACAGTGTGATATAAATAGGCTCTTTCTTCACTTGTTAAATCTTTTTTCGATTGCGAATAAATGAAAACAGGAAATAATAAAATGAAAAATAATAAATGCTTCATACGTTTTTTATACTATAATTTAAAAGTCAATAAAGGTAACACTTGTAATTTAAAAAAGTTTATTTCAAAATAAAATATTCGCTATGTTTCGAACTCAGAATTGCTTTTTTAAGCATTATTTTAGTTTTTTTTTTTTTTGAGTTAGTAATTCCATAAAAATTTATTGGATGAAAACAAAAAAAGCTACCCATTTAGGATAGCCTTTGAATTCGGTTTATTTAGAAATGAATTATTCTATAACAATGTTTTGTGTTGAAACTGTTCCATTATTTTCTATTTGTGCAATGTAAATTCCTTTTTCTAAAATTGATAAATCAATAGTTGTACTAGAATCATTGATGCTTTTTGTTGCAATTGTTCTTCCTGATTGATCTACAATTGTAATTGAAGCATTTGAGTTAAATGCTCCGTTGATTGTAAATATACCTTTTGAAGGGTTTGGATAAATTGAAAAAATATTTTCTGAATTCATTTTAATCCCAGCTATATTTGTTGGTTGAATGCTTGATAATACTAAAGACATATTTACGATTGGAGTTGTTGAACCAACATTTTGAATAATCGCATTTGTATGTGTGAAAATTGGCATGCTACCATTCGCTAAATCGTAATATTCGTATTGTGTTCTGATGAATTCTATATCTCCTACAAATTGAACTGTTGCAAATGTATGGTCAATAATTTTGTAACGAATTACATTAGGAACAGTTGTAGAACCTATTAATAATGTTCCTTGGCCATCAATTGAAGCGGCATTGTTTCCAGTACAAGATGGATTTTGAGGGAAACCATTATAAGTGAATGATAATGAACCTGCAAAATTATCAGTTAAAGAATTGCTATAGGCAAATGGATAATTTACGATGATTTCATTATCTGAAGAGTATTCAGCTATAACGTCTCCAAATGTAGGTTCTGAAAATACAAAACCTTGGGATGATCTCGCGTTTGAAGTTGAATTATAATAGGTTGTAATAAAATTTTCGATACTTAAAGCAGCTGTAGAAGTCGTAAATACGGAAGCATTTGGAGTAGAAGCTGGATCGATTACTGAAATAAGTTTCATTATTCCTGGATAAGAACCAATTTGCGAATAATCCCAAGTCACCCCAGTACCTGTAATATTATCTAAATTTGTTACAAATGAATCACAAACATACATGCTGGCATTTTGTCCAACTGTTGGTTCGTTTAATTGTGTTAAGGTTTGGGCATTAATGACTGATGCAAAAGCTAAAGAAGCAATTAGTAATTTTTTTTTCATGAGATTGTTTAATTTTTAGTTTTCAAACTTAGTTTAATTTATTCAATTATCTGTTTTCATTTTTACCGAAAGATATAATTTTCTGATAAATGCAATCATTTTGTGTCTATAACGAAATTCAACTTGATTTGGTTGGAAGGATAATTGAATTTCCCATTTAAATTTTTATTTTTACGATTGAAAATTGAATTTCTCCATTAATATTTAATTGAAAATATGAGCTTTAATAGTTTGTTTCGTAAGAAAAATGTACAAGATATTTTAGATAAAGTTGATAAAGACAATCAAGAAGGCCACGGTTCTTTAGGGCGTCATTTAGGTGTGAAAGATTTAGCTGCTTTCGGAATTGCGGCTATTATCGGAGCCGGGATTTTTTCTACCATTGGTAAAGCAAGTGCAGATGGGGGACCAGCGGTTATCTTCTTGTTTTTATTTACAGCTATTGCTTGTGGTTTTGCTGCTTTTGCGTATGCTGAATTTGCTTCAATGGTACCCGTTTCAGGTTCGGCTTATACTTATTCGTATGTTGCTTTTGGAGAAATTATCGCTTGGATTATCGGTTGGGCTTTAATCATGGAATATGCCATAGGGAATATTACAGTCGCCATTTCCTGGAGTGATTATTTTACGGGATTCTTACAGAATTTACATATTCCATTCCTTGGTATCAAAGGAATTAACTTGCCGCAATGGGTACAAATGGATTATTTTACAGCTTATAACGGTTACCACGAAGCAATTAATTTGATGAAAAGTGGTAAGGAATTTATCAATTTAGATAGCGCGTTACAAAATGCCTATACGGCTTATAAGTATGCTCCTTCAATTGGCTCATTTCATATCGTAGCTGATTTACCAGCTTTGCTAATTATTATTTTGATTACAGCTTTGGTTTACAAAGGGATGAAAGAATCAAAAAATGCGAGTAATTTAATGGTAATCGTGAAATTGGCAATTATCTTATTGGTGATTTCAGTTGGGATTTTTTACATCGATACAGACAATTGGAATCCATTTGCACCGAATGGAGTAGGAGGGATTTTGAAAGGAGTTTCGGCTGTTTTCTTTGCTTATATTGGTTTTGATGCGATTTCTACAACGGCTGAAGAATGTAAAGATCCGCAGAGAGATTTACCACGTGGAATGATGTGGGCCATTATTATTTGTACGATATTATACATCATCATTGCCTTAGTATTGACAGGAATGGTCAATTATACTGAATTAAATGTAGGTGATCCATTGGCATTTGTGTTTGATAAATTGGACTTAAAATGGATGTCGGGAATTATTGCGGTAAGTGCAGTGATTGCCATGGCGAGTGTATTGTTAGTGTTCCAAATGGGGCAACCAAGAATCTGGATGAGTATGAGTCGTGACGGTTTGTTGCCGAAGAAATTTTCGAAAATACACCCTAAATTTAAAACACCATCTTTTGCTACGATAGTTGTAGGTTTTGTCGTGGCAGTACCCGCTTTGTTTTTGAACCTGACATGGGTAACGGATTTGTGTAGTATTGGAACCTTGTTTGCGTTTGTGGTTGTTTGTGCCGGAGTTTTGGTTTTGCAAAATAAAAAAGACATTCCAAGAGGAAAATTCAAAACGCCTTATGTGAATGGGAAATATGTGATGCCAATTTTGTTAGTTGCTGGAATCATTTTTACGTTTACTTACAACAAAACAGCGACGATAGCATTCTTAACAAATGAAAAACAATTGATTCAGCCAACAGAATTGCTGATATCGATTTCTTCAGAGCAAGTTATCAAAATGAAAAATCAATTGGCAACTGAAAAAACGGATCTATTTGCGAAAAGCGACAACGATGTGGAAACTTATTTGACTTCATTGAAAGAAAAAGAATACATTCAAATCTTAAAAGACTTAAAAATCAACGAATCACAAATGTATGAATCAGGTTTTGGCTTGTTTTCACATAAAATACCAACCTATTTCTTTTTTATCATTTGCTTTATCTTGACTTACTTTTCCATCACACACAATTTATCTTTAATTCCAATGTTAGGCTTGGTAAGTTGTCTTTACATGATGAGTGAATTAGCGCTTTCCAATTGGATAGGTTTCGGCGCTTGGTTGATTGTAGGTTTGATTGTTTATTTTGGGTATAGTAGGAAGAATAGTAAGTTGAATGCGGCGGTATGATTAGTTGTGTTAATTATCTTTCTTACCTATACCGTTTCGGTTACAACGGCATGGAAAAAGACCCCGAAATCAAGGGTGAAGGAAACAGCTACACCACCGAGTTTAGGCAGTATGACCCGAGGTTGGGGAGATGGTTGTCTCTTGACCCGTTGATGAGAAAATTTCCTTGGCAATCTCCGTATTGTGCCTTTGATAATAATCCGATATATTATACTGACCCTTATGGATTGAGTGCTACGAATGGTGAGGATGAAGATGAAGAAGGCTTATGTGGTGGTCCAAAACTTATGATGTATGATGGTCGAAAAGGAGGAGGGACTATATATGAAAAGGTAATAGAAGAATCATGTGAAAATTTTAACCCAGATTTTGGAAGAAATGGTCGAACTAGTGATGGAACACATAATGATAGTTTTTTCAAGCAAAATAATGATGGTAATTTAGAGCTTATTAAAAATGATTCAGATATTACGCCTTATAAAGGAATAGAAGATATTTTCAATAATTCAGCAAATTATTCTTTTGATTGTGCAGAATATGTTATGGTTTTACATTTACGTGCACAATCACAAACATTAGGAGAGAAAAAATTTAACCAAAAATATGAGGATGGATTAATAATTGGAAATAAAACATCAAATACTACTGGGATAAAAGTTGAAAAATTCTATAATAGAGATCTAAATGAAAATTATTATTATAGCAGTGATAACCCAGTTAAAAAAACTTTAAAAGATATCATCTCTGAAATGAAAATAGGTACTAGAGTTTCGTTTACATGTAACACTTTACCAAATTTACATAATTATCATAATGAAAACGCTATAGTTAGTGGTTTTGACGAAAAAGGGAACCCATTATTTGCTGCCCATCCAATGGGAAATAAATTAACGATGAAAGATATTATTAATAATTTAGTTCGTGAAGTTGAAACATATAACAACGAAAATAATATAAAAATGACCCAAGAGGAAATTTTGAAAACAATATTTTTATCTGAAATAGAAATAATAAAAGAATAATACAAATGAAATTGGCTAGCTTTTTATTCCTTGCTGTTTTGACAAATTTTGGATTTTGTCAAAATAAATTAAAATATTTTTCTTTTGAAAGTAGCGATTCCCTTAAAATAGTGGAAGTTGAAATTTATAATGATAGTGTAACAAAAGTTATTTCAGTAAAAAATTACAGTTGTAATTTAGACAAAAAATATTTTTACTATAACGGTGAAAGATATTCATTTAATTTTAAAAATAAGATTCCCGAAGATACTATTCATAAATCTTTAAATTCTAAATTAAATAGAATTGAAACACCTTATGGTAATAATGATTTTTTTTGTACTTCATTAATTATATTTGACAAATATCAAAAAATTGATGAAATATTATTCCGAGGAGGACCTGAAAGGACAGGAATTCTTTTTGATTTAGAATATCAAAATTATTTACGTGAAGAGAATAGGAGTTTAATTAAATTAAGGAAGAGGTTATCAATAAAAAAATGTAGCAAAGCAATCTTTTTTGGTACTAGAATCGTTCCTAATAAAAAGTTTTGAATTACAAAAGGGGGCAATGTAACAGAATGTAGCTTTTTGAAAACAACACAACGTAATTGCTTGATTTTCATTGATAGTCAGTATTACATGAACGAGTCTAAGCTGATAGTGATTGATTTCACATTCAATAGCTTTAGTGTAATTGAATCAGTAGAAGAATGGGACAAAAGGATAAAAGACTGTGAAATTAGAAAGAAATTATTGGAGAAAGGTATAAATTTGAAAGAAAGTAAAATAAAGGAGGAAAGTTTATTTAATGGCACACCAAAGGTTTTTGTAAAAATAGATAAAAAGTAATTATTTTATTCCCTCGCTCCGCAGAATCTCAAGCTTTTGCGGAAAAAATCAAAAACTAATTCACAAACGATAACAACTACAAAAGTGAATCTCAAAGAGAAGAAGAAAGAACAAAAGTGAGTACCTACGGGAGTTTAGGCGGTTCAGAAATGTAAAAAGTGAATCGGAAATTAAGAAGAATCAAAAATCCATTAATGCACACTAAACCGACATTAAAACGTACTCCTAGCTTTCCGTTAGTAGAAATGAGGAGTACAGAATCTTGTCGTTATTTTTATTGTCATTTTATCAAAATATTAATTAAAAACTAATAAAATATTAATGATGGATGACAAAATTTAAATAGGTTAATTTATAAATATACCTTAACTTTACCGATATGAATCAATAGTGTAACTTCACTAAGAATAACAGTTATAATCAAAAACCTTTAATGAATCGATTTTTACTTTTTATAATTTTATTGACAAATCATTTTATTAGTTTTAGTCAAAATAACAGTCCTATAATATCAATTCCAGAATATAATTTTTTATATATAGGTTTTCCAAATAAAGTAAATTTTGGAACAAATAATGGAATTTCAAGTTATAAAGTGGTTATAGAAAATGCTCGGCTTGAAACCAAAGTGAGTGAAATGTCAAAAGATGATTCTACCTATCAATTAGTAGAAACTTTCTTGTATCCAACTTCTGTGAGTGAGGATGTGAAAATTACTTTTATAGACACCATAACAAATAAAGTTTTGGGAGTTCATTTTATTAAAACAAAAGGAATTCCATCGCCAAATCTCTATTTAGGTTCATTAAGTTCAGGAATGTGGGTTGGAAAATCAAGCCTAAAAGCAATGACGAGATTATTTGTGAAATATCCTCCTGAATTTCCATTAATAGCGGAGTTTAGTGTAATCACTTGGGAAATAAGTAATTCAAATATACCTGGCATAACATGTAGTGGAAGTGGTGCTAAGTTGACAGAAGAGGCAATAGAATTTTTGAATATTGCTCCTAAGGGTTCAAAATTATGTATAACGGTTAAATATAAGGGGATGGGAATTTCTGGTTTTAACTCAAGTGTTATTTTAATTTTAGAGTAATGAAAAGTTTAAAATTT
>JACOTM010000033.1 GCA_016178305.1 Flavobacteriia bacterium | reverse complement strand
GAACCTGCACCATTTTCAGTCCAAGCAATTGTACCATTTGTAGCACTTGCACCAGAAACAGTAGCTGTACCGTTTGAACAAATAGTTTGAGTTCCTCCAGCAGTAGCTGTTGGAAGCGGATTTACAATAACACTAAAAGTTACTGGTGCAGGTGAGACGCATCCATTTGTACTAGTGACTGTCATCGTTAAAGTAACAGTATTACCGGCATCACCAGCTGCGGCAGTATAAACAGGAGTTAAACCTGTAGCACCAGAAGTAATAGAACCTGCACCATTTTCAGTCCAAGCAATTGTACCATTTGTAGCACTTGCACCAGAAACAGTAGCTGTACCGTTTGAACAAATTGTTGCAGTTCCTCCAGCAGTAGCCGTTGGGAGAGGTTTTACTAAAAAGGCACCTGAAATAGCACTTGTAGCAGTACCACAAGTTCCTGATACAACACAATAATAGTAAAGTGTACCAGCAGTAGCAGAGCTTGGAGTGTACGAAGCAGATTGTCCAGAGACACCTAAGCTTGTTCCTCCTGAATTACTTGCAACGGTATTACTATACCATTGATAAGTCAATCCTACACCTGAAGCAGTTACTGAAATTGCAGAAAAAGGTGAACCAATACAAACACTTTGAGCAGCTGTTGATTGGGATGTAATTGTTGTTGTAGGATTTACTACTACAGTATAGATTGCTGTTGCTGCCGTTGGAAGTGGCGTACAAGCAGCATTACTAGTAACAGTCATTGTTAAAGTAACGGTATTACCAGCATCACCAGCTGCAGCAGTATAAACAGGTGTCAGACCCGTAGCACCAGAAGTAATTGATCCTGCACCATTTTCAGTCCAAGCAATTGTACCATTTGTAGCACTTGCACCTGAAACAGTAGCTGTTCCGTTTGAACAAATAGTTTGTGTTCCTCCAGCAGTAGCCGTTGGATTTGAAGGGGCAGTAAAGTTATTTGTTCCAGCATAAGTTGTGCTGAATGCGCCGTAAGAAATTGATTCTGTTAATGTAAATGTAGTAGTTCCTGGAGATAAGCCAGTAATATTTTGGGTTAAGCTTCCAGTAGTCGAAGATGGATATGTAATTGCAGGCGAAGCTGTCCAAAGGTAAGAAGTTGTTGCATTCGCTGTAATAGGAGTTGTATAAGCGGTTGATGGGGGAACTTGGAAAACTGAGGCGCTTGATGCATCGCATGAATTATCATTAATAGCTGAACTGATTACACCTGAATTGTAATTCAAACTCGTTGGAGAACCACAGATAGACGTTAAATTACCAAAAGTAATAGATGCATTTGTTAAAGCTCCAACATCTGCTCCAGTACAATCAAATATTTGAATTGACCAGCCACCAGAAGCAGCATTACATCCATATATAGGGCTCCAGTCAATAGCAACTGTTGTAGCTGCATCGGTTTTATATTTTCCATAAGTTCCTGTTAAAGGTACAGATGCAGTACAAATATCTAGAACAGAAGCTGAGGCAGTTGAAAAAACTAAATTATTTACATCGTTTCCTGAGTTACATATATATCTTAATTCTGATAAAGTAACTATTGGAGAGCCGCAACTAGAGGGACCTTTTAAATAAAATACTAAATCGGAAACATAGGTATGTGTAGCTGAAAAGCTTACAGCAACTGTGGTTGATGCTGAAACAAGAGATCTAGGTTCAGGTGGATTGTAATAGGTTAAACTACCATTTGACGCTACACTTCCTGTTAAATTAGTTGCGGTACATGTTTGAGGACTTGCAGCAATTGAAACTTCTCCATTTAAATTCCACACCCAAGCATTGTAACATCCAACCAAAGTCCCTGAATTATCAGTAATTTGAACTCGATATCCATCACTAGCTAAACTGGAAATGGTAGAAGTTGCTCCTACACTTGAAGAATAAGCTACCCATGAAAAAGTTGTTTGGTCATGGTAATACCATTGAAAAGTCCAAGGTCCTGTTCCACTTGGAGGTGTTGCAGTTAAACTACCAGCAGTTGTAGCTAGTGTTGCACTTGACCAAATATAAATTGGTTCATTAGGACTTCCATCGGTATAGGCTGTTGTCGAAGTTCCAGTATTTCCATTTGGAGTAATTTGTGTAAATACAGTTAAGGAACTAAGGGTAAATAGTAGAGTAAATAATAAGCTTTTCATTAGTTAGTTTGTTGGCTTAATAATAATTGTTTACGTTGTATTAATTTGTTTTTGAATAATATATAATCATTCAATTCTGATTCTGGAGTTTGCACTCCTCTTAGAACTACTAATTTATTTTCAATATCAGTAATAGCATTGATACATTCTTGCAATGTATATTCATCAATTGATTTTACTTTTACTTCAGTAGTTGCTTTCGTAGAATGTAATTCCGTAGATTTCGATTCTACCCCTTTGGCTTCATAGATTTTTATGCCGTTAGAGGTTGTAGTGTAATTTTCCGTCTGTCCAAAAGTGAAACATGAAACAAAAATCCCAAAGTATATGAGAAAATGTTTATAAGAAAATAAAATTTGAATTTGATTTTTGGGAAAATTTTTTAATATAGGTAATAATATACCATATTTCTCCCGTGTAGTAGTTTGTAAATTACTCATAATAGTTTAATAATAGTTACTCAAAATGTTATTTTAAGCACGGCAAAAATAAGAAGTAATTTTTTATTAAATACTATGCATTTATAATTTTAACATTCTTAAAATGGTAAAAATCATAAGGTTATAAAACCAATGCTTCGTTAATTACTTGATATACATTTAGTTATACTTGATTAAATTTTGAAAAAACATTTTAAATCAACTAAAAATTTAAATATTTAACACCTTTATTTTAAAAAGTTAAATATCGATATTGCTTTTTTTGACAAATGTCAATTTATTTTAAATGTTCAAGGATTACGATTTTTTCTACGAAACCAATGTTTGACCATGTGATTTCTTTATTCTTATAAACTTGTAGAAGTGGGATTGATTCAATTTTTTGAGTTTCCGCAATCATAGGGTTTTTATCAATATCTATTCGAATAACAATAACTTTATCTTTCATTTCCAAAGCGATTTCATCTAGAAAAGGTTTGATTTTTTTACAAGGTGTACACCATTCTGCATAATAATCTATCAAAATTATTTTATCGGAATTTATTAATTCTTGGAATTGTTTTGGAGTCATTCCGAATGTATTATCATTGGATGATTGTGTGTTTGTCAAAGGCATATTAGCTGCTTTCCATTTTAATATTCCACCATTTAATTCATAAACGATATTAAATCCTAATTCTCTCATTTTTGCTACTGCAAAAGCACTTCTACCACCACTTAAGCAATAGACGAAAGTAGGAATTGTTTTGTCTAATTTTGATATTTTGGCAATAAAATCAGGATCTTTAAAATCAATATTAATTGCATTTTCAATATATCCATCAGCAACTTCTTTAGGTGTACGAACATCTATTATTTGTGCATTTGGGGTTTCTTTTATTTTTGCCTGAAAATTTATTGCATCTAAATTAGCTGTCGATTGACCAATAGTACAACTTGAAATTGCTATCAATAAAATAGTCTGGAATAGTAATAATTTTTTCTTCATAACTTATTGTTTATTAGTAAATTGCTTAGCTATTTGTAAGCTGTGATAATTCTTTCTTTTTAAATGAAATGGAAATGATTTGAAGCATTATTTAGATTTTTTTTGGAACATATTGAAAAAGATAGCACCCATTAATGCCCCATAAATTGTTATGTTTAGTGGATTAGAAGTAATTGCACAAGTTCCATTGGAACAAGCTCCGAAATGAAAATATAAATAACCTGCTCCAGCGCCAACAAAAAATCCTATTAATTTTAATTTATGTTTTCTTATTATTTTCATCATATTATTTCTTTTATTTCAGCTAAATTGTTTAATTAAAATAAAATGTAAAGTTACTTTAGTTACATCGGAATAATTAATTCATTTTATCCTTAATATCACTAATAATTGCTTCCGAATCTTGTAAATTCATACATTTAAAATGTTTTTTAGGACATTCTTTAAATCCTATTTTAGAACATGGACGACATTTTAAATTTTCGACTTCGTGCATGGAAAACAATTGCTTTTGATTGGGGAAATAGGGAAACATCCCTAAATCTGGAACAGTATTACCCCAAATACTAATTGTTGGAATTTGAAAGCAGGAAGCAATATGCATCAAGCCAGTATCATTGGAAAGAATTGCTTTTGATTGTTCAATAATACTTGCGGATTGTTGTAAGGAAAAATCACCACAGGCATTATGAATTTTTTTTGTAGGAAAAGTTTGCTGAATTTCTATTGCTAATGCTTTATCCATTGCTCCACCGACCAATACAATTGGTGTATTTATTTGTTGAATAATTTCTTTTAATTTACTGAAAGGCAATCGTTTTGTGGCAAATTGTGCGCCAATTGCAATCGCTAAAAAAGATTTAGCATTTAACTGAAATTCTTTTTCAATGTTAATTTGAGAGGTTTTATTTATAAAAAAATCACAAGGTAGCAAATCGTTTTTTACGCCTAAATGTTTTACGGTTTCAAAATAGCGATCAACAATATGCATGGAGGTCATTTGGTTGATTTTAAATTGAACAAATAACCATTTTTCAATATTTAATTTTGGAAACGATTTTGATTGAACTCCTATTTTTTTCTTTAAAGAAAGCGTGCGTACATTTTTATGTAGATCAATAATCCAATCATATTTTTCTTTTTTCAAATCAACAATGACCTCTTTAATTGATTTTTGTATTGTTATCAGTTTATCAAGATACAAATTATCTTCTAAAACGGGAGCAAATGCTTTTTTAGTAATAAAATGTACTTCAGCTTCTGGTAATTGCTTTTTTAAGCAACGAACAATCGGTGTTGTCAATACAACATCTCCAATAGAACTGAATCGAACAACTAATATCTTCACATCAACAAATGTAGAAATAAAAAGAATTTAATTTCGTTTATATAATTTATATTTTAATGTTTTAATTTTTACTAGTTGATATGAATTATCGATAATAAAATCTAGACATTCTTCAGGATTAATTATTAAGTATTTATGTTTTTTATTTAATCTGTGATCTAAATTAATGGATTTATATCTTTTATAATAAGCGTGCAAAGCCCAATCTTCATTCATAAGAGGGCAAATGCTCACAAAAGTGTTTGGAGGAATGACTTGAATAATTTTCCTCATATCTTTTACTTTTAATTCGTCTTTACCATATTTAGAACTACAAGCAATTGTAAAAGAAATGCTTCCGATTAAGAGAATCATGCTTAAAAAAGAAAATCGTTTGTAAAGTTTTGTATTTGAATAGATTAAATTTGTTAAGAGGCTTGTTTGATTTTGAAAAATTAATCCCAAAGCTATTGCGAAAAGAGGATAAGCACTTAAGATGTAAAATCCACTTTGTTTCATACTGATAGTAATTGGAATTACCGCAGATAATCCGATAGTTATAAAGAAAAAAGCATATAATTTTTGATTTTTTTCGATTTTTAAATTTGTACCTTTTTTGAAATAACTGAAATAAAAAATTAATCCAATTGTTATTGGTAATATTAATTCAGAGAGCATCCTTTTTAGGATGAAAAATCTTGAATCAACAGTTGCTATATTTTTTAAACTATTTACAACTTGAATTTCAAAGTAATTAATCAAACTTTTTGAAGCATTTTCTGAAAATAGAAAAAGAAGGATTAGAGGAAGTAAAGAAAAGACAATGAGTATTAAAGTATGCAAAATCATTTTTAAGGAAGAGGTATTTCGTATCAATAACCAATAAAAAAAAGGCATGGATAAAGGGAAAAAGGCAACAAATCCTTTAGATAAAAAGGCAAAAAACAGCATTATTCCAGCTAAAAATAGAAAATAATGATTTACTTTGAGTTGACTTTTTAAATAGAAATACAAAGAAAAAGTTGTAAAAACAACTAATGTATTTTCTAATAAATTATTTCCTGTTGCCCAAAAAATTACAGGAATAGTAATCCAAAATAGTATTGGTGACCAAGAATTATGATTTGTTGGATGAATTAATTTCCAAATTTTTACAATTGTAATTCCAACAATGATAAAGGTTAGTAATGAATAAATTTTTTCAACAAATCGGTTGGTTCCTAACAATTTAAAAAATAAACTTTGAAGTCCCATCGCTAATGGAGGATGTTCATGGAATTCAGGGTAAATTGTTGTTGTAAAATGAAGATTCCAAAAGGTACCGTGACCATTTGCGAGGTTTTTAGCAATTGCACCATAAATTAAACCATCTACAAACATTGTATCTGCCAATAAGAATCTTCCTATTAAAAAGATGTAAATTGCGATACATGTGATGTAGAACGGATTGTAAAACTGTTTCTTAGACATTAAATCGTTTATTTTGTTTTCCAGACTTCTATATATTGGTTCGTATTATGATGATTCATTTTTCTTAAAATTTCATCTAAAGTACTTGGGAAACATTTTTTTATTAAATGTATTTGAGGATTGATTCTTTTATAAGAATCAATACGTTCTTTTAATTTCTCTTCTCCAAAAAAGAAAATATAGTCATATTTTGAACCTTCAACTACATCTAAAAGTTGTGTAGTATCCAATCGTTCAGTAAATTTACAATCCCAACTATTTGCATAAAATTGAGGCATCATAGAGGGTTTAGTTTCTCTTGAGCCTTCTAATAATATTTTCTCACCTTTCATTTTGTTTCCGTATAAAGCATACATTGCTTCAACTCGTGACATTTTTGTATATGTTAATGTTAAAAATAACATGATAGGAATATTAAGAATCCAAAAAATTAGCATCGATGTTTTCCAAGTTTTATCCCAAAATATTTTTTGACGTATTTTGTCAAAACCAACGACACCTAATATGATAAAATAGGGCACTATAGTTAAAACAAAACGTTCTTGTCTATTTGGATAAAAAGTATGAAAAAGAATAAATGCTAGTGTCGGTAGGAATAATAATGTTTGTGTTTTCCAAGTTTTAAAAAAACCAATCATCATTAATATTCCTAATGGAAACAACATTACCCCCATTAACACTAGAAAATACATTAAATAATTTTGGTTTGGTAAGTATTGAGTTCCTTCATTCATGTTGTAGGTTGCGTAACCAATAAATTCTGCGAATGGGTATCCCCAAACAATAAAGTCAACGATTCCTTGTGTAGCGGAAAACATAAGTATGACACCTATACAGAAATAAAAACAGGATTTAAACCGCCAATTAAAAAAATAATATGCCGCGATAGCAATCGCAAAAATGGCAATTTGATACCGAAATGAAATGGCGACTCCAATTAATAAGCCCGCAATTAAAAAATTTTTATTTTTCTCTTCTTTCAATAGCATCCAACTTCCCCATATTAAAAAAGGCATGGAAGTCATTTCAACTAAATTTCTGACAGACAGAAAAGGCATAACCCATAAAAATGCTAAAAGCCACCCTACTATTATGGCATTTTTTTTAGAAGATATTTTAGTTGTAATTTTTATTCCAAAATAAACAACAAGAAGGGATAAAAAAGCATGAAAAAATCGGTTGAATAACATTAATAATTGTGGGTCATGAATTCCAATCATTTTTAGAGCTTTGAACAATAGGTAATTGATTCCTACATAGGTAAAGCTATGACCTTGAGGTTTTCCAATAGATTGTTCACTCCAAGATAACCAACCACTATTGTCAATACCATCAGACCATGAAGAAGCTGTTTCAATGATAACAAAATGGTCGTCGTGCATTCCGTAACCTTTTGAAAATATAGCTGCAATTATTCGAATTACTAATGCAGCAATTAATATGGTTTTAAAAGATGTAAAATCTATTTTTCGAAGTGATAAATTCATTTTTTACGATCTAAATTTTTATAACTTTTATAAAATTCATTTAAAAAGGCATGGCAATTTTTAACTTCTTTAGATTTTTCATTTGCTTTGTAAGAATCATCCAAAAACATTTTTGTATCCATGTGGTAAGACATATTTCCTTTTTCAGAAATCCAACCAAATCCCCGATTTACAGTGTGTAGAGCAAATTGATGTACTTGTGGATTTAAAAGGTCTTTACTCCAAGGGTATCTTGTTAAATCACCATTTAATTGATATAATATTGTCGCAACAATATCTGATTGTGAGCCAATTTTATCAATTTCAACACCTCTATATTTTTCTTTCAAGGCATTTCCATAAATTAAACAAGGGATTCTAAAATATTGAGATAAATTTGGATTAGGATTTGCGGGAGAAGGATGGCCATGATCTGCTACAAACACAAAAACGGTATTGTTAAACCATTTTTGTTTTTTACAATTTTTTATAAATTTCCCTAAACATTCGTCTCCGTATATTATTGAATTCACATATTCTTGTTCAGCACCAACATATTTTTGATTTTTATGTATTGGGTGATCATAAGGAGAATGTGTTGAACCTGTAAAGGCACACTGCATGAATGGCTCTTTTGTATGATTAATATTTTCGATTACTTTTTTATATAAATCCTCATCATAAAAATTTAATTTCCCACGAGATAAAGATTGATTAAATTGTTTTTCATCTTGAACATCATCAAATCCATGATCGATAAAATAACTTCCGATATTTCCATATTTTAAATCACCACTAAAAATATAGCTAGAATGATAACCCATGGCTTCTAAATCTTCATTTAGGGTATGGAGTTTTCGATGCTTTTCAGGTTGCATGGAGATTGAAATTTCAGGAAGAGCTGGATAACCGCTAAAAATACTGGAATTACCTATTTCAGAAGTTCCTCCGCAAGCATTAAAATGAGTAAATAAAATCCCTTCTTTGGCTAATTTATCAAATTGAGGCGTTATTCCTTTTACTTTTCCAAAACAATCAACCACATCCGCAGACCAGCCTTCTAAAACTATAAAAATAAAGTTTGGTTTTTTGGTTTTAAAAACATATTGGTCATGTTTTTTAGGGTAATTATATAATTCAGAAACCAATTTTTTAGATTCAGATGAACTCATTTTTGGAATGAAATCATCAATATTAGAACGGTTGTAAAGTCTAAAACTGTTCACAAAATAATAGACAGAATTAACGGATAAATCATTCGCAATGCTTTTATATGAGTAATATGCGGCATCTGTATTGATCGGAATAGGTTGCCAGCCACCACGAGCAGTTAAAAATAATGAACCTCCGAGAAAAACCAAAGCTATTAGAGCTATAGGAATTCTTTTTATAAAGTTTAATGAGGGGGTATATAGTTGATTTTTTGTAAAATATCTTAATAATTTCCATCCAAAGATTAATTCTAAAATTGAAAAAATTATAAATCCGATAGTCATACTATAATCTGCAGATTTAAATACTTCATCTGGATTTGCTAAGTGCATAAAAACACGGGTAGTCAGTTTGTGATTCCATTCTGTGTATGCATTAATTTCACCACTTTGGACGAATGTTACAATTATTAATTCAATAAATAAAATAGTAAAAAGGGTGTATTTGCTCCATTTTCCTGGAAAAATATATTGAAAAATTAAGATTAGAAAAGGAATAAAACATAGAAATGCTGCCATTGATAAATCAACTCGAATGGAGAAGAAAAAAGCTTGAAGCCACTCCCAAAATGACACTCCTTCCAACTTTTCAAAATTGTGTATTGAAAATAAGATTCGTTGAAAATCAAAAACTAAAACCCAAAAAAGCAAGAGTTTTAATGTTGTAAAAATCGTTCGTTTGAATATCTCCATAAGTTACAAATTTAAGGATAATATTTTATTTTCTTTTGGTAATAAATTGGGTTAAAATTATTTTGAGGTGCTGAGCTTAAATAATTATTGCAATCCTATAATGAAAAAAGTCCAAATCTCTTGATCCTTTATTTTGTCTAATAGCATCTTTAATTTTAGCATTAACACTTTCGGCTATAGCATTCGT
>JACOTM010000030.1 GCA_016178305.1 Flavobacteriia bacterium | reverse complement strand
ATCACTATAAAGGAGAAAAAAACAGACAACATATTGCTGTAATTGGTGATGGAGCCATGACAGCAGGTATGGCATTCGAAGGTTTAAACCATGCAGGCTTTGAAAAAGATGCCAATTTATTAGTTGTATTGAATGATAATTGCATGTCTATAGATCCAAATGTTGGAGCTCTAAAAGAATATTTGACAGACATCACGACTTCACATACCTACAATAAAGTAAAAGATGAAGTTTGGAAATTATTAGGTAAAATTTCTAAATTTGGTCCTGATGCCCAAACAGTAGCATCGAAAATATCTTCTGCCTTAAAAGGCTCTTTATTGAAGCAAAGTAATTTATTTGAATCCTTTAATTTTCGTTATTTTGGTCCTGTTGACGGGCACGATGTTATCGGATTAGCAAAAGTAATGGAAGATTTAAAAGATATTGCTGGCCCGAAATTGTTACATATTGTCACACGAAAAGGAAAAGGCTATAAATATTCTGAAGAAGGAAACCCAACAAAATGGCATGCTCCAGGTGTTTTCAATAAAGAAACAGGTGAAATTGTAAAAATTGTACCTAAAACTCCTCAACCACCCAGATACCAAGATGTGTTTGGTTATACTATTGTAGAATTAGCTGAGCAAAATGAAAAAATTATGGGAGTTACACCTGCAATGCCTTCAGGATGTTCCTTAAATATCATGATGGAAGCAATGCCTGATCGTTCATTTGATGTGGGAATTGCAGAACAACATGCCGTTACTTTTTCAGCTGGTTTAGCAACTCAAGGAATGTTACCTTTTTGTAATATTTATTCGTCTTTTATGCAGCGCGCGTTCGATCAAGTGTTGCACGATGTTGCCTTACAAAATTTAAATGTTATTTTGTGTTTAGACCGTGGAGGTTTAGTTGGTGCCGATGGTGCGACACATCACGGTGCTTATGACATTGCTTATATGCGGTTTATTCCCAATATGATTGTTTCAGCTCCGATGAATGAATCAGAGTTGAGAAACTTAATGTTTACAGCGCAACAAGATAATAAAGGTCCATTCACCATTCGCTATCCACGTGGAAATGGGGTGCTTACAGAATGGAAAACGCCTATGAAAACAATTAAAATAGGTACAGGGCGAAAATTGACCAATGGTGAAGATATTGCAATTTTAACGATTGGACATGTTGGGAATTACGCTCAAAAAGCAACAGAATCATTGAAAGAACAAGGAATTTCCGCGGCTCATTACGACATGCGTTTTGCCAAGCCTATTGATGAAATCATGTTGCATGAAGTTTTTACAAAATTTTCAAAAGTGATTACTGTTGAAGATGGTTGTGTCCAAGGAGGATTTGGTTCAGCAGTTTTAGAATTTATGGTAGATCATAAATATCATTCTGAAGTTACTCGATTAGGAATTCCTGACAGATATGTTCACCATGGAACAGTAGAAGAGTTACAAGCAGAATGTGGTTTTGATTTCAATGGAATTATTGCGACCGTTCAAAAAATGTTGCCGCAAATAAAACTTAATTTATCTTCAGACAAAGTAGGTTAAAGATTTAAATGGTATGAAAAGTATCTTTTAGATAGGTTTAAGTAAAGTGAATGAATTACTTACTAAACGGTTTT
Organism: Flavobacteriia bacterium; assembly: GCA_016178305.1. GTDB lineage: Bacteria > Bacteroidota > Bacteroidia > Flavobacteriales_D > Crocinitomicaceae > CAIUKX01. The sequence goes on along the minus strand of JACOTM010000030.1, from coordinate 136,100 downwards.
ACTAATTCCAAATTAAAGATTACATTTGTATTCAAACTATGGAATTATGAAATTAAAACTTGCAATTTTTATATTGCTTTGCTCACGCATTTCAATCTCACAAGTTAACCAAACACCTTATTTTTATTCTGAAGAAAAACCTCAATGGGTACAATTGATGTACACTGAAAATCCTAATTATTTTGAATTAAGAGAGGCATTTGACACATATTATAAAACACACCCCTTCGTGAAAAACTATGACACACAGTTTTTCAAACGATTAATGAAAGAAAATTGGAAATATGTCGATACCAATGGGTTTGTACAACGTCCAGTTGAAAATCCAATAGAAGAAGCAACTTATTTAGCTTTAAAACAACAACAAGAACAACAAAAAAGTGCAAATTCTCAATGGCAAGAAATTGGACCTTGGCAATATGATTATGAGCAGGCGATGGCTTTTCAGGTTCAATCTCCTGGGAGTGCGCATGTTTACACAGTTGAACAATCACTTTCAAATGATCAATTAGTTTACGTAGGAACAGCAACAGCTGGAGTTTGGAAATCAATTAATAAAGGACAAAGTTGGCAATTGGTTACTAAAAATATTATGGTCAATTCTGTTTATTCAGTGGCAATGGATCCTTTGGATAACAATATTGTCTATTTTGGAGAAGAAGATGGAACAATTTGGAAAACGATTGATGGCGGAATAACTTGGGCTAAAACGGGAAATATAGCTTTTCAAAATGCTTCAAAATGGATTCGTGATTTAAAAATAATAGGTGTAAATACATTATTAGCCGCAACAAATTCAGGATTATTTCGATCTATAGATGGTGGTGTTAATTGGACCTCAGTACATGTGGGAGAACACATGGAAATTGAATTAAATCCAAGTGATTATCAAGTGATTTATACGGTAAAATTATCAGGAACAAAAACAGAATTTTATAAATCTTTAGATAATGGTCAGACTTGGACTTTAAAAACCAATGGTTGGCCTCTGCCTGTGAGTGGAAGTGAACAAAAAAGAACTGAAATAGGTGTTTCTGATGCCAATCCAAATATCGTTTATGTTTGGTGTGCGGGAGCTGTAGGACAAGACGAAGGTTTTTACGGGTATTATAAAAGCACAGATGCAGGTGAATCATTTGTATATAGTTGTTGTGGAACAGGACCGGGAGGTGTAGCAACTGTTGACAAACCAAATATGTTAGGTTATGCTGAAGATGGGACAGAAAATGGAGGTCAATATTATTATGATTTAGCATTTGGAGCTTCTCCATTGGATGAAAATAAAATTTATGGTTCAGGAATTAATGTTTGGAGATCAGAGAATGGCGGTACAAATTGGGAATTAAATGCTCATTGGGTAACATGGGTTGGAGATCACACCCCTTACAGATATTCTCATGCTGATGTTCATGACATAAAATTTTTTAAACATGGATCAAGTGTAGATATGTGGGTTTGTTCAGATGGAGGCGTTTTCTACTCTTCTGATCAAGGAGATACAATTGTCCCACGAATGCATGGGATTCATGGGACAGATTTTTGGGGCTATCAAGCGGGTTTCAAACAAGGAGATGTTATGTTAGGAGGGACTTATCATAATGGGACATTAATTAAATACAAAGATATTTATCATGGAGGTTTGAATACTCCAAATTCAGGAGGTTGGTTAGCAGAACTTGGAGGAGATAATTACCGTGGTTTTGTTAATTTTGGAAATAGTAAAATTGGGTATCATGACAATGGCGCATTTGAATTTTCTGAAATAAGAGAAGAACGAATTACTTCTAGAGGATTTGACGGAAATAACATTTGCAATACATCTTATGTTACTGGAGAATACGGAAATTATGGATTTACTCCGAATAATTTTAATGAATTCTATTCGCCAGTTGGAACAAAATTGATGAAAACAGAAAATGGTGGAATTTCATTTACGACAATTCATGATTTTCTGGGGTCGAAATTGATTCAAGTTAAAGTTTCATGGAGTAATCCAAATGTCATATATGTAACTCATAAACCAACCGTAAGTGCTACTAAAATTATGAAATCCACGGACTACGGGATAACTTGGGTAGATGTCACACCTGCGCAATCAACAACAGGAAATAATAGTAACCGTTCAAAATATATTGAAGTTGATGAAAAAGATCCGACTAAAATTTGGTGTATATTAATGGGGGGACAAACAGGAAACAAAGTTTTTAAATCTATTGATGGAGGAATTAATTGGACCAATATTACTGGGACAGCAATAAATTCTGAAAATGTAATTTCAATATTTCACCATTATGGTTCAGATGATGGAATATACATAGGTACAACGAAAGCGGTATATTACAAAAATAATTCCATGACTGATTGGGCTTTGTTTAATAATAATTTACCAGCAAGTACAAGTTCTGTTTTTTTAGAACCATTTTATGCAGGAGGCAAAATAAGAGCTGCTTCTCAGCGCAGTGTATTTGAATGTGATTTTTATGAAAATGCTCCACCTGTTGCAATGATTGCAGTAGATAAAGACAGTTTAAACATTAGTTCAGACTGTATGGCAGATACGATACATTTTGTAGATCATTCTACCGTTCGTTCTAATTCTGCAATATGGCAATGGACTTTTGAAGGCGGCTCACCAGCAACTTCAAATTTAGAAAACCCAGATGTTGTTTACACATCACCTGGAAATTATAATGTAAAATTAGTTGTAACAGATCAATTTGGAGCGGATTCGATTACACTCACTAATTTTATTACGATTACAAATAATTATGCAAATCCTCATATTGCAGAGTCATTTGACAATTCTCCTTTTCCTCCAGTTGGGTGGAAATTATATGACAGTCAAGGAAGTTCTTGGGAACAAGATTCTCCAGATAATGCAGTAACAAATAAATGTGCATCATTCCCAAATTATTGGGTAGATGGAACAAATCAACAACATTACTTGATTTTACCAGCAATTTCATTTGCTAATGAAATAAATTCTTCATTATCTTTTGATGTTTGCTATCATGACAATGGTAGTTATACCGATTCATTGGCTGTAATTTATAGAATAGGAACAAACCCAAATTGGCAAAGAATTTGGGTTAAAGGAGGTGCTGATTTATCTGTTAATGGCACTGATGTTTGGTTTTGGTATGATGCAGATCCTTCAGTTATTTGGAGAAATGAAACAATAGATTTGAGCTTTTTAGGGGGTAATGAGTGTTTAGAAATTGCTTTTTCAAATATTGGAAAGAATGGGAATCATATTTGGTTAGACAATATTAATTTAGAAGGGGGATTTGCTCGTTTAGATGAATTAAATTCAAATGCAAACATTTCAGTTTTTCCAAATCCTTCTAAAGGTAAATATGAAATTAGGACTTCTATAAATAATGAAATTATAACGTATCAAATACAAAACACAATGGGTCAAATCATTGTAACAGGAAATGGCGATAAATTTGACATTTCAAATGAAAAAGCAGGTATTTATTTTGTTATTGTTAAAACAAAAAATGGTTCAAAAATCATGAAATTAATTAAAGAGTAATTATTTCAGATTGGTCATATTAAAATGCGAACAAATTGAGATGGAGCAGAGGTAAATGATTCATTAGTTTATAAAATCTGATTAGGAATAATGGAATAAAAAAACACGGGTAAGTAACAAAAACTTAGAGAATATAGGTGGAAAGAAGTTTCTAACGGTTAGTAACCGATAATTATTTGATAAATTTTCAGGGAAGGTATCAATTTTAATTACCTATTTATTCATTTAATTGGAAAGCCCTTTTATAATCATTACCTTTGCGGTTCAAAAAGTTAAAAATGTCCCACAAAGCAGGATTTGTAAATATCGTTGGTAGTCCAAATGTTGGAAAATCTACATTGATGAACCAATTAATGGGTAGCAAAATGTCAATTGTTACGCCAAAAGCACAAACAACACGTCATCGAATCTTAGGAATTGTCAATGAAGAAGATTATCAAGTCGTTTTTTCAGATACACCTGGAGTTGTAAACTCGGCTTACGCATTACATGATGCAATGATGGGGTATGTAAATACTTCTATTCAAGATGCTGATGTATTGATTTTCATTACGGATATTAATGAAGATGAAATGAATCATAAAGAAACATTGGAAAAAATTCAAAAATTGAAAATTCCAGTGATTTGTTTGATTAATAAAATTGATTTGGGTGACCAAACAAAAGCGATGGAGCGTATTAGCTATTGGCAAGAACGTTTACCAGATGCTTATGTTTATTTGCTTTCTGCACTTCATGGTTTTAATATTGATTTATTGTGGGAACGAATTTTGAAATTGATTCCAGAGTGTCCACCATATTACGATAAAGAAGATTTGTCTGATCGCCCGATGCGTTTCTTTATTTCTGAAATGATTCGGGAAAAGATATTTATTCATTGTCAAAAAGAAGTTCCTTATTCCAGCCAAATTGAAATTGAGGAATATAAAGAAGAGCAAGACATAATAAAAATTCGTGCTTTAATTATTGTTGAACGTGATTCTCAAAAAGGAATAATTATTGGGAAAGGTGGTGAAATGCTTAAGCGAATCGGTAGAGAAGCAAGACAAGATATTGAAAAATTTGTGATGAAAAAGGTTTTTTTAGAAACTTTTGTGAAAGTCGATAAAGATTGGAGAACTTCAGATACCAAATTGAAAAAATACGGATATTAATAAATTACAAATTAGCAAATTTCAAATTAACAGATTATTATTTTGTTCGTATTTGTAATTTGCTTTTGAAAATATAAAATGGGAAATATTATTGCAATTGTTGGTCGCCCAAATGTGGGAAAATCGACGTTATTTAATCGTTTAACAGAATCTTCTAATGCAATTGTTAAAGAAGTTAGTGGTGTTACGCGTGACCGCTTATACGGAAGAGGCGAATGGAATGGATACCAATTTTCAGTAATTGACACGGGTGGTTATGCTAGTGGAACAGACGATATTTTTGAAAGTGAAATTAGAAAACAAGTATTAATTGCCATAGAAGAAGCGAATATTATCTTTTTTATGGTTGATGTTACAACAGGAATAGTTGATTTTGATGAAATGGTTGCAGGACTGTTAAGAAAATCTAAAAAGAAAGTTTTTATAGTTGCAAATAAAGTTGATAACTCAGGTAGAATTGGTCTTTCTTCTGAATTTTATCAATTAGGGATAGGAGATGTTTACGATTTATCCGCTACTAATGGGAGTGGAACAGGTGAGTTATTAGATGATGCTGTGAAATTCATGGATATTGAAGATGAATCCGTGAAAGAATTGGATCATTTGCCACGTATTTGTATTGTTGGAAAACCAAATGTTGGGAAATCATCTTTTGTAAACGCTATTACGGGAGAAGAAAGAAACATAGTTACAGATATTTCAGGAACAACGAGAGATGCAATCAACACTAGATTCAATGCTTTTGGTTTTGATTTCATGATTGTAGATACAGCAGGTATTCGTAAGAAAGCAAAAGTAACGGAAGATTTAGAATATTATTCTGTTTTAAGATCAGTTAGGGCAATTGAAGAATCCGATGTTTGCGTATTTATGATTGATGCAACTGAGGGACTTCAAAAGCAAGATTTACATATTTATTATGTCATTGAAAAAAATGCAAAAGGGGTTGTTGTACTTGTAAATAAATGGGATTTAATTGAAAAAGAAACCCAAACGACTAAAGAATGGGAAGATAAAATTAGAGAACAATTAGCTCCGTTTAATGATGTTCCAATTATTTTTACTTCTACGGTAACAAAACAACGTGTGCATAAAGCATTAGAAGCAACAATGGAAGTTTACGCAAACAAAAAACGTAAAATTTCAACTTCTGAATTAAATGATGTGATGGGAGATATTATTGCTGCTACACCTCCACCATCGTTGAAAGGAAAATATGTGAAAATTAAATACATTCAACAATTACCAACCCAAAGTCCATCGTTTGCTTTTTTCTGTAACTTACCTCAATATATTCCAGACAGTTACAAGCGTTTCTTGGAGAATAGAATGCGTGAAATTTATGATTTTAAAGGTGTTCCAATTCGAATATTCTTCAGAAAAAAATAGATACTTTACTTCATTGAAATTAACTTCATATTTTTAACAGATGAAATACGGGGCGATAGATATTGGAACAAATGCAGCTAGGTTGCTTGTTGGAGAAGTGACAACAGAAAATGGTCATTCTTTTGTGAAAAAGATATCTTATACACGTATTCCCTTAAGATTAGGTGAAGAAGTTTTTGAAGATGGAAAAATTTCACATAAAAAAGCTAAAAATTTTTCCAAAACGATGAAAGCATTTCGCTTAATTGCAGAAATATTTGATGTCGAAGAATTAAGAGCTTGCGCAACATCTGCCATGCGTGAAGCATCCAATGGCAAAGAAATTCAGAAGCAAATAGCTGAGGAAACAGGTATTGAAATAGAGGTAATTTCGGGAAATGAAGAAGCAGATTTAATTTTCGGTACTTTTTTCTTAATGGATTTTGATAAACGGATGCCTTTCATTGTAATTGATGTGGGTGGAGGAAGTACTGAAGTAAGTGTTTTCGAAAAAGGGGAACGCGTGGCTTCAAAATCCTTTCAAATTGGAACAATCCGTTTATTAAAAGGTAAAGCAAAAGAGTCTATTTGGAAAGATATTCACGATTGGTTAGCAAACCATGTGGATATTACAGCTGTTCATCAAATATTTGCAACAGGAGGTAATATTAATAAAGTACATAAAATGTTGGGTGCTCAGCACATGGAATCTATTTCTGTAAAGAAAATGAAAATGTTACGAGATGAAATTGCCATTCTAAATCTGGAACAGCGAGTTGAAAAATTTCAATTAAAACCAGATCGTGCAGATGTTATCGTACCAGCAATGGACATTTATTTATACATTATGCAAGAATTAAAATGTAAAAATATTATTGTTCCCAAAATAGGATTGTCAGATGGAATGATATACGATATGCATTTGAAAAGGAAATAAAAAAGATAGCATAAATAATTTCTTATAGAGATTATTTATGCTATCCATGAAGGTATCTCAAAATTGATTTAAAATCAACTTATTTAAAAACAGTAATATTGCCATCACGTGCTTTTTCAGTTAAATCACCACAATTTAAAGTGTAAATTATTTTATAAAAATAAACTCCTTCTGGAACTTTTTTTCCATCTTTAGTTCCATCCCAAAATTCAGTAGGATCGATACTTTCAAAAACTTTTTCTCCCCATCTATTTAAAATTGTCATTGAAAATGTTGCCAAATTGAAAAGATCAATTTCTAACTTGTCATTAATATTATCACCATCTGCTGATATTACATTTGGAACTTCTCCCATAAATGAAGGACCTAATATAGTTATATAGACAGAATCCGTTGATGTACAATTGTTATTAGAAGCCATTAACCAATAATTACCCGAATTTACAGCAGTAATTGAAGGCGTCGTTTCTGAAGTGGACCAATTAAAAATAATATTAGGATCTTTTAATTTGGAATCTAATACAACAGCAGTATTTTCACATATTTCAAGATTATTTCCTAAATCAAAAGCAGGCGTTGGATTAACTTGAATCAGAATTTCTGAAGAATCAATGCAATTATTTTGATCGAGAACTATCGCATTATATGAAGTTGTTAACGTTGGATTTACGGTAATATTTGAATTTAATCCAATTAGCGAATTAGTTTCATACCATTGAATTGAATTATAGTTTTGGGGCGTGATAGATAAATTTATACTATCACCAGAGCAAATAATAGGTGTTCCAAAAGGGAGAATATTAAAATCCGAATTATTTACGGTTACAAATACAGAATTTGAAAAATCACAATTACCAACGGTTTGAGTAATATAATAGTAACTATCTACAATAGGACTAACAGTAATTGAAGATTGATTTGAGATTACATTTCCCTGATAAAGCCAGGTAAAAAAACCAGTTGGATTTATTACACTTAAAACAGTATCAGAATTAAAGCAAATAGATGCCGTTGTGTCAATATTGAAATAAGCAGAGGAATCAACATAAATTGTAAGTGAATCAACAGAGGTAGAATCGGAACAACCATTGTAATTTATTGCTTGAACAATATAAGTGGTTGTAGTGGTTGGATTCACATTTAAATATGTATTATTTGATGATACTCCAGATGGAATAGATGACCAAATGTAATAACAGTTTTCTATATTTGAAATATCAATTTGTGCAGATTCTAGCATGCAAATAGTATCTGAAGCAGTTTCTAGAATAGGAGATGGTATTTCTAAAGAGATTAAATAATAAGTTGTAGAATCCATGCAACCAAATTGGTTTATAAAATTTAATTGGATAGAATCATAATTATTAGGATTAATGTTAACAATAAATAATGTATCGCCAATATTACCTGTTTCCCATTGATAGCTTTGACAATTAAATGGTCCGAAAAGATCTGTATTATTGTTTGAAGGGCAATAATAAGAACTTAATGAGTCTGGATAAAATTCAGAATCGACAATTGTAACTTTTACAGAATCATCATAGCTACAAGAACTGTTTGATATAGTTAGGTAATATGTTGAAGTATAAGTAGGCGAAATGGTTATTGTTGAGGTATCTTGAAATGATTCATTATTGCTAGATGTCCAAGTATAATTTACATTAGCAATAGAAGGTGCTTCAATCGTTATATTATTAAATCCACAAACAGTAGTGTCATTTGGCAAACTAAATAATAAGTCATTATTGACCGTTACTGTTACAGTTGCACTAGAATCTGATGAATAACACCCGTTTTGATTCGCAACATAAACAGTGTAAACTTTTGTTTCTAATGGTGTAATTTGAATATTTTGAGTATTAGCTATTACTAGACCGTCCGCATACCATGTATATTGACCCTGATTACCTGCGCCATCTGCCCATAGATTAACCATTGTGCCAACACAAACACTCGTGTCATTTCCTGCATCTGCTATTGGTAAAGGTAATTCATTAAATACATGTAAGATATTTGTTTGACAACCTGCTTCATTCGTTACAGTTACGATTATAGAATCACCGATTTGAGGTGTTGGAATTACAATTGATTGTGTTGTTTCTCCTGTTTCAGGCCATAAATAAGATGAAAAGCCTTCTGGAGCAAATAAAGTTACTTCACTTGTTCCTTCACAATAACCAATAATTTTAATATCTAAAAATCCACATGAAGCATCAATATAAGCATATCCAAAATGTCCGCCTAAACCACAATCTTGAGTAGTGAATTCTACGGTAACAGTTGTTCCAATATATGCCGTTAAATCTAAACCTACCGTTGCCCAATCTTTGAATCTATTTTCACCGATTTGTTGCCAATTATCTGTTTCTACACCAGCGGTTACTTGATAATAACCACATTCGTATGGGTTTACAATGTTGTTATTTTGATCATAAATTTTCACTTCAAATTTTGGTTTTTCTTGAGGTGTATGACCTTCTGGATCTTGTAAAACAACGGCATATTGATAAATAAATAACCGATTATCAGGGGTAACCAAAAAAGATTTTTGTAATTTTTCAGCTTCACTTCCTGTTCCATCATTTCCAAGTCTAACAGAATATGCACCACCACCATTTGGGGGCATAGTCATTATCATATTGTTTGTTTGAGGATCAGGTACACTTTGTGTAATAATAGTATGCCTTCCAGATACAACTCCAGGTGTGGTTATTGAAGATCCACAACAAAATCCTGTAAAAGCATTCCAATAAGTAAAGTTTCCGTAACTAAAATCTGCATTTTCACAATCTTGTGCAAAGATATTTGTATGAAAAAAAAGAATTAAGAATATAAATTTTAAGATATAATTAGGCATAAAGTTAAGTTCAAGTGAATAAAAAAAGAGTATTAAATTAACAATTTAATACTCTTTAAAAAGGTTAATTAATATTAAAAGCTTTTTTTACATTATCAACGAAATCCAATTTCTCCCAAGTAAATAATTCAACTTCTTTTGAAACTATCGTACCGTCTGGTGATTTGAATGTTTTAGTAACTACTTCATTTTTACGTCCCATGTGACCGTAAGCAGCAGTTTCACTATAAATTGGGTTTCTTAATTTTAATCTTTGTTCAATTGCATAAGGGCGTAAATCAAAAATTCCTTCTACAATTTTAGCAATCTCTCCATCTGTTTTATTAACTTTTGCTGTACCATAAGTGTTAATGTATAATCCACATGGTTTAGCAACTCCAATTGCATATGAAACTTGTACTAATACTTCGTCACATAAACCTGCAGCAACTAAGTTTTTAGCTATGTGTCTTGTTGCATACGCTGCTGAACGGTCAACTTTTGATGGATCTTTTCCTGAAAAAGCACCACCACCGTGAGCTCCTTTACCTCCGTATGTATCAACGATGATTTTTCTTCCAGTTAATCCAGTATCTCCGTGAGGCCCTCCAATTACGAATTTTCCTGTTGGATTGATATGATATTGGATTTGATCTGTAAATAATACTTGTAATTCTGGTTTTAATTTAGCTTTTACTCTTGGAATTACAATTGAAATAATATCATTTTTAATTTTAGCAAGCATTTCAGATTCTGTAGCGAAATCATCATGTTGTGTAGAAACTACTATTGAATCAATTCTTTGCGGAACATTATCATCAGAGTATTCAATAGTTACTTGAGATTTAGCATCAGGACGTAAATAACTAATTAAATTTGGTTCGTTATTTCTGATGTAAGATAATTCTTGTAATATTTTATGTGCTAAATCTAAAGCCAAGGGCATATAATTATCTGTTTCAATTGAAGCATAACCAAACATCATCCCTTGGTCACCAGCTCCTTGAGCATTTGCTTTAGCTTCAAAATCATTATTTGCTACAACTCTATCAACCCCTTGATTTATGTCATCAGATTGATCATGAATTGCAGATAGAATTCCACAAGAATTCGCTTCAAACATATATTCAGATTTTGTATATCCGATTTTTCTAATCACCTCCCTAGCAATACTTTGTACATCCAAGTAGGTGTTTGTTTTTACTTCACCAGCCAACACAACTTGACCAGTTGTAACCAATGTCTCACAGGCAACTTTTGATGTTGGATCAAATGCCATGAAATTGTCAATTAATGCGTCTGATATTTGATCAGCTACTTTATCAGGATGTCCTTCAGAAACCGATTCTGATGTAAATAAATATGACATTATCTATTCTTTAAAAATTAGAACGGCGAATTTAATAAAATTTATTCAAAAACAGGAAGGGAATTGTAACAAATCTATGCGAATCAAAAAATTTAGTTTATTTTACATTTTCTTTTACCAAAAATGAGAATTAATATTAATTCATGAATAGATTAACAACCCTTCTTTTTTTAGTGATTTCATTCGCTGATTATGCACAAGATAAATACCAAATTAAAGATATAACTACAAATGAACCTATACCATTCGCCAAAATAATATTTAATGAATTAACTCCTGTTTTAGCTGATATTGATGGGTTTTTTACGATGGATTCATTAGTTTTCAAATTAAAAATCAGTTCTTTTGGTTATAAGGACACTACCCTTTTTTCTAATTTAATAACAGATAATTGTATTTTTTTGACAGAATCTACGACACTTATTGATGAAATTAATATTATTCCTGGTGAAAATCCCGCCCATCGAATCATGAATATTGTCATTGAAAACAAAAAAAAAAATAGTCCTACTCACGGTGATGCTTTTACATATAATTCTTACAGCAAATATATATTTGATATTAATGAAGAAGCCCTCCAAACGATTGACACAGCTGACTCAAATGTAGATGCACACCTTATAAAGTTGAAAAATTATTTTAATGATAATCATTTATTTTTAATTGAAAATATTTCAAAACGAACGTTTCAACCACCGTCTTTAGATGTTGAAGAAATTACGGCCTTTAAAACATCAGGATTTAACGATCCTTTATTTTCTTCTTTTGCGAATGAATTACAATCCTTTAGCTTTTATGAGAATCAATTCACGATTAACGGGAAATCTTATATTAATCCGATTGCTTTTGGCGGAATAAAACGGTATTTATTTCTTATCGAAGACACGATAATTAATTTGACTGATACTACGTTTACAATTTCATTTAGACCAAGAAAAAACAAAAACTTTGATGGTTTAAAAGGATTTTTATATATCAATACAAATGGCTACGCGATTGAGAAAGTAATAGTTGAACCTGCCGATACGACATCATCCTCTCAAATAAAAGTAATTCAAGAATATCAATTTATTGAACATAAAAAATGGTTTCCAATAAAATTGAGTACTGAAATGAAATTACCTGGTTTTGAAATTTCGGATTTAAAAAATGGTTATATCGTTGCAAAAGGAAGTATGTATATTAACAATATCATATTAAATCCTAGTGGATTAAAAAAAATAAATTTGAATAACACTTCTTTATCTACGAATGATGACGCGGCTAATAAAAAAGATTCTGAATGGGATTCAACTCGTATTTATGGAATAACATTAAAAGAGAAAAATACTTATAAAACGATGGATAGTATTTCAAAGGAATTTAATTTAAATTTGAAGATTAAAGCAATTCAGTCTTTGATGGTTGGAAAACTTCCTTTAGGATATATTAATCTAGATTTAACGAAAATTATTGATTATAAACTTTACGAAGGTTATCGAATTGGGTCAGGAATTGAAACGTCTTCTAAAATATCTAAAAGAATAAAGTTTGGCGGCTATTTCGCTTATGGAACGAAGGATCAAGCTTGGAAATATGGAGCTTTTACAGAAATAAAATTGTATCAAAAAAAGAGTGGTCTATTAAATTTAAAATATCAAAATGATATTGTTGAACGCGGTGGATATACTTTTCAAAAAGAAGCCTTTAATTTAAATTCAACACTGAATTATAGGCAGCTATATATTAAGTCAATGGATTATCAAAGATTAGTGGACCTTTCATTTTCAACGTATATATCTTCTAATTTCAACGTATGTATTGGTACAAATTATCAACGTATCTGGAGCACGGAAGACTATCTTTTTAAACCTTTAAATACGACTTTATACACAACATTGTCTAGTTATGATTTAGCTGAAGGATATGCTGAAATTAAGTGGAATATCAAAGAAAAAATGGTTCAATTGGGCGAATTAAGAATAGGAAAAGGTACTAAATATCCATGCATAGCTTTAAAAATTACTAAGGGGTTTAAGAATATTGAATTTTCAGCTTATAATTACATTCGTCTTCATTTCGATGTAAATCAAGAGATTCCAATCAGAACAATTGGAAAGTTTAATTGGATGTTTCATTTCGGACAAACAATAGGAGATGTTCCGTTATTATTACAACAAGTTGCTATTGGAACAGGTGGCAATTGGAACATTTCTGTTAAAAACACTTTTGAAACGATGTTTCCTGCAACTTTTTATTCCAAACAACAATTCAATTTGTTTACACGCTTTTCTTTCAGAGAAATGAAAACTAAATTTAAAATTTTTAAACCTAAAATTACTTTACATCATGGATTAGGATATGGTTATTTTACGAATAAAACGGAACATTCGATAAAATTTAATACCATGAATAAAGGATATTGTGAAACAGGAATGATTTTAGATGGTTTGATAAATTCTGGTTTTTCAGGTTTTGGATTAGGTGTTTTTTATAGATATGGAGAATATGCAAGTTTTAATGTGTTGGAAAATTTCATGTATAAAGTAAGTTTTACCATGAAATTAGAATGACCATCTTTTAACGAATTTTATTAAAATGTCCAGTTAATTCATGCCAATTATCAGAGTTTTCACATGATTGGTATCTAATGGTGTAGTTATAAACACCATCTTGAACCATCTTTCCTAAATATGTCCCATCCCAACCTTCATATTGGTCATTTGTTTCAAAAATGATTTCTCCCCAACGATTGTATATTTTAAATTCCCAAAAAGGAGCAAACAGTTCTACTATCGGTTTGAAGATATTATTAAATTCATCACCATCTGGAGTAAATGTATTTGGAATATAGACGGTAAATGGGGAAATATAAATATTTACGAAACTTGAATCCGTGCATAAAAACTCATTCGTAACGTATTGAATAGGTGTAAATGTCCCATCATCATGAAAGGAATAAAATGGATTTTGTTCTGTTGTACCTTCAATGTGATCAAACATGTAAAAATAAGAATTTCCCCCTATCGATAAATCAGTAAATTGAATTGTGGAGTTGCATATAGACGCTTCATATTTATCAACACTGAAATTAGAGACTGGACTAGGGTGAACTTGAATTAAATCAAATTTTGTTAAGTATAAAGTATCGATACAACCCAAATCAGAATGAATAGATAAACTTACGTCATAGGTGCCAACATTCGTATAAATATTTAGAGGATTTGCTTGATTAGAAGTGTTTCCATCACCAAAATTCCAAGAATAGTGTAAAGGAAATGGAGAAGTGCATAAATCTATAAAATGTGCCTCAAAAGGGACGCATTGTAACCCTGGTTGAATATCAAAATTGATGGTTGGTTCTGGAAATATATATATCGAAGCTGTGTAGCTATCAATACATTGTCCATAAGTACCAGTCAAAGTAATCGGTATTACACCTGATTGATTAAAATGAACATTATTTACGTCTAAAGTTGTTGCATTTTGTATATTTGAATTGGGTCCGAAATTCCAACTAAAATTTGTAGTTGTTGAACCTACATAGCTACCGTCAAAGTTAAAGCTATTTCCTGTAATGCAAATAGAGTCATTTGAAGTGAATGATACGTTAAGTATTTCATTCATAATTAATGTTTGAAAAGCAGTATCTATACAGCTACCATTTGATCCAGCAATTAACCGAACTAAATATGTTCCAGAGGTTGGGTAAGTATATGTTGGACTAAAAATGGAATCAATATCTGTTGTAATATTATTGACGCCAAAATCCCAAGTATAATAATTGCCACCAGATGTGTTATTAATAAAAGTTGTTGTCAGCCCTTCACATAAATAATTAGGCGGTGGTGAAAAAGCAACATTTGGAAATGGGAAAATATAAATAGAATCAGTATAGCCAGTAGCACACGTTCCTATCGTAGAGTTTAATGTAATTGTGATGTAACCTGAGGTATCAAAAACAACATTGTTTACATCAAGAGTTGTTGCATTTGAAATATTGGCATGTGGACCAAAATCCCAATTATAAGCAGCATTATTCGTCCCAACTACAGAACCATCAAAATTAAAATTATTTCCTACGATACATAAAGAATCATTTGAAGTAAATGAAACAGAAAGTTCTTCGTTTACAATCATCGTTTGAATGGTCGTGTCTGTACAAGGCCATCCAGGATTTGCAATTAAAGTAACATTATATGTTCCGGGAGTTGGGTAGGTATAAGTAGGTTCAAAATTGGTACTCACATCATTTGTAATTCCAGGAACACCAAAATCCCAACTATATGATGTTGCTCCGTAAGAATTATTATCAAATGTAACGGTTAAACCTTGACAGTAAGAAACAAAATAGTCCATATCAACTTGTAAAGGAACAATCGCTTGCATTGAAATATTACAACTGATTACTTTAAATAAAAAATCTCTGACGGTTTGTCCTACTAAAACACCATTTCGATATTCTTGAACACGAATACCAACAACAAATAATCCTTGCAACAAAGGTTGAGCTGTTAATACTCCCGTTACAGGATCGATACTGATTGTTGCGCCTGGTCCTAAAGGATTTGCACCTGAATATCCTCCAGACCAATTTACATTTGCATAATTGGGTGGCGGAATAACAAGAGGCATTGGAGTCACAGAAGATGCTCCTGCAAAAGGAGTCACTAATGAATAAACTAAATTATCACCATCAGGATCAATAGCATAGTGATTAAATACAAGTTGATCATTGTTACATATTACAATTGGCGGATAATTTACAAAATGAGGAGAACTATTGGCAATATTTCCAGTTTCAGACCCCGGAATATGTGTCGTTAAAGTTAGTCCAGTATCTTCAGGAGTAATTAAATTCGAAACATTTGGACCTCTGCAACATCGTTGATAAGATGCTGTATAGCCTCCAGGTGTTGGTGGTAAATTTACCGTAACGGAATAAGTTGCTTTTTCGACACAAATTCCTCCTGGAGCAGTGACACAAGGATTGTTAAATACAATGGGAACATTAGTACTCCCAGGAAACGGAACTTCTAAAGTAGTTATTTCAACATTGGAGGCATTGTAAATAGATAAATGTAAAGGATCATCATAAGCAGCGCCTGATGAAAAGCAATCACGATATAAAGTAACATTGATTTGATAATTATTTCCACCTAAATAATTATAGTAAATATCTCCACCTACAATATGTGAGGCATTTGCATATTGAATAATAAATAAGGATATAATTACTAAAAATGATTTCATCGTATTTCAATGGTTACGTAAAATTAATCGTTTTGTTTTATAAAAACTAATTTTAAGAATTAATTAACATCTTATATGTTTGGTAATAAAACGACTAAGAATTATTTAGCGTACTAAATTTTCTTATAGCGATTTTCGTACCTCGATGGATCAAATAGAGTTACGTAATAAATTTATAGGATTTTAAAATCAATTCAGAGCTATTTTTAGGGAGAAAATCTTTTGAGAACAAGCAGTCATGATATTAAAGAACAAGGTATTGATATTGATTATTTTTTGAGAATAAAATAAAAACAAGATGTATTTTATCTGTTTGAGCAAATGTTTTTATTCGCCCAATTTTAATTTTATTGTTTTTTTGGAAACAGGACGTTCCTTAACAATTCCCCAATTTAGACCTAAAAGAATACCTCCAAAATAAATTTTTGGATTAATATCTTCAAACACAGAGACGTTCAATGCGATTACATCTGATAGAGCTAAAGATAGATCAGATTTCAGTATCATTCCCCAAAAATATATGTGATTTTGTGTGTAATGTCCTATAGAATTAGAATTTGAGATTTGTTCATATTTGAAATTATCATTGTAAATATAAGAGTTGTAAGATGGTCCGATTTTAAGAGAAATATTCACATTTCCATTTGTTTTAGATCCTATAGATGCAAGCATTGAATAACTGCTTAATTCATCGTAAACATACTCTTTTTTTGAGAAAAATATTCCAAAATTTTCTGATGAATAACCAGCTTTTGATCGAAAATTATTGACAAAAAACTCAATTCCAAAATGTTTTTTGAAATAGTAGCCATAACTTATAGCAAAAACAAGATTATCATCAAAAGTAGCTCCAGCAGATACGGAAATAAAGGATCTATTAATTGTCGAGTCTTGAGCAAATGAAAGATTACTAATAATTATAAAGATATTTAGGTATTTTTTCATTATTTATTTTTAAAAAAGGTAAGTTATTAGTTTCTAAAAATCGTTTAACTAGTATTTTGTAATGTAGATCAACATATTATTTTTTATCTTTTGTCAATTTCAACTGTTCAATTGCCATCAATTGTTTCAAGGTTTTATCCATTCCTTCTGTTGAACCATCTAAGAAAATTGTATTTCCTTTCCCTTTTTCAGCAAATTCTCGAACCGATTCTGTCCACATAGAAAATAAGATTAAAGAAGTGTCAAGATTTGCTTCCCGCATTTTTTCAGCAGCTTCGCTCATCCCTTTTGCAACTTCTTCGCGAAATAATGCAATTCCTTGTCCTTTTAGCTGAGCCGCTTCACGTTCTGCCTGAGCTGAAATTTTAATAGCGTTCCCTTCAGCTTCAGCTGCTTTTGTTTTCGTAATTAATAAAGCTTGTCCTTCATTTTCAGCTGCTGCTTTTAAATTATTAGATGCAACCACTTTTGCCATTGACGATGTGATTTCTTCATCAAATGTAATATCATTCAATTGTAAGTCAATTAAATGAAAACCCCAACTTTCCAATGTGTTGTCTAAACTATCTTTTACGTCATCTACGATTTCTCTTCTTAAAAGAAGAATTTCTGCTTGTTTTTTAGTTGCAACAAAACCGCGAACAGAGCCTTCAATTGTGCGAATTAAAGCTTGAGAAAAACTACGCTCATCAACAAATTTAAACGCTACATTTTTAATAGTCTCTTCTTCGGCATTCAAAACAGAATAAACCAACATCGCTTTGAAATAAACATTCGCTTGGTCTTGAGTAATCGCTTGAAATTCAATTTCAAAAGAACGATTTTGAATGGACACTTTTTTATTAATCATTTCAATAAAAGGAATCCTAAAATTCAATCCAGGATGCATAATACGCTTGTATTTTCCAAACATAGTTACAACAGAAATAGTTCCTTGTTGAACAGTTACAAAACATGAAATAATGAAAAAAATAATTAATACAGTTATTATTAGAAAGATTGGCATAATGTTAATTTTAAAGTTCTATTCAAAGCTAGTAAATTTCAGAAAATAAATGTGCAAATTTTAAAATTATTTTACTTTAATAATCAATTAAAATTGAATCGGGATTTTAAAATCTCAATCAAAACAGAATAAATATTAAGTTGTCTATTTATAGAAAGAGAATAGACTTATTTCTAGTTGAAAATTTATATAATAGAATCAAAATAAAATATTCCCTAAAAAAGTAAAAAAATCTATGTTACTTTAAAATAAATGCTCTATCTTTGCACCCAAAATTCAGAACTCATTTAAAAAAGGCGCTGTAATGTCGGAAATTAAAGGAAAAGTTTCTCAGGTTATCGGACCTGTAGTTGATGTAAGATTCGAAAAGAATGTTACTCTTCCAAACATCTATGATGCATTAGTTGTTTACAAAGCTGATGGAACAAAAGTAATATTAGAAGTACAATCTCACGTTGGTGAAAGCTCTGTACGTACAATTTCTATGGATTCAACAGATGGATTCACGAGAGGTATGGAGGTTATTTCTTCAGGTAGCCCAATTAAAATGCCTACAGGAGATCAAATCAAAGGAAGATTATTTAACGTAGTTGGTGAAGCAATCGATGGAATCAATACTATTGATAACACGAATGGTTTATCGATTCACCGTGAAGCTCCAAAATTTGATCAGTTGTCAACAGCTACAGAAGTACTTTTTACAGGTATTAAAGTAATTGACTTAATTGAGCCTTATGCAAAAGGAGGTAAAATTGGTTTATTCGGGGGTGCTGGTGTAGGTAAAACAGTATTGATTCAAGAGTTAATTAATAATATCGCAAAAGCTTATTCAGGTTTATCTGTATTTGCAGGAGTAGGTGAACGTACACGTGAAGGGAATGACTTATTACGTGAGATGTTGGAATCAGGTATTATTCGTTACGGTGAAAAATTCATGCACAGCATGGAAGAAGGTGGATGGGATATCGCTTCAATTGATGTAAATGAATTGAAAGAATCAAAAGCTACTTTCGTTTTCGGTCAAATGAATGAGCCTCCAGGTGCACGTGCACGTGTTGCTCTTTCAGGATTAACAATGGCTGAGTATTACCGTGATGGTGAAGGAGATGGACAAGGTAAAGATATTTTATTCTTCGTTGATAACATTTTCCGTTTTACGCAAGCAGGTTCTGAGGTATCAGCTTTATTAGGGCGTATGCCTTCAGCAGTAGGTTACCAACCAACATTAGCAACAGAGATGGGTGCAATGCAGGAACGTATTTCTTCTACTAAAAATGGTTCTATTACTTCTGTTCAAGCGGTGTATGTACCTGCGGATGATTTAACAGATCCAGCTCCAGCTAATACATTTGCTCACTTAGATGCTACAACGGTATTGTCCCGTAAAATTGCTGAGTTAGGTATTTATCCAGCGGTAGATCCATTAGATTCAACTTCTCGTATCCTAACGCCAGAAATCGTAGGGGAAGAGCATTACAATACTGCTCAAAGAGTTAAATTAACTTTACAACGTTACAAAGAATTACAAGATATTATTGCCATTTTGGGTATGGATGAATTATCTGAAGAAGATAAATTAATCGTACACAGAGCAAGACGTGTTCAACGTTTCTTGTCTCAACCATTCCACGTTGCTGAGCAATTTACAGGTTTGAAAGGTGTATTGGTAGATATTCAAGAAACTATCAAAGCGTTTAATATGATTTTAGATGGTGAGTTAGATAAATATCCTGAAGCAGCTTTCAACTTGAAAGGTGGATTAGAAGATGTTATCGCTGCTGGAGAAAAAATGATAGCAGAAACGAACTAAGAATTCAAAATTAGAATAAAATGCATTTAGAAATAATTACACCAGACACGAAAATCTTCAAAGGAGAAGTTGACGCAGTGCAATTGCCAGGTTTAGATGGATCGTTTCAAGTATTGAAAAACCATGCTCCGATTATTTCAGCATTAGGAAAAGGAACTGTAAAAATTGATTTGACAACAAGTCATGAAACACATGAAAATTTGTCTGAATTAGTGATTAAAGATTCTTCGAATAATAAAGTTATCAGAGTTGATATCAATGGTGGTGTATTGGAAATGTTAGGTGATAAAATCATATTATTAGCTGAATAATATTTTCAATCATAATATTTAAGAGGGATTGGATTTTCCATATCCCTCTTTTTTGTTAAGGTATGTTAACCTATTTCATAAGAATGCACTCTATTTGCGAATCTTTCACTATTTTCGTTCCCGTATTAAAACAAGTCAATGAATTTATTAGAACAAATAGATTTAAATAATACCCCAGAACATGTAGCTATCATTATGGATGGCAATGGAAGATGGGCGAAAAAACAAGGTCAAATCAGATTATATGGACATAATTTTGGTGTTGAATCAGTGCGTGAAGTATTGAAAGCAGCAAAAGAAATGAAAATCAAATATTTGACTTTATATGCTTTTTCTACTGAAAATTGGAACAGACCAAAAGAAGAAGTGGAAGGCTTAATGGATTTATTAATTCGGACTATTGCAGGTGAAGTAGATGAATTGAACGAAGGAGGTGTTCGTTTAATGAGTATTGGTAATATTGAAGGATTACCTGAAGGATGTCGAGAGGAATTAAAAAAAGCACAAACCATTACTTCAAAAAATAAAGAAATCAATTTAGTTTTGGCGCTGAATTATAGTTCAAGATGGGAAATAACAAATGCTGTTCATGAGATTGCTGCTAAAATTGAATCAGGAGAATTAAAAGCGAATGATGTCAATGAATTAACAATTACAAATTTTCTTTCTACAAATTCTATCCCAGATCCTGAATTACTAATTAGAACGAGTGGAGAACATCGAATAAGCAATTTCTTATTGTGGCAAATAGCATATACCGAATTATATTTTACGGAAGTGTTATGGCCTGATTTTAAGAAAGAAGATTTTTACAAAGCAATTTTGGATTATCAATCTAGGGAACGCCGTTTTGGAATGGTCTCTGAACAAATTACCAAATAAACATGAAATTTACCGCACAATTTTTTACATATATCGCTTTAATTTTTATATCAAGTTACACTTTTTCTCAGAGTGACTCATCAGGAGTGACAGCAATTGGAGGAGAATTTGTAATTGATTATCAAAATCCAAGACAATATGAAATTGGACCAATACGTGTTGAAGGAGCGGATAATTTTGATCACCAAGCCATAAAATTAATTACAGGCTTAAGAACAGGAGAAAGAATTATGATTCCTGGAGAAAGGTTTTCGAAAGCAATAAAAAATTTATGGAAAGAAGAATTATTTTCAGATGCAGAAATTTCAGTGGATAAAGAAATTGATGGAATAGTATATTTAACAATTAAATTAGCTCCTCGACCAAAATTATCGCGTTACAAATTCAAAGGAGTTAATAAACGAGAAGCAGATAAAGTTCGAGAAGAAATCAATTTATTTACGGGAAAAACAATTACTGAAAATTTGGTGTTCATTACAGAAAATAAAATAAAAGGGTATTTTAGAGACAAAGGATATTACGATGTGAAAGTAAATATTTCCAGACAAAAAGATACTTTAATAAATAACTCTGAAATTTTCATAATTGACATTGCTAAAAATAATAAAGTAAAAATTAAAGAGTTAAATATTGAAGGAAATACCTCGATTTCAACTTGGAAATTGTCTATGGCAATGAAAGACACAAAAAAGAAACAATTTTGGAGATTTTTCAAACGATCTAAATTTACAAGTTCTGCTTATGAACGAGATAAACAAGCGATATTAGATAAATATAATTCCATTGGTTTACGTGATGCAGCGATTAGTTTTGATACCGTATATAATTACGATAAAAAAAATTTGGTAGTTAATTTAATTATTGATGAAGGACAAAAGTATTATTTTGGAAACATTGAGTGGATGGGAAATACGAAATTCCGTTCCAGTTATTTAGATACTGTTTTAGGGATTAAAAAAGGCGATGTTTATGATAAAATTCTTTTAGAAAAGAGATTAAGAATGAGCGAAGATGGTCGTGATATTTCCTCTTTATACATGGATAGAGGATATTTGTTTTTTCAAATAAATTCGATTGAAACAAATGTTACGGATAATTACATCAATTATCAAATGCGAATTATTGAAGGTAAAGAAGCCAGAGTTAAAAGAATTAGAATAAAAGGAAATACAAAAACAAACGATTATGTAATTCGCCGTGAAATCAGAACAAAGCCAGGCGATTTATTCAGTAGAAATGATATTATTCGGACACAACGTGAATTGGCACAATTGGGTTATTTCAATGAGCAAGGATTTCAAATAAACCCAATCCCTAATCCTGCAGATGGAACGGTTGACATTGAATATACCGTTGAGGAAAAATCGTCAGATCAAATTGAATTATCAGGTGGATATGGGGGTAGAGGATTAACAGGATTATCTTCAACTAGTGGAAGTTCAATGGGAGGTTCTGGTTTAATAGGAACTTTAGGTTTGACGTTTAATAATTTCTCTACTAAAAACTTTTTTAAAAAAGATTCATGGTCTCCTTTACCAGGAGGAGATGGACAGCGTTTGTCTATTCGGGCACAGACAAATGGTAAGTATTATCAAAGTTATATATTCTCTTTTACAGAACCTTGGTTGGGAGGAAAAAAACCAAATTCATTATCTTATTCGTTTAATCATACAGCTATATCATCTTATGGATATTTGAAATCAAACCCGAAATATACTGGTGTAACGATAACAGGTATGGCAATTGGTTTAGGGAGAAGAAAAAAATTTCCAGATGATTATTTCAGTGCTTATTATGAGTTGGCATACCAATATTATGTACCAACAAACTATGGAATATTTCAGAATTTTCCAACAGGATATGCCAATGATATTAGTATGAAGTATGTCTTACAAAGAAATTCAATCAGTGCACCGATTTATCCACAAAGCGGAACAAATATTTCATTTACAGCAAAATCTTCTATTCCTTATTCATTGTTAGGAGGAAGAACTGATTTTACAACGGCTACTCAGCAAGAGATGTTTAAATATTTAGAATATTTTAAAATTAAATTAACAGGAGAATGGTTTACACCCTTAACCTTAGATAAAAAATTGGTTTTAAGAACCCGTTTTGGTTTTGCTTTCTTAGGAAAATATAATGCTACCAAAAATTTATCTCCATTTGAGAGATATTCTTTAGGAGGTAGCGGTTTGTCAGGTGTTAGCCAAATGGGTGGTCGTGAAATTATTGCGTTGAGGGGATATGAAGATAATCAAGTTTCATCTCAATCTGGTGATCCAATTATTGCTAAATACACGGTCGAATTAAGATACCCCATTTCTTTAAATCCACAAGCTACATTTTATGTCTTGGCATTTGGAGAAGCGGGTAATTGTTTTCCAACATTTAAGCAATTCAATCCAATGAATGTTAAACGTTCTGCCGGAGTAGGTTTGAGAGTCTTTTTACCAATGTTCGGGATGTTAGGTCTGGATTATGGTTGGGGATTTGATAAATTAGACCCATGGGCAGCTGGTTATAATTCCGGAACAATTAATAATTCAATTGAAAGAAGAGGATTTTATCCTAAAATGACTTTTTCAATTGGGATGAATTTAGGAGAATTATAAAAGTTAATGTTGTCTTTATACCTATTATACAATAATTCACTAATTTGGTCGTTTGATTCGAAAAACTTACAACAATGAAATCATTTATTTTATCTATTTTACTAGTATTTGGCACAGGATTTGTCTTTAGTCAAAAATATGCTTATATAGATTCGGATTATATTTTAGAAAATATGCCTGAATATAAGGATGCAAAAGAGAAACTTGATAAATTAGCAGAAAGGTGGACCAAAGAAATTGAGGAACGTTATGCTCAAATTCAAATAAAAAGAGATAATTTTGCAAGAGAAGAAGTTTTACTACCAAATGAAGAACGCGAAAAGCGAAAATCAGAGTTAGAAAAATTGGAAACTGAAGCAATGGAAATGCAAAAAATGCGCTTTGGTGTGAAGGGTGATTATTTTCAGAAGCGACAGGAATTAATTAAACCGATACAGGATAAAATTTTTGAAGCAATTCAAACGGTAGCAACTAAAAGAAACTTTAGTTTTGTATTTGATAAAGCAAACCAAAGTAATTTGGTTTATGCAGATCCAAAAATGGATGTTAGTAATGAGGTCCTAAAAGAATTAGGCGTTAAAAAGTAAAATTAAAATAAATAATAAAAAGAGAAAATGAAAAAATTATTTTTAGTTGCAATAGCAGCAATCTTCACAATTTCAACTGCGGTTGCACAACAAAAAATCGGGCATGTTAATTCAGATTCATTATTAAATGCGATGCCATCTAAAAAAGCAGCCGATGATGAGTTACAAGCCTTAAACCAAAATGGGATTAAAGAATTACAAGAAATGAATGCTGATTTAGAAAAAGCGTATGTTGAGTATGAAAAAATTAAACCAACTTTAACACCTTTGAGACAGCAAATGGCGGAACGTGCTATTCAAGAAAAAGAACAGCGCTTGAGAGAACGTCAGCAAACATTACAAGAAGAATTACAAGCAATTAATAATGAATTAATGCAACCAATTTTAAAACGAATTGAACAAGCAGTTGCAATTGTTGCGGATAGAAAAAAATTGAATTATGTCATAGATGTTACAGCTACATTGTATCATAAAACAGGGATTAATCTTACAAAAGAAGTGATGGTTGAATTGTTAAAGTTAGATGCTGAAGCGATGAAACCAGTAACTCCTCCTTCTGTGGAAATGCCTAAATAAGATTGTCTAATTAACGGTATTTAAGTTATCATATAAAAAGGGCATCCAAAAGGTTGCCCTTTTTGGTTTATTTTAAAATCTAATATAGTATATGCAAAGAAAAAATCCAATTGGTGTTTTTGATTCAGGATATGGTGGTTTAACAGTATTAGCGGAAATAATAAAAAAACTTCCTCAATACGACTACATCTATTTAGGTGATAATGCACGTGCACCCTACGGACCTCGTTCGTTTGATGTTGTGTATGAATTTACGCTTGAAGCTGTCAAAGAATTATTTTCAAGAGGTTGCGAATTAGTTGTTTTGGCTTGTAATACGGCATCAGCAAAGGCATTAAGAACAATTCAACAAAAAGATTTACCACAATTAGCTCCCCATAAAAGAGTTTTAGGTGTCATTCGCCCAAGTACGGAAATTATTGGACAATTATCGCAGACAAATCATGTCGGGATTTTAGCGACTGAAGGTACTGTTAAATCATTATCCTTCCCCCTTGAATTAGCTAAATTTTCTCCTGAGACGATTGTACATCAACATGCTTGTCCAATGTGGGTCCCTTTGATTGAGAATGGAAGACATTTGTCAGAGGGAGGTAAATTTTTTATTCAAGAAGATATTCAAAAAATAATGGCAAAGGATTCAACCATTGATGTCATCATTTTAGCTTGTACGCATTTTCCAATATTAAAAGATTATATACAAACTTTAGTTCCTAAAAATGTGAAAATTGTCGCTCAAGGAGCAATAATTGCTGAAAAATTAGAAGATTATTTAGTACGTCATCAAGAATTAGATAAAAAATGCACGAAAAATGGGGAAGTACAATTTTTAACTACAGAAAATAGTGAAGATTTTGATAAAAATGCCTCTAAATTTTTAGGATATGCTATAAAATCTGAACATGTGAAATTAGGATGATATAAATTCCCTAAATCGATTATTTTAACTCTTGTATTGCTAACACAAAAAATGTTTTCATATCAAACGTAGAAATAAGCTAATTCTTCACCAACTTTTCCTATTTTTGTAACGTTATATAGAAAAGTGAAAAACAGAGTTAAATATATCTTGCAAAAAATTCTAGGATTTCAAACCTATTTGTTTGTATTTTCTGTTTTTAAAATTCAAACTTTGCATTCAGACAATAAAGAAAAAGATTTTTTTCATTTTTTATCATTATTAAAAGATGGTCAAGGAGCCGTGTTAGATGTTGGGGCAAACATTGGCATTATGACAGTACATTTAGCTCAAAAATTACCAAATTCGACAATTCATGCTTTTGAGCCAATGCCAAGTAATTTTGGTGTTTTACAGAAAATTGTTTCTAAATTTAAATTAAAAACAGTACAATTACACGAAATTGCATTAGGAGAATCAAAAGGGAAGGTAAAAATGATTTTACCTGAAAATGGAAAAACAAAAATGCAAGGATTAAGTCATGTTAAGCATGAATCAATTACAGAATGGAATCATGGAACTGAATTTGATGTTCCTTTAGATACATTGGACAATGTATTAAATGGCGAGCCAATTCAAGGTATTAAAATAGATATTGAGAATTTTGAATATTATGCTTTGAAAGGAGGAAGACGAATTTTAGAGCAAAATCATCCGATTATTTATGCGGAGTTATGGGATAATCAAAATAGAATAAATTGCATTGATTTATTGGAAGAGTTTAAATACGTTCCATATATTGTTGTAAATGATACTTTGGAAGTCTTTAATAAAGAACTGCATACTAGCCAAAATTTTATATTTATAGCACATTAGATTTATTCAAAACATTTGTTTGTAAATGCTTAATGGATAACATATTAAAATAATGAAAATTATAATAAATTTAGAAATTTTCTAATTGATGCAAAAAAAATTCATTTCAAATTTATTTTTAATGTTGGTACTTAATCTATTGATTAAACCAATTGCGATTTTTGGAATTGATGCAACTGTTCAAAATAAAGTAGGTGCAGAAAATTATGGAATTTACTTTTCATTACTAAATCTTTCTTTTTTATTCAATATCCTACTTGATTTAGGAATTAATAATTTCACAACTAAAAATATTGCTCAATATCCTCATATTGTCACAAGATATATGGGAAAGTTATTATCCTTTAGATTATTATTATTTGTAATATATGCTTGTATAACCATTATTATCGCATTTATTTTGGGATATAAAAAAGTTGAATTTGGATTATTGATATTTTTCATTTTTAATCAATTTTTAACCACAATAATCGCGTATTTTAGAAGTCATTTTTCAGGTTTACTGCTTTTTAAAACAGAGTCTATAATTTCAGTTTTAGATCGATTTTTACTGATTGTTTTTTGTGGTTTCGTTTTTATATATTCTAAAAATGAATTTAAAATAGAATGGTTTGTATGGATTCAAACGTTCTGTTATTTTATCGTAGCACTTTTAGCCTTTTTTTTATTAGTAAAAGAAATCGGAATGCCCAAATTTACATGGCATTGGACGTTTTCTAAAGCAATTGTTAAGAAAAGTATCCCCTATGCATTATTAATAATATTAATGATGTTTTATACTAGAATAGATTCAGTGATGATAGAACGGATTCATCCAAATGGGCAAGAGCAAGCTGGAATATATGCTCAAGGTTTTAGATTGTTAGATGCTTGTTTTTTATTTGGAATGATATTTTCAAATTTATTATTCCCTTTATTTTCACATATTTTAAAAATGAGAGAGTCCATATTACCTTTATTGACAACAGCAGGAAATTTGTTGATAGGAGGCTCTATCGTAATTGCAATATTTTGTTACTTCAATAGTGAATATATATTATCATTGATTTATAAAAATGATATTCAACAAACGATAGGTAGCTTTCAATGGTTAATGCTGAGTTTTATTGGAATGTGTTTTTCTTTAATTTTTGGAACACTGTTAACAGCAAATGGAAGTTTAAAATTTTTAAATATTTCTTCCTTTTTTGGAATAATAATGAATGTTGGTTTAAATTTTTATTTGATACCATTATATGGAGCAACTGGCGCCGCATTTGCAACTTTTTGTACTCAAACCACGATTGCAATTATTCAATTTCTTTATTGTGCTTCTAATTTTAAATTTCATTTTTCTTTTCAATTAATTGGCAGATATCTTTTGTTTTTAGGGTTGATCGTATTAATGCATACTTATTTAAGTAGTAGCAAAACAACAGTATATATGCTTGTTCTAGAATTATTTTTAAGTGTAGCTGTATTAATGGCTACAAAAATGATAGATATACGCTCATTGAAAAATCAATTCATAAAATAAATTTAGACAGATTTCTTAAAGTCTATTAAATTTTGAATGAATTTATATATCTCAATTTATGAAAGGGAGAGGTTAATATTTGTGAATTAGAATAAATAAGGACTGTTTCTACATAATTGTACAATAAAAAGCAGTCTTTACAGTTATAGATTTCATAAAAACAAAAATTTAACATTAATTTAGTAGCGCAAAAAAAGTTAGAATGGAACAAACACAAAGTGAATTAGACAAAGACAGACAAAACCTCCTCCTTTTTATTTGGAAAAAGCGAAAAATGATTTTGATTGTTTGTGCAATAGCAATGGTATTGTCTGGAATCGTTTCTTTTTTAATCACGCCATTATACCTTTCATCAGCAATCGTTTTTCCTGCTGCTACAAGTACCGTTTCATTTTCTGAACAACGGAATGCAAAAGCATCTTCGATGGATTTTGGAGAAGAAGAACAAGCAGAGCAATTAGTTCAGATATTACAATCTTCAAGAATTCGAGATCGTATAATTTCACAATTTGAATTGATGAAACATTACGAAATTGAAGAAACAGATAAAAATAAATATTTTAAATTAATGAAGGAATACGAGGAACATATTAGTTTCACTCGTACGCGTTATGGTTCAATTCAAATTGATGTTTTGGATGAAAAGCCAGAATTAGCAGCAGAAATTGCAAATAAGATAGTAGATTTGATTGATACTGTGAAAAACAACATGGTAGCTGAAAGAACGATTCCAGCTTATGAAATTAATAAGCGTAAAAAGGATTTGTTGGATCAGGATTTGAAAATGGTATTGGTTCAAATGGATACTTTAGCTGATTTAGGAGTTGTTTCATTAGATGGTCGAACGAATTTATTTCAAGCATATATTGAAGCAAAATCAAAAGAAGATAGAGATTTTTTGAAAAAACAGATAGATGTTAATCTAAAATATGGAGCAAAATTTGATGCTTTAGAACAAATTAGAGATGAAAAAATCATCAAATTAGAAAAATTCTTAGATTCTTATGAGCAAGCAGAATCAGACGCTTACACCAATTTTACACATAAGTTTGTGGTTGAAAAAGCAGTAGTTGCGGATAAAAAAGACAAACCTAAACGGATGATAATAGTGCTTTTATCAACAATTGGAACATTCTTTTTTATGATTTTCATATTGTTGATTCTTGAAAAATATAAAGAACTTAAAAAAGCAGTATAAATTTTGTTTAATAAAAGTGTCATTGCTATATCCTTAGGATTATTATATGCCTTGCTAACACTCTATTTTGTTTGGCAAGATCAAGCATATTTTTCGTTAAGTTCTCTTGGATTATTAGCCATCTTTTTTGCTGTTTATTATACGGAGTGGACGTTTTTAGGAATTGCATTTTTAGCACCAATTTCAATTAATATTGAGGAATATACTCAAAGTTTTGGATTATTTCTGCCTACAGAACCGATGTTATTTGGTTTGATGTTGTTACTTACATTCCAACAATTAAAATCTAAAATTTTACCTAAAGATATTTGGCGTAATCCAATTATTTGGGCTGTTGGGTTTTATCTTTTTTGGATTATCATCACTTCAATAACTAGTACGCATGTTTTAGCTTCCTTTAAGTTTTTGTTAGCAAGACTTTGGTTTATTGTACCAATGCTATTATTTGGTACAATTGTATTTGCCAAACTTAAAAATATTAAAGCGTTTATATGGTTGTATTGTATCGGAATGATGATTGCAATGGCTTATACGCTTATTATTCATGCGGGCTATGGTTTTGGCGAAAAAGAAGGACATTGGGTCATGTGGCCTTTCTTTAAAGATCATACTATTTATGGATGTATGGTTGCTTTTATTGTACCTCTTGTAATTGGGTTATATTTTTCTAAAAAACATACGCTGCTTATTCAGGTAATTTTACTTTCATTTATTGTATTAACATTTATTGCTTTATTTTTTTCATACACACGTGCTGCTTGGCTAAGTATTTTTGCGGCAGTTGGGGTATGGGGACTGATTCATTTTAAAATTAAATTCAGTTTAATTGTTTCTATTGTTGGGTTTATTGGCATTACCCTCTTTTTTTCTTGGGATGCTATTCAAATAGAAATGGCAAGAAATAAATCAGAACATACAACGGAAGAGTTTGGAGAACGTTTGCAAAGTGCAACAAATGTAACAACGGATGCTTCCAATCTAGAAAGATTGAACAGATGGAGTTGTGCAATTGCGATGTTTAGTGAAAGACCTGTTTTTGGATTTGGACCTGGGACTTATGCTTTTGAATATGCACGTTTTCAAGAACCTGAAAATCTGACTATTATTTCTACAAATTTTGGAAATGCAGGAAATGCACACAGTGAATATTTAGGGCCAATGGCTGAAATGGGAATTTTAGGTTTGGTTTCTGTTTTACTAATTGTTGCAACCATTTTTTATAAGGGAATCATGTTGTATAACAATTGGCCAATAGAAGATAATGAAATACGTATTTTGATTTTGTCCATGATATTAGCTTTGGTCACATACTTTATTCATGCTGTTTTGAATAATTTTTTAGATACAGATAAAGCAGCTGTTCCAATTTGGGGATTTAGTGCTTGTTTTATTGCCTTAGAAATTCAATTAAAAAAGAAAAATTTAACCTTCAAATAAATCAACTTTCAGCTTTATTTCTTAGCTTCAACATTCGGAATGTTATATAAAATCAAACTATTTAATATATGAAACACTTTCTCCTTCTTTTCTTTCTTTATGTTCTAAATTTTAATTCATTTAGCCAATTTCAATTAAATATAGCGGAATATCCTCCTGTAAGTTTAAAAACGACTTATTCTAAACTGGATTTATCGACGTGTGAAAAATTAATAAGTGACGGCTTGCCACGTAAAGCTTATGATGAATTAAGACGATTAGAAAAAGAAGCGATAACGACAAAAAATGTCAAAGCATATTGGGCCATTCTTTCGGAGTTATCACTGATAATAAATCAAGCTCAATTCGAACAAGAGGAACATCAAAAAATAATTTGGGATTATGCCAATCAAGCTGAAAAATTAGAGTTTCCATTTAACAATATTCTTCACCTTCATTTATATAAATGGGTTGAAACAAATCGTTGGAATGAAAATTTATTCACATTTGATGATGAAAGTTTACTTTGGCCAATTGATGGAAAACAAGTGAAGTTGGTAAATGAAAATCTTGTGGATTTAATACATTATCATCAAAAAATGCTTTTGGATAAACCTTCTGAATTGATGAAAATAGAGTTGAGTTCCATACTTGAAAAAAATGAATTAACTGAGCCTAAATCAATGGAATCTCTTTTTGAATTCTTTGCCAATTCTATCATTAGTGAAACGGATAGTTACTTTTCAGAGAATAATATTAAGGATTCACTTTATTACGGTTATACTGATGAGCTTCCAACAGCTACAGATTTTTATGAATTAAAACATTTCACACTCCAATTATATTATCATCTAGAAAAATTAACCTTAACGAATAATCGTTATACTGCTTATGCTTATTGGGTTGGCAAACGATTAAATGATGTTTATCAATTTTCAACAGCTGAAAAAATAAATGATTTTGATAAAGACCGTTTATTAGATGATGCCTTTTTACGATTTGAAGAATTATTATCTCAATCTAAAGCTTCAATTTTATTTACTTTGCAGATAGTTAATAATTTATCGAAGAAAGCAGACACTTATCATTGGAAAAACAATAGCAAGTTTAAAAATAATAATCTTCTTGCTTTAACAAAAATTGAAACGACTTCGAAAAAATTTCCAGATAATGATTTCAAAGTAGAATTAACTAGATTAAAAAATCATATTTTAAGTAATCGTTTGAGTTTTTCTATTAAAAATGAACTAGTATTAAATCAATCTATTCTTTTAAATGTAAATTATCGAAATGTATCCTCATCTTTATTGAAAATTTACAAAATTGAAAATGAAAAAATTACAAATTCTAACAGTAACCCACTTAAAAATTATACATTAACACCCTATTTTTCAAAAGAGATTACACTTGAGAAAGATTCTTTTTATTTGAATCACGATATTGATTTTATTCTTCCGAAAATAACAGAAACAGGAAAATATTTGTTTATTCTAGCAAAAGATGCCGCTGAAATAGAATCTATTTTAGTAGTTGACTCATTGTATAAAAAAAATCATTTTGCGTATCAAGTTTATAATCTTTCAGAAATAAATTCAATTACAAACAATGATAATGGAACAATTCATTTTTTAATTACCAATAAAAAGAATGGATTGCCAATACACAATGCAACAATTACCTTAACTCAAGATCATTATTATTCGGAACAGAATCAGGAAGCTTCTAAAATCATTTTTACGGATAAAAATGGGATGGCAACGTTTAAAGCATTTAGTTCATACAAATACCAAGTAAAATATGAGAAAGATAGTCTTGATGGACGATTCTATGCTTATAGAAATTATGAGCAAGACACGGTTTACACTTATAAAGCCTATTTAGATAGGGGTATTTATCGTCCTGGTCAAAATGGATTTATCAAAATTTTAGGCTTTCATGGGAAAGATAATGATTTTAAAGTTAATGCAGATGAAGAAGCAATTGAACTTGAAATCAAAGATAATAATGACCAGGTTCTCTTTCAAAAAGAAATAAATCTAAATGAATTCGGAACAGCTTTTGTTGCTTTTCAACTTCCATCGAGTGGATTTTTATTCGGAAATTTAAGTATTTTATTGGATGGCGAATACATTGAATCGTTTAAGGTTGAAGAATACAAACGACCAACATTTAAAGTTGATTTTGAGGAAATCACAGGGAAAGTGAAATTAGGAGATTCGTTGAAAGTTGTTGGTACGGTAAAAGCATTTGCAGGTTATCCTATTTCAAATGCGAAGGTGCATGTGAACATTACGCAATCCAATTATTTCCCACGTTGGTGCGATGTGAATTACGAGGATCGAATTTCTTATTTCGATACCTTAATCTCAACGGATCAAAATGGAAATTTTAATATTCATTTTTTACCTAAAAACAAAAAATACAGTTACGGTTCTAATTTCAGAATGAATGCGATTGTGACCGATATTTCGGGGGAAGTACAAGAAAATACAACTTCTATTTTTGTCGGAAATCAAAGTTATTCGATTCAATTTGATGTTGATGAAAACATTCTTTCTACAAAAGAAAATAGTATTCAACCGATGGTGACGAATAGTGAAAATATCGAAATTAAAGACGCTTTTCTGACTTACTCAATCGTTAAATTAAATCAAAAAGACAACTTATTGACTTCATTAGAAGAAGCTGAGTACAAGAATTTTAATGAAAAAGAATTTCAAAATTTATTCCCATCTTATATTTATTTTAGCAAGAAATTAGAGCCTCAAACGGATACTCTTTCAAGTGGGAAATTAAAATCGAGTGACCAACTTTATTTAAATCAATTTATACAAAAACAAGGAGCATATAAAATTCAATTCACAACAATAGATGAGAATGGTGAAAAGTCAGTTGCAGAACGAACAATTAATTACATTATTCCAACTTCAAAAAAAGGGCAACATTCAAGTAATTTATGGATGATTGCAAGTAAAACGACGGTGAAAGCAGGTGATGAAATTGAATTGATCATCGGAAGTTCACACAAAAAGTTGAATGTCTATTTTGAAATCAAAAATGATCAATCTGTTACTACTGGAAAATGGATCAAATTAAAAGGGCGTAAAATCATTAAATATAAGATAACTGAGAAAGATAAAAATGGTTTGACATTCAATATTTTGACTTTTAAAAACAATCAATTTTACCAACAACAGCAAACAATTCAATTTATAAATGAAGATAAAAAATTGAAAGTTCAGTTAGCTTCAATAAAAGATTATTTAAAGCCAGGTAGTCAAGAAAAATGGAGCGTAACGATTAAAGATAATATCTTAAAAAATATTCCCTCTGAACTTTTAGTGGCAATGCACGATGCTTCTTTGAATCAATTGAATGAGACTTATTGGGATCGTTCATTTTACTATTATCCAGGTTTTTCGATTGATTGGAGCAATTCAGTTGGTAGTAATTTGCTTTATCAAAATAATCATTGGAATAATTATTATATGTTTACGGAATATGAAGGGAATAATTATATTGGAAAGGCATATAATTATAGCAGAGCACCTTTAGCAAATAGGTATGGAGAAGATTCAAGTGCTTCAGATGAAATGGCATTTTCAGAACCAATTATGGCATTGGAAGAAGTACAATTGCAAAGTGTTGGAAACTCAGCTGGTTCTGGTGGAGGGAAAGGTTTAGGAGCATCCAAAAAATCAAAAGACGAAGAAGCAAAACCAGTAACTCCTAGAACAAATTTCAATGAAACAGCTTTCTTTTATCCTTCGATTTATACTGACAGTTCTGGAAATTATCGTTTTGAATTTACGCTCCCAGATGCCTTGACAACTTGGCAATTTAGGGCGCTAGCAACAACCAAAGATTTAAAAGTTGGTTACTACGAACATTCATTTGAAGCGAAAAAAGAATTGATGGTGGAACCAAATGAACCGCGTTTTTTCAGAGAAAATGATGAATTTGTATTTTCTTCGAAAGTTGTCAATATGACGGAGAAAATACAGGAAGTAACAATGAAATTGACATTTATCGATCCGATGACAGACAAAGTTTCAACTGCTTTATTTGGTTCAATCAACGATCAAAAAGTGAAAGTTCCGGCAAATTCAAGCGCTGAGGTTTCTTGGAAAATTAATATTCCAGAAGATAAATTTTCATTAATCGCTTATCAAATTGAAGCTTCAAATGCGCAATTCGGTGATGCTGAACGTAAAGCAATTCCAATTCTTTCCAACAAGCAGTTGGTTGTAGAAGCGATGCCTTTCGTGAAAACAAGTAAGGGCGAACAAGCTTTTACATTGGAAAAATTAAAAAATCTATCTTCTACTGCTCAAAAAATATCCTATACGTTGGAAATGCAAACACAACCAATGTGGACGACTTTAATGAGTTTACCATATTTAATAGAATTCCCTTACGAATGTGCTGAACAAACATTTGCACGATATTTTGGAAATGTATTAGCTCAAAAAATCATCAAAGATAATCCAGCTTTTAAACGCATTATTGAAACGTGGAAACAAACGAATCCAAATGCTTTTTTAAGTGAATTAGAGAAAAATAAAGAATTAAAATCGATTCTTTTAACCGAAACTCCATGGTTATTGGATGCTCAAAATGAAACGGCTCAACGCAATCATTTAGCAACGTTATTTGATGAAAATACGTTACAAAACAACATCAACGGTGCGATTGAGAAATTATCTGTTTTGAAATCGACAGATGGCGGTTGGTCTTGGTTTGGGAATCATGAATCGAATGTCTATATCACGCAACACATCGTTTCTGGATTTGGACAATTAAAACAATTGGGAATTCCGTATGATGAAGAGATGGTTCAATCAGCGGTTGCATTTTTAGAACAAGCCTATATGAAAGAATTCAACGATATTAAAAAAGAAAATCGTGAGAAATTAGTTGGTTTGTCATCTCTGCATGTTCATTGGTTAACTGCTCGTTCGTATTTCGATATGAAAGAAACAGAAGCGAGTAAATATTATCATAAATGTTTAGAAAAAGAATGGAAAAACTTCGATTTACAAACACAAGTATTGGCTGGAATTTCGTTCTTAAAAACTGGAAATAAAGCATTTGCTGAGAAAATAAAAAATTCAATTTTAGACCGTGCAACTCAAAAACCAGAAATGGGAATGTATTGGAACGCTAACAAATCAGGTTATTATTGGAATCAATCGCCTATTGAAACGCAAAGTTATATCATTCAGTTTTTCACTGCAATGAGTGGTTTAGACAAGGAAGTTCAACAAATGCAATTGTGGTTATTGAGAAACAAACAAGCGAATGCTTGGGAAACGACAAAAGCAACAACCTTGGCTTGTCATGCGTTATTGATTAATAAAATGAGTATTGCCAACCAACTCAACCAAGAAGTTTCTGTCCGTTTCAACGATGGAACCAATTTGGGGGTTTTGAAGAAAGATGCCAATTCAACATTTGTGTATAATGGAATTGAAATTACAGCAGGAAAATCAACTGTAAACGTTTCAACTACCGCCGATCAACCTGTTTTTGGAGCCATGTACTTGAAGTATTTAGAGAAGATGGATAACATCGAGAAATCTACAGGTGAAATGCGCATCGAACGTCATTATTATTGGATGAATAACGGAAAAGAAGAAGAAGTTTTGGCAACAACAACACTTCCAATCGGAACAAAAATCATTGTGAAAATGACCATTCGAAGCAATCAAGCCATGGAATTTGTGCACATCAAAGATTCAAAAGCTTCCGGATTTGAATCGAGAGAAAAAGTTTCTTCTTACAAGTATTCGACAGTTTCGTATTATCAAATCAACAAAGATGCTTCCACGGAATTGTTCATCGATTATTTACCAAAAGGAAATCATCTTTTTGAATATGAACTGTTTGTAACCGAAAAAGGATCATTAACTGTTGGAACTGCTGAAGTAGAAAGCATGTACGCACCAATGTACCGTGGAGTTAGTGGGGGGATGAAGGTTTTGGTGAGGTGAATTGATTTATAAATGATATTAATTTCAGTCAATGAAAACTTTCAGAAAAAAACATTAAAATTTGAATTTTGTATACTTGAAAAAAAGTATCTATGTTAGATTTAATAGTAAAATGTAAAGATGAAATCCAAAGGCTTTGTGTCAATTATGACATTAAGACAATGTATTTGTTTGGCTCTGCAACTTCTAATCATTTTAATGATAAAAGTGACATTGATATTCTAATTTCTTTCAAAGAAATTTCGTTTGAAAAATATACCGACAATTATTTTAACCTACATCTTGAACTTGAAAAATTATTCAATAGAAAAGTAGATTTAATTACAGAAAGATCTCTTTCAAATCCTTATTTTATTCAAAGTGTAGAAAAAACAAAACAACTTGTTTATGCTGCATAGTATTGAAATGTATTTACTTGATGAATATAAAACTCAACATAAAAAATTTACACTTCGGAATTTTGCTATTGATATTATTAATTGAATCATGTAGTTCTAAGATTAAAAAATGTGGAAATAAATCAGATAACCAGTTAATTATCAATAATGATACACTCACCGTTTCTAAAGGATTTGGTAAACCGGGTAACTTAAGTATTGATTGGGTAAATGACGCCTATGATAATGCTTATCCTTTTAATACATGGGTAGAATGGAGAACGAAATGGAAGGAAGAATATATAGAGTTATTAGTACATAGTGATGTTTTTATGGTAAGCCCAGATTCAAATGTGCATATTAGAAATTTTAATGATACCATTTTTTATGTAAAAGTAGACTCAACTTATCAGGGTAGAAAGTATATAAATAATAGGAATCAATTATCTATTGATCCATCAATTCGTCCACATAAAGGATATGTTTTTGAAGCTTATTGGTTGAGTGAGCCAGTTTCATATCCTCAATCAACAATTATTTTAGAATATTCAAGAAATATAACTTGGGAAAAAAATTAGTATCAAGATTTTTAAGTCCTTAACAATAAACACAAAAAGAAAACACTTTTTCCACATGCTCAAAATTCTGTTCACGGTAATTGAAGTTTAAATAAAATCAAAAAAGCCTTGAAACAAACATTTCAAGGCTTTTAGAATAATTATTAATGAACTTATACCAAACCTGGTACTTCCACTATTTCGTTTACATCATCTGTGTAATTTACTCCGTCAACTTTGAAACCGAATAAATTGTAGAAATCATCGCTATATCCGGCTAAATCACCAATTGTTGGTAAAGATTCAGTTGTCGCTTGTTCCCATAATTCAGCAACTTTTGCTTGAACGTCAGCACGCATTTCCCAGTCATCGATACGAATACGACCCGCTTCATCAGTTGGAGCATCAGAACCAGTATATAATCTTTCAGCAAATAAACGTTGAATTTGCTCGATACAACCTTCGTGAATTCCTTCTGCTTTCATTACTTTGTATAATAAAGAAATGTATAATGGAATCACAGGAATTGCAGAACTTGCTTGTGTTACCAATGCTTTATTTACAGATACAAATGCTTTACCATTCAAATCAGCCAATGATTTAGTAATTTCAAACGCAGTAGCTTCTAAATGATCTTTTGCACGACCGATTGTACCTTTACGGTAAACAGGTTCAGTTAAAGCAGGGCCGATATAAGAATAAGCAACTGTTTGAGCATCTGGAGCTAAAACCCCAGCTTTTTTCATTGCTTCTATCCACATTGCCCAATCTTCTCCACCCATTACAGCAACTGTGTTTTCAATATCTTCCTCGTTACAAGGATCGATAGAAACCTGTGTTACATTTCCAGTATGGAAATCAACAGTTTTATTCGTAAAGTTTTGACCTATTGGTTTCAAAACAGATTTGTGCGTAATTCCAGTGTTTGGATTTGTTCTCACAGGAGAAGCCAAACTATAAATTACTAAGTCAATTTGACCTAAATCAGCTTTGATTAAATCGATTGTTTTATCTTTAATTTCATTTGAGAACGCATCGCCATTGATACTTTTAGCATAAAGTCCAGCAGCATGCGCTTCTTTTTCAAAAGCAGCTGAATTATAAAATCCAGGAGAAGCAGGTTTACCTTCAGCAGCAGGTTTTTCAAAAAATACACCAATTGTAGCTGCATCTGATCCAAAAGCACTTGTAATTCTAGAAGCCAAACCAAATCCTGTTGAAGCACCAATAACAAGTACTTTTTTAGGGCCATTGATTGCACCTTTAGATTTTACATAATTAATTTGATTGATTACATTTTGCTCACATCCTTTTGGATGAGCTGTTAAGCAGATAAATCCGCGCATTCTTGGTTCAATAATCATACTTTATATTTTTAAAATACTTGAATTTCTAATCAATTAATTCTTAAATAGTCGTTCTTAGTATCATTTCAATTTGTGGTCAAAGGTAAGGTTTTTTGTGAGTATGAATAAAAATTTCCTTTCAAAACTTTAACTTAAAACCATTTTACTATGCCCATTCTGACATATCCAGCATTTCCATATCCAACTTCTAAATTAAAAGCATATAAATTCTTAATATAATAGTGCATACCATAACCAATTCTATATGAAATATTTGGCAGAATATTTTGAGAATTATTATAACTAGAAGTTGAGTTTGAATTGTGATAATTTGTAATGTTTTTACCTCCTTGTAAACTAAAATAACCTATTAGATTTTTCTGAACAAGTGAAATAAAACTAGCACTTAACATTAATCTTGTTTGGTTTACTTTTATGAAATTCGAAATTGGTGCTATTGGAACTTCTTGATATTTAAAAGAAAAGAATGATTCCGAAACGTCTATTCCTAAACCTAAAGTTTTGAAAGGCACAGAAATAAAATGAATATACTTTTCAGTTTTAATTCCGAACTGACCTATTTGTTGAAATTGAAAATTAGTAAATTGTTTGTAATGTGAATTTATGATCATTTTTTCTTGTAATGGAAAACCAAAATAGGGATTTATCTGAATTGCATTTCCACCTTTATCGTGCATATTACATAAATCTATTTTAGGACCTTGTGATAAAAATCGAACATCAGGTTTCGATACTTTATTAAAACAATAACAACTTGTTAGAAATAACGAAAGAGATAAATAGATTATTTTATTCATAATTTAATACTTTAAATTCAGGATCTTCTTCTTCAGAATACGTATTATCGTCAACTTTTTTTATTTCTAAAAATTCTTCAAAAAGGTATACATTATCGAATGAATATTTGACTTTGCAAGTAATTTCAATTTTTTGTTTTTGCTTTTTTAAATCTTCGTATTTGTAGCATTTTAATTTCTGATAATTGCTAGAATCAATATATAGAATTTCATCATAAAAATTTATTTTACCATGATTATTTCTTGTGCTGATAATAACATAAGGACTATTAATTCGATTATTTTGTTTTAAAAATTTATATATCATTAAATCATACCCCTTTTCATTGTTTGCTATTTGATTTTCATAATTTCTAATAAGTTTTTTCTTTTTTTGATTTTTCATATTGTACCCACTATGAAAATAAATAAAACTATATTCTAAGTCACAATTAATAGTAGTATCTCTTAGGTTATAATCTTGTGAAAAAAGAAAATTTTGTGAAATGATGATAAAAATAGTCAGGATTATATTCTTCATAATATAGATTTTTTCCAATTATACTAAGAATATATCATATAACAAAAAACGCCAAGCGAACTTGACGTTTCAGTATTATTATTTGAATCCTTTAAGGCAAATTATTAATCAGAGTTGCTAAATCACTTTGCGAAATTGGTGTGAAAGAATTTATGTATTCAATGTAATTATCAGTAATTGTAGCTGCATGAATAGCATAATTTAATTGACCATCAATCATTGTAACAGCAATGAAATGTACATTTAATCCAATTGGAATTTGACCATAATGTTCAGAGAAAAATCCATCTGTAGTATATGTGTCTAATGAAGCTAAAGCAGTTTGTTCACCATCATACGTCAAGTAAACTTCACAATTTGTATTGTCAAAACCAGTCGGTACTTTTACTTTTAGAGTAGTTTTTGGACGAGGATCAGAATAAAAGCGATCAACATTTGTCCAACCCCAATTTCCATCTAAAATCGAATAGGATGTAGTAAATGTTCCACCACCAGTTCCAGTTGTATCTTGCACAACATTTACTGTGTCAGTTAACAAATTCCATTCTAAATTTTGTTGATCATTTAATACACCATTAAATAGGTTCATACCATTTTGAACTCCACCCGTATTAGAAGCAGGCAACAATACATTTACACCATTATCAGAATGAAGTAAAGCTCCATTTTGAGTTATTTTTAGAAAGTATTCTCCACCTGAAATCAATGCAGCGTGTTTGCCATCAGGTAAAACTCCCATTGTCGGTTTATTCAAGAAAAGCATTGAAGCCCGATCATAAATCTCTACAAGTTCAACAGTTACATTCCCGGAAACAACTTGGTTATTACTATTTAACAATGCATTTGGTTGAATATATACTCGTGTTCCTTTTGAGCCAATAATGACTCCACCATTTGAAGCATTGATTGTAAAAGTTTGTCTGTTATTTTCTAAATTAGAGCTAAAGAAATTAGAAAGTTGAGTGGCATTTCCTGTTGGATTAGTTGTTGTTTCAACGTTTTCTTTTTTACACGATACTACTATTAAAGTAGCTAAAGCGATACACAGAATTAAAGTTAGTTTTTTCATAATGAATCTATTTTCTTTCATTACATTTTCTAAATTTAAAAGGTTGCCTACAAGATAAAAAAAGCTTAATTTATTTTGATATTCAACAATAACAAATTTCCAAAATCTACTGTTTAGCATTCATTCTTTTTTAGAATGCGGTGAATAAATTATTTATTTACCGCAAATTTGCATCGAATAAGTTGTATATTTACCGCAAGGAATCTTTTATTATGGCTAAGTATATTTATCAATCTGAAAATTGGACTGATTTCACTTGGAAAAGTGAGGAGATCAATTTACTATTTGGGGAGGTCCGAAACCTTCAAGGAAAGGTAAATGGTCAAATGAATGCATTGGGATTCTCGATGAAAGAAGAAGCTTCCTTAACAACACTTACGCTTGATGTTATTAAGTCATCCGAAATTGAAGGAGAAATACTCAATTATAATCAAGTCCGTTCTTCAATAGCCAGACGTCTAGGTATGGATGTTGCAGGTTTAGTTTCAAGTGATCGAAATGTTGAAGGAGTTGTTGAAATGATGCTTGATGCAACTCAAAATTTTCAGCAACCACTTACAGAAGAACGATTATTTGGCTGGCATTCTTGTCTTTTCCCAACGGGTTGGAGTGGAATGTATAAAATAGAAGTAGGACAATATAGAACTGGTGAAATGCAAGTTGTATCGGGACCAATAGGAAAAGAAAAAATTCATTTTGAAGCACCTGGACCGAAAATGGTAAAAGCAGAAATGAATGTATTTTTGAATTGGATAAACAATGAAAAAAATGAACTTGATCCAGTATTGAAAACGGCCATTGCGCATTTTTGGTTCATCATTATACACCCTTTTGATGATGGAAACGGAAGAATTGCTAGAGCTATTTCTGATTTATTATTAGCCAGATCAGATAAAAGTAGCGAACGATTTTATAGTATGTCAAATCAAATATTGGTGGATAAGAAAAACTATTATGAAGTCCTACAAAAAGTTCAATACAGCGATGGAGACATTACAGAATGGTTAAAATGGTTTTTATACTGCCTAAAAAATGCATTGTTAGAAACCGAACTATCACTTCAAAAAATTCTGAATAAAGCCCATTTCTGGAAAATCCATGAAAATACCTCATTTAATGAAAGACAACGATTTATTATCAATAAATTACTTTATGATTTTGAAGGAAAACTAAAAACATCTAAATGGGCGAAAATGACAAAATGCTCCACTGATACAGCATTAAGAGATATTAAAGATTTAATTGAAAAAGGAGTATTAAAACAAGAATCTGAAGGCGGTAGAAGTACGAATTATGAGCTGGTTAGTTTCTAAAAATAAATAATTAAAAAGAAAGCTACCTGTATTGGGTAGCTTTCTTTTCTAAATCTTATCTCAATTGCGCTTCTAATTTCGTTTCCAATTCCTTACGTATTTTATCCATAACAGCATCAACTTGATTGTCTTTTAATGTTTGTTCAGGATCTTGGAAAATAAATGAAACAGCGTATGATTTTTTTCCTTCTTCTAAATTTTTTCCTTCGTATACATCAAATAAACCAACTTGTCGTAAAATCTTTTTATCACAATTTTTAGCGATGGTCTCAATTTCTGAGAAAGTCACTTTCTTGTTTAGTAATAAAGAAAAATCTCTTCGAACTTCGAATGTTTTTGGTAATTCAGTGTATTTAATTTTAGCGTAATTTAAACATTCGATAATTGCGTCCCAATCTAAATCAGCGATGAAAACATCGTTTTTAATTCCAAATTGTTTTTTCAAAGCTGGAGAAATCCAACCAATTTCCCCTACTTTTTTCTTCAAAACAGATAATTGAACTCCATCTTGCAACAAAGAATTTTTTAATGCAGTTTCAGAAAGCATGCTGTCCAAACCTAAACGTGCAAAGATTGCTTTAGCATATCCTTTAATTGAATAGTAAGAAAGTAAATCGTTATTAGAGTTCCATTGTTCCTTTTCTTTACGTCCTGTAACGGCTAAAATGAAACGTTTATTTTCAGCATACCCACTTTCGTATTTATGGTACACTTTTCCGAATTCATAAACTCTTAAATCAGGATTTTGTCTATTTTGATTGTGTTCAACTACCTCTAACGTATTAAAAATCAATGATTGTCTCATTACACTCAATTCTTGACTCAATGGATTTAAAATCTCCACATTTCTATTTGCAGAAAATGCTTCTCCTCCAAATTTTTCAATGTAAGTGCTTGAAGTCAACGAGTTGTTTAACATTTCCACAAATCCTTTCCCCACTAAAAATTCTGAAATCACAGATTGCACTTTTTCTACATCTGGTTTAGCAAAATTCAAAATAGAAGTATTTAATTTTTCAGGTAAAGGAACATTGTTGAATCCGAAAATACGTAATACTTCTTCGATAACATCTGCTTCTCTTGTAACATCTACTCTGTAAGCAGGCACTTCTAACTGAGCAATC
The DNA here is from genome assembly GCA_016178305.1 of Flavobacteriia bacterium. GTDB lineage: Bacteria > Bacteroidota > Bacteroidia > Flavobacteriales_D > Crocinitomicaceae > CAIUKX01. Next base: position 91,913 of record JACOTM010000030.1, on the reverse strand, counting down.
CCATTTGTTTCAGAAAGTACTTTAATATCTAAATTCTCTAAAATTTGAATTACTTTTTCTTTAGGAATTGCATATCCAATTAAAGTGTTACAACGCTCAAAACTAAATTCAATTTGTTGATTACCAATTTTTGAAGGATAAATATCAACGATATCCATTCCAATTTCTCCTCCTGCTACTTCTTGAATTAACAAAGCAGCACGTTTTAACGCATATTCTGTTAAACCTGGATCAACTCCTCTTTCAAAACGGAAACTTGCATCTGTATTTAAACCATGAAATTTAGCTGTTTTACGAACCGAAACTGGGTTAAAATAAGCAGATTCTAAGAAGACATCTGTTGTTTGATCTTTAATTCCAGAATCTTTTCCACCGAAAACACCTGCTATACAAAGGTTTTCATTTCCATTTGTAATCATCATATTTGAAGCAGAAAGAGTTCTTTCAACACCGTCCAATGTTATAAATTTCTCTCCTTCTTTCGCTAGTTTTACAACTACTTTACCATTCAATTCAGCTGCGTCAAAAGCATGTAATGGTGTTCCTAATTCACGCATAACATAATTCGTAACGTCTACCACATTGTTAATTGGGGACAAACCTACCGCTCTTAATCTTTTTTGTAACCAAGCTGGAGATGGTTTCACGGTAACTCCTTGAATAGAAGTTCCCATATATCTTGGACACGTTTCAGTTGTTTCGTTTGAAACATCGATTTTCAAATCAGTATTTCCTTTTTTGAAAGCATCAACTGATGGCCAGTTTAATTTTAAATTTTCATTGTTGTGCACATTCAAGTAAGCAATTAAATCTCTTGCTACTCCGATATGTCCCATCGCATCAGCTCTATTTGGAGTTAAGCCAATTTCGATTTCATAATCATCTTCCAACTCAAAATAAGTTGCCGCTTTTGTTCCAACTTCAATCGCTGGATCTAACACTAAAATTCCAGCATGTGATTCTCCTAAACCAAGTTCGTCTTCAGCACACAACATTCCTTGAGATTCCACACCTCGAATTTTTGACAACTTAATTTTAAAAGCCTCTTCTGGTTTTGGATAAAGTGTACATCCAACTGTAGCAACGATTACTTTTTGTCCAGCAGTAACATTTGGAGCTCCACACACAATTTGTAATGGTTCACCTGAACCAATATTAACAGTCGTAACTTTTAACTTATCAGCATCTGGATGTTTTTCACAGGTCAAGACTTCTCCTACAACTACTCCTTCTAAGCCACCTTTAACAGCTTCAATTTTCTCAACGCTTTCAACTTCAAGACCTGTATCCGTTAAGATTTGATCCATTTCTTGCGGCGTTACAGATGTATTAACGTATTGCTTTAACCAGTTGTAAGATACTTTCATGCTAATTTTTTTTACTTGATTTTTAAAATCAATGCGAATTTAATGAATCTGAATGAAAAGATGGATTTATGCATGTTAGAATTATAAAAAAAATGATTGGTGACACATTTATAGAAGAGGAAAACAATTAACTAAGAATTTTTGGGAAAGATAGGGGGTGTGGGGGCTAAGGGGTTTCTAACGGATAAAAACCGCTAATTTTTAGATCGTATATTTTTAATGATTTTTTTAAAAAAATTACCCAAATCCTTGTATTGATAAGGGTAAAGGGGTTTCTAACGGATAAAAACGACTAAAACCGAATATTTACCAATTTTCGCTTTTATCATCTCAACTTTTTTCTTAAATTCAATAGAGAATTATAAATAATAAAACTCAAAACATGTGTAAAACAGCCATTTATCAAAAAGAAAGAAGGTGTTTAGTCTGTGAAAAATCAATCCATGGTAGGTCTGATAAAATTTTTTGTGGGATAAACTGTAAAAATCATTATCATTCAGAAGTTAGAAAAATAACTAAAACTATTAGTGCTGAAACTGTAAAGATCATAAATAAAAATTGGGCTATATTAACAAGTATGATGACGAAAGACTACAATCAAGTAACAGTTAAAAAGTTGACGTTACAACGATTAGGGTTTGATTTTGGAGCAATCACGAGTGTTCATTCGAATCATTCATTTATTAACTTTGGGATTTATAATTATATTTATTACATCACGAAATATGATAAAGTGGTAATTATGAGAAATAAAGAAGAGTCTATTATTACACCTTTCTTATTCAAACGAATGCTAAAACAGTTTCCAATTCTAGCCATTTAATTTTAAAATAAATCGTCGTTTACCCACTAAAATAATATTTTAACGGGTAATAACAATAATGCTAATTTCAAACATTTATTATTGTTAATTTAGACCATATTTTTAAATTTGAAAGTGAAGATTTTATTGTTCATAGTGATTCTTTTTTGTACACAAGTAGTTATTTCTCAAAATACTGTAACAGTAAGTGGTACAATAACGAATGGAATTAGTGGAGAGATGTTAATTGGAGCACAAATTTATGTGCCTAATTTAAAAATCGGAGTTGTTACTAATACGTATGGATTTTATTCTTTAAATATTCCAAGTGGTTTGTCCGTTATAGAATTTCGGTCAACAGGTCTAATATCCCTTACGAAAGAAATACAAATAGTACATGATACAATTATCAATGTTGAGTTATTTCCAATAGAAAAAGCAATTGAAGAGGTTGTCATAAATGCCAAAAAAAGCGAAAATGTTAACAGTACGAAAATTGGACAGATGTCTTTAGATATTGGAGAAATTAAATTATTGCCAGCTTTTATGGGAGAGGTAGATGTTTTGAAAACAATACAATTACTTCCTGGTGTTTCATCTGTAAGTGAAGGGGGGCAAGGTTTTTATGTAAGAGGTGGAGGACCTGATCAAAATTTAGTACTTCTCGATGAAGCAGTTGTTTACAATGCTTCTCATTTATTTGGATTTTTTTCCGTTTTCAATTCGGATGCTGTAAAAAATGTCAATCTTACAAAAGGTACAATGCCCGCAAACTTTGGCGGACGAATGTCGTCAGTATTGGAAGTCAACATGAACGAAGGGAATAATAAAAAATTTAAAGTGAAAGGCGGTTTAGGTTTAATTTCTTCCAGATTAACCGTTGAGGGTCCTTTGAAAAAAGATAAAGGATCATTTGTAATCTCAGCTCGTAGAACTTATATAGACGTATTGATGAAAGCATTAATTCCAAAAATGTCACCTTTTGCTGGATCAGGTTACTTTTTTTATGATTATAATTTTAAAGCGAATTATCGTTTAAGTAAAAAAGATAAAATCTATTTAAGCGGATATTATGGAAAGGATTTATTCTTTTTTGGAAATAAAGAGGATGATTTTCAGGTTGATATGCCTTGGGGGAATGGTATCGCTTCCTTACGTTGGAATCATGTTTTTAATGGTAAATTATTTTTGAATGTTAGCTCAACATATTCTAATTATCAATTTAGCTTTGGTTCACAACAAGATCAATTTAAATTTAAACTTTCATCAGGAATTAGCGATATTGGAGGTAAAATAGATTTTTCATATTATCCAAATTCGAAGCATAAGGTAAAATGGGGTTTAGATTATACTTTTCACACATTTGTACCTTCAAGCGTTGCCGTTTCAGCAGCTGATGTAAAATTGGATATGGGAGTTCCTCAAAAAGTTTTTGGTCACGAATCCGCAATTTATTTACTAGATGAAATTGAATTGTCTTCCAAGATTAAAATGAATATTGGTTTAAGATATAGTATGTATCAGCAAACAGGACCATTTACAAGATATATTAAAGGAAATATTAGTAAACCAGATACCAGTATTAATTATAAAAAAGGAGAAGTGATTCAATTTTATAATGGATTAGAACCTAGGATTTCTTTCCGATTTATTTTAGATGAAAATAGTTCAATTAAAGCAGGCTATTCGTATAACAATCAATATGTTCATTTAACTTCCATGAGCGCCGTTTCTTTGCCTACAGATATTTGGTACCCCAGCACTTCAATTGCGAAACCACAAAAAGGATGGCAGGCAACAGCAGGTTATTTCAAAAATTTTATGAATGGGAAAATTGAAACTTCTGTGGAAATTTATTACAAAGGAATGCGTAATTTAATTGAGTTTAAAGAAGGAGTTCTTCCAGCGGATAACGTCAAAGATAATACAGATAATTTATTGACTTTTGGAAAAGGATGGAGTTATGGAATTGAATTTTTTGTAAAAAAAACTTTTGGAAAATTTACAGGTTGGATTGGATATACGTGGGCTAAAACGGAAAGAAAATTTCCTGAAATAAATGGTGGAAAAGTGTATCCTGCAAAATATGATCGAAGACATGATTTATCTCTGGTCGGAACTTATAAATTAAATGCAAGATGGGCATTTAGTGGGACATTTATTTATGCTACAGGTAATACACTTACTTTACCAACGGCATGGTATGTTCAGGATAGTAAATTATTATTTGATTATGGAGCAAGAAATTCAACGCGAATGGCACCTTATCATCGTTTAGATATTTCTGCAACTTGGTATGGAAAATTATATAAAACTAGAACAAATGAAGAAGGACTTGTTGAAAAAATCCCTAAAAGATGTAGAAGCAATTGGTCTTTTTCAGTTTACAACGTTTACAATAGAGCGAACCCTTTTTTCCTTTATGTAGATAGTAGCGGCAACATTTTTAAAGGAGATTTTAGCTTAAAAATAAAACAAGTTACATTATTTCCAATCATACCAAGCGTAACATGGAATTTTGAATTTTAATTGTGAGTTTATATGAAAATATTAGTCCTAATTTCTAGTTTATTTTTTATCTTTTCTTCTTGTACAAAAGAAGTAAAAATTGATATACCTGGTTATCAAGAAAAAATAGTGATCGATGGATCTATTCAAACAGGTCAACCTCCCATTGTATTAATATCAACTTCCAAAGATATTTATTCTGCAACTGATTTATCGGCATACTTATCTGGATTTATTTCTGGTGCAATAGTTACAGTAAATAATGGTATTACTTCGGTCCAATTAGATGAAATATGTACAGACAATTTACCTCCAGGAACGGAACAAATTGCCGCTAATCTTTTCGGTATTCCAGTTGAAGATTTAGTAAAATACCATTTATGTGCTTACACATCTTTTAATCCTGCTATTTGGGGAGAAATTGGAAAAACGTATTCTTTAAGTGTAAAATATAATGGACAAGAATTTACTTCAACGACTACAATAAATCAACCTACAACCTTAGATTCTGTGTATTGGAAACCAGATGATAAATATCTTGATTATGGGTTTTCCTGGGCTAAATTATCAGATAATCCATCTTCTTATGATGCCTATTTATGGGAAGTTAAGCAAATTAATATTGGCCAAGATGGAAAGCCAATGAATTCTACTTTCACAAAGACTTTTATGCCAGTTTTTGACGATGAATTTATTAATGGTATAACATTTGATTTTTATTTTGAAAATCCGATATCTTTTAATGATACCTCTTTACCCACAGAATACAAAGGTTTTTATCATAAAGGGGATTCAATAGTTATTAAGTTTTCGAAAATGGATAAAGTGGTATATAATTATATGGAAAAAAAATATGCTCAACTGCAAACGCAAGGTAATCCTTTCGCTACTCCGATTAACATCCCTTCAAATATTTCTGGAGGAGCACTTGGACTTTGGGCAGGCTATTCACCGTCTTATGACACTTTGTTTTGTAACTAATTATGATGAGAAAATTTATTTTATATATTACTTTTTTGATTTCTGGATCAATTCAATGTCAAATTACGTTTGATAAAACAAAAGTTGATTTTGGAGAACTTACAATGTTAAGTGAACGATTTGCTGATATTAAACTCACAAATATAGGCCCTAAAAAAGGATATATACTAACTGTAAAAAAACCTGGTGAGGTAGTTTATATCGTTAGTGGACAATTTATTGAAAAAGATAGTTCCATTACTGTTCGACTTCAAGTTAATCCTACTAAAAAAGGGAGATTTACTTATGAAGTTTCTATTTTCACTAGTGATAAGGCAGAAGCAACGATTATAAAATTGACTGGTAATTTGAAAGAATTTTCAGTTGAAACAAATGCCTTTTTACAAGCTTGTCCGGATTTTAATACAAAATTAAAGGATAAAAACTCAAATGATTTTGTATTGACGGTTTTAACGATTGATAAACAAACAAAAGCAATTTTAGCTGAATCTTCAGTGACAATGATTCAAAATGGACGCCCAACAGATGCTTTTATAACGAATCAAAAAGGAACTTTTACAAAGAAATTCCCTTTAGGATTTACCTATTTTTATGCAACTCACAACGGTTATTTACCAGCAGAAATGGGTGCTTATGTTAATTTTCAAAGAAATACAATAGTTATCGAATTAACAAAAAATCCAGACATTATTCTTCCTCCACCGAATCAAAATGAAAAAGTAAACGACACAATTATTCCAGAGCATGAAGTAGTTGTCAATTTGGAAAATGAATTGGCAAATGAACAAGCAACACCAATATCTGAAACAAAGTCACTTGCATTTGATGAGCTTGATAAGAACAATTTTGATGCCTCTCTTTTTAAACCTGTCAATTTAGTTTTTGTATTAGATGTTTCTGCATCTATGAAAGCCGGCGAAAAATTAGAATTAATGAAATATTCTCTTTATCAATTAATTGCTATTTTAAGACCTCAAGATAAAATTACCATCGTTACTTATTCTTCCAATGCAATAGTATTGATGGAAACAATGAGAGGAGATCAAAAAGAGGAAATTATTGCGAAAGTAGAAGGAATCAAAGCTGAAGGATTTACGGCAGGAGGGGAAGGGATTAAACTTGGTTACAAAGAAGCATTAAAAAATTATTTAAATGATGGCGTTAATCAAATTGTTATCATTACTGACGGTGCGTTTAATAGAAATTCAGGGGATTATAAAAAAGTTATAAAAAAATATAAGAAAAAAGGAGTAAATATGTCTGTAGTAGGAATACAGAACAGTGAAAAAGATAAAATCAATATGGTAGAAGTTGCTGATTTAGGAGGAGGTAGATATGTTCCAATTTTTAAATTGGTAGATGCGCAAAACAATTTGAAGCAAGAGATGAGGTTTATAGCGTTTAAAAAATAAAAAGATGTTTGAAACAGCAAAAAAGGGAGTATAACTCCCTTTTGATTAATAAATTTAGACAATTTATTAATGTTTTATGACTAATTTTCTATTTAAGCTAGCTTTTCCATTGATTTCGATGATAACAAAGTAAACACCATTTTTAAAATTAGAAACATCTATTTTTTTGTTATCAGAAACATTGTTTTCAGTATAAACGATGTTCCCTAATAAATCTAACATTTTAATTCCAGTAACATTTAAATCATTTGCATCTAAAGAAACGATATCATTAGCTGGATTTGGAGACATTGAAAAAGATGGATTATTTATGAAATCATTTAAACCAGCAGAATAGTTAACTAGCACATCAATAGAATCAATAAATGTTGCCCCGTCTAATGAAATAAGATATCTATATCTACCTTGTCCCGTACCATTAGGTGTTATTTCAGAGACTAATGTCCCTGAGTTTCCATTTTCAATTGCTGGGTGTCCAGAAGAATTATTTGGAGTCGTCCAAAGAGTTGTATTCATAATTATTGGTGAATAACAGCCTCCAAGTAATGGATTTGAAGTACTTCCCCAAGTAAAAGCATCTTCCCATCCAAAGGTATTTGTTAGATTTTTTACTGTCATATACCAACTTTGAGTCGCGCCAGTATTGTTGTTAATAGTGATATAGGTATTAACTTGATCGACATTGTTTACATTAGTAATGTATGTTTGACCAGACATATTCGTTGCATTATTTGACCCAACAATAATTGTAATATTTTGAGCGTTTGAATAAAATGATGCACTCCAAATTAGAGAAAAGATTAATTTTTTCATTTTTTTAGATAGTAAAAAAGGGAGTAAAACTCCCTTTGATTGATATATTGAATTGTTTTTTTAATGTTTTACCACTAATTTTCTATTTAAAGTAGCTTTTCCATTGATTTCGATTACAACAAAGTAAACACCATTTTTAAAATTAGAAACATCTACTTTTTTGTTATCAGAAACATTGTTTTCAGTATAAACTATATTTCCTAATAAGTCTAACATTTTAATCCCAGTAACATTTAAGTCATTTACATCTAAAGAAATGATATCATTAGCTGGATTAGGGGACATTGAAAAAGATGGATTATTTTTGATGTCTTTGATTCCAGCAGTACTTGTAACTAAAATATCAACAGAATCAATAAATGTAGTACCATCCAAAGATATTAAATATCTATAATGACCTTGACCTGCCCCACCTGGAGTAATATCCGATAATAATGTACCTGAACTACCATTGTCAACTGAAGGGTGTCCTGTATTTGTGTTTGGAGTTGTCCATGGATTTGAATTTACTTGAGAATTTCCATAACAATTTCCGATAAGCGGATTTGAAGTACTACCCCAGCAAAAACCATCTTCCCATCCAGCTGTATTTGTTAAATCTTTGACAGTCATTCTCCAACTTTGAGTTGCACCTGAATTATTGTTGAATGTCATTGAAGTAGCAATTTGATTTGTATTGTCAACATTAATTGATATTGTTTGACCAGACATATCAGTAGTTCCTGAGCCTACAAAAATGGTAATATTCTGAGCATTTGAATAAAGAGATGTACCCAAAATTAAACTAAGTAATATTTTTTTCATATAAAATTGTATTTGTTTGAATTACAGTGTAATCACAAATATAAGAAATGAAATTTAAATTTTTGTCAAAAATGGAGGATAGTTTCATATTCAAAAATTTAAGGTGTATAATAATGTGTAATGCCTAACATATTTAAAATCAAAAAATTATGCTTATTTAAATACAATTTTCCTATCTATAGGAGTTCAAAGATATTTAGAAATAACATTCATTTAGAATAATTATTAAATAGTGAAATTTGCATTAAAGAAACTACAATGAGTAAATAAAAATAGAATTTAAAACATTGATAAACAGATTTTTATTAAAATTATTCTAAAAGCAAATATGGAATAGGATTTCAAGTTAATTTCAATGATTAATAGAAGAGAAGAAATAAATAAGACCTATATTTGATTTCGGCAAGAAAATTGAAGAGGTTAAAATAAAATTAAAACTTTATAATTATGAAAAAAATAGCATTATTATTTTTTGGTCTTGGGATTGTGCTAACATCTTTCGCACAAGAAAGCACAGAAACAGGAAAAAAATTACCATCAGTTCAGTTGAAAGATGTAAATGGAAAAGTTATTAATACGGCAGAATTAGGTTTTGAAGGACCAGTTATTATTAGTTTTTGGGCTACTTGGTGCTCACCTTGTAAAAGAGAATTAAATACCATTCATGATGTTTATGAAGATTGGCAAAAAGAAACAGGAGTGAATTTAGTCGCAGTATCAATCGATGATTCTAAAACGGCAGGTTCAGTGCCGATGTACGTTGATGGGAAAGAATGGACTTATTTAGTCTTGATGGATCCAAATGGTGATTTTAAAAGAGCAATGGGTGTGAACAATGTACCACATACTTTTTTAATTGATACAGATGGTACAATTGTTTTTTCTCATAATAATTATGCTCCAGGTGATGAGGATCTTTTATATGAAGAATTATTGAAGTTGGTAAAAAAATAAACTCTTAAATTAAAAAGTAAATGTTAAAAAAAGCACTTTTCTCTTTATTTATATTAAATATTATCTCAATATTTTCACAAACAAATTCTGGGTCATTTACAGGAAATATTGAAAGTAATTTTCAAATTTTAAAAGCCGATTCCTTAATAGGAGCGAAGCTTCCAGCTGAAAAAGCATTGTTAAACTCATATATGAATGTTTTTTATACCAATGGAAATTTTAAAGCAGGTATGCGTTTTGAATCTTATTTACCAAGAATTAATGGGTATCCTAATATGTTTAGTGGCTCTGGGATTGGGATGCGTTACGTTCAATATGCAAGCCAATTTGTAGATGTAACTTTGGGTAATTTTTACGAACAATTTGGATCAGGATTGTTGTTTAGAAGTTATGAAAACAGGCAATTAGGTTATGATAATGCCATGGATGGAATGCGATTAATAGTGAGGCCAAAACCAGGTGTAACTTTGAAAGGAGTTTATGGATATCAACGTTTAAGTTTTGTGGATGGAAAAATTCAACATGCTGATGGTATAGTGAGAGGAATGGATGGAGAAGTGCATATAAATGAGTTGGTTAAATTTATGAATGAGAAAAAGTTCGATGTAACTATTGGCGGAACTTTCGTAAGTAAATTTCAAAAAGATGATGATGAAAATTTAGTTTTACCTCAAAATGTAGGAAGTTATGGAGGAAGATTAAAATTGAAATATGGTAAATTATTTTTAGATGGTGAATATGTGATGAAAGAAAATGACCCCTCAGCTGATAATGGTAAAAATTACAATACGGGTCATGCATGTTTGATTAATGCAGGATATTCTCAAAAAGGTTTCGGAGTTAATTTTTCGGCTAAATCAACAGATAATATGAGTTATAGATCGGATAGAAATCAAAATTTAGCGAATGCTTTAATAAATTATATTCCTTCTTTGAATAAAACACATACCTATAATTTAGTGTCTTCTCTTTATCCTTATGCTACTCAACTTCAAGGAGAGGTTGCTTTTCAAGGGGATTTAATTTATACTTTTAAAAAGGATTCAAAAATTGGTGGAAAAACAGGAATGACTATCATGGGAAATATGTCAACTACTTATAGACCTATGCGCCATTCTGTTGCAGGACAAGTAAATGATTCAAGTGGGATCACTTACAAAGGTAAATTGTTTGATATGAGTGATAGTTTATATTGGCAAGATATCAATGTTAGTATCAATAAAAAAATCAATAAAAAATTAAATTTTATTCTGTCCTATTATAACATTAAAATTAATAATGATGTATCTAAAGTGGCAATAGCAAAAGGAATCATTAACTCGCATATTAATGTTTTGGAAGTTGGTTATAAAATCAATAAAAATAATGCTTTTAGAACAGAACTTCAAAGTTTAATTACGAAGGTAGATAGAGGAAATTGGGCGACATTATTATTTGAATATAACTGGAAATCAAATTGGTGCTTTAGTGTGATGGATCAATACAATTATGGAAATCCAAACACCAAACTACAAATTCATTATATTGTTGGTTCATTTAGTTATGTTCATGAATCAACGACTTTTATTGTTAGTGTAGGAAGACAAAGAGCAGGTATGTTTTGCGTTGGAGGTGTTTGCCGTGTAGTGCCAGCTCAAAATGGTTTAACTTTCACATTTACACATAGTTTTTAATTTTTAAGTTATGAAAAAAGTACTTTTTATCAGTGTTTTAATGCTCTCATTATTTTCTTGTGATAGAGTGAAAAATAAATACCCAGTTGGTGTTGTTAGCTATGAATTGGATACAACTATTTATGATGGTAATTATGCAGATTATAATGCAAATCCAGATTTTACAACTCCTGCAAGTACCAATAGAAACGTATTAATAGAGGACTTTACAGGCCATAAATGTATTTATTGTCCATTTGCGGCAGATGAGGCTCATGCTATCGTAGCAAATAATCTAGGTCGTGTTTCTATCGCTACGATACACAGTGACAATACTGGTATAGGCGATTTCCAGTCAACAGATGCAGAATATCCGATTGATTGGACGTGTCCAGATGGTATTGCAATTGGACAATATTTTGGAGCTATAGCTGGAAATGGATTTACGGGTAATCCGAATGGAAATGTAAGTCGCTCTAAATTAAATGGTCAAATTACGTATGGTGCAGCGAATTGGGCAGCAAAAACAACGGAATTAATCAATGCAAATGATTTAAAAGTTAAATTGAGGTCACAAATTTATTACAATCCAGCAATGCGAGGTTTATACTTGCATACAGATATAGCCCCAGTTGGTGTTACTGTAGATAAATTAAAAATGGTTGTCTGTTTAATTGAAGATTCAATAGTTGGCCCACAAAAAATGATAGGAAATGTGCATAATGAAACGTATGTACATAAAGATATTTTAAGAGCAACAATAGATAATAAACCTTTTGGGAGAACAATTACAGAAGATGACAAGGATGTAAGTGGTAACTATAGATTACACTACAGTTACATTATTCCAGCCGCACACCCAACTTCTGGACATGTTTATGTTCCTGAGAATATGCATCTTTTGATTTATATACGAGATGTAAACACAGATGAAATTTATCAAGTGATTGAGCAAAAAATAATTGAGTAATTTCAAAATTAACTTTTGGTTATTTTAAAAGAGATTTAGTGATAAGTCTCTTTTTTTATTTTATCTTATTATCTTTGAATCAATTGAAATTTATTGAATATTTTATCTTTCACATATCAAAAAGCAATTGAAGCGTCGATCAAAGCATCGGAGGTGATTATGCATTATTATGAAAAAGGTTTTGATTCAAAAATTAAAACAGACGGATCACCAGTAACAGAGGCTGATTATGCTTCTTCTCAATTGATTTTAGAGATTCTTAAAGAAACAAATATTCCTGTTTTAGGAGAAGAAAGTGTTCATGAATCCTATGAAATTCGCAAAAATTGGAAATTAAATTGGTGTGTTGATCCATTGGATGGGACAAAAGAATATATTCAAAGAAATGGCGAATTTGCTGTAAATATTGCCTTAATTGATGAAGGGAAAGCGATTTTTGGAGTAATTGCATGGCCAGTAGAACAAAAAGTATTGTTTGGAAGCAAAGAAATAGGAGTGTATATCTCTCTTTTTGAAGATGTCAACGATGTTTGTAAATGGAAAAAGATTGAGGCTAAAACCCAATATAATTCTCCATTAATTATGGCGACATCACGATCACCACATTCAGGAGCTTCTGCTGATTTTATTGAAGAATTAAAAGTGAAACATTCTGAAATAGAATTTCTTAAAAAAGGAAGCGCCCTAAAATTTTTTGATTTGGTAACAGGAACGGCAGATGTATATCCTCGTTTTACACCCACAATGGAATGGGACATTGCTGCAGGCCAAGCAATTTTAGAAGCTTTAGGAGGAGTAATTTATGACGTAGAAACGGGGAATTCATTAATTTATAATAAAGAAAGTTTATTCAATCCATTTTTTATTGCTAAAACAAAACCGTTATTAAGTATATTATTTTGCTTTTGTTTTTTATTGAGTTGGTCACAACAAAATTTTGCTCCGATTCATTCCTATTTTAAAGATAAAATTTATTCTCCGTTAAAAGGTAAAAGTTTTTTAAATGGCTCTTTTTTTCCTGTTTCAGAAAATGAATTTGATTTACAGACGCTAAATGCCGATACTTCTATTCAATATTATGATTTTACTGAAATGCTCTTGAAAAATTATTTAATTCAAGTAAAAGGCGAAAATTATAATTTTTCAATCACTCCTTTAATGGATATTTCAAAAGGTGAAAACAGAGCTGATACCGTACCAACAAAATATTATCAAAATACAAGAGGGTTGCAAATAGAAGGAGATTTATTTAAAAATTTTTCTTATTCAACTGCATTTTATGAAAACCAAGCACGTTTTTTAGATTATGAACGGGCATATTATAATTCGATAGGTGAACTATATCCAAATAATGGAGGCTACAGTACTTTAAATGCCGTGATTCCAGGAGCTGCACGTACGAAGCCGTTTAAAGAAAATGGTTATGATTATGCTTATGCAATAGGAAGTATTGTTTATTCACCGATTAAAAAAATTCAAATCGCAGTAGGAAATAATTCCCATTTCATTGGGGCTGGCCATCGTTCGTTATTGTTGTCAGATAATAGTATTAATGGACCATATTTTCAGATTAATTATAATTTGAGTAAACGATTTTCGATAGTTTGCATGCGTGAAAAAATGTTTAATTTATTGAGAAGACCAATTAAAACAACAGATGAAGCATATTATGAACCTAAAGGATATTCGGTTAATTATGCAACATTTAAACCATTTGATTTTTTTTCAATCAGTGCTTTTGAAGGAATTATATGGAGTAAAGGAGATTCTGTAACTTCGCACAAAGTAAATAATTTTTTTTATAATCCTATTCCTGGTTTAACGGAAGCATTATATTCAAATTACAATCAGATGAATTCTATACTAGGATTAAATATAGAAGGCGTTTTATTGAAAAATTATAGAGTATATTCTCAAATTGCAATGTCTAATTTAAATTCAAAACATTTTGGTTTTCAATTTGGAATTAGAGGGTATAATTTTTTTAAAATTAAAAACTTGATGCTACAATTAGAATACAATGATGTTCCTAATTCATTATATGTTGCTACTGTAAATAGAAGATTAAATTATTCCCAATGCAATTTGCCATTAGCACATACGAAAGGAAATGGATTTCAAGAATTTATTATTCGTTTTAATTATGAATATAAAAGGTTTTACATTGATTATAAAACAATTATGTATCAATTAAGAAATTATGAAGCTAATTTTTTATTAGCAGTTTCAAAAAATAATCCCATTCAAAACAAACAAATTTATCATCATCAAATTGAAGCTGGTTATCGAATAAATCGAAAAATAAATTTTACCGTTTTTGCAACATGGGTTCAACGAGTTGATTTTAATAGTGATAATTTCAAAACAAATTTTTTGAATTTTGGGTTAAGAACCGGAATTATTAATCATTATAACGATTTTTGATGAAAGTATTTTTATTAGTTGTTTTTTTTATTTCTCATTTGTCTGTTGCTCAAGTACAAGTAAAACCTTTGTATGAAGAATTACCTTGCGATACAATTCAAACAACTGATTTATCATTTCATTCAGAAATATTACCTGCAATTTCAAACACACAAATACCCACTAAATCTAAAATAGGTTTTATTTCAAAAGGAATAAGTTCAAATTATTTCACAATAAATGGCTTGTTGGATATTGGATTTACACCTTCTAATCTACAATATAGAACAGGTTTAGGAGCATCTATAGAAAGCCAGTTTGCAAATAAATGGTTTTTCCGTGTGGCTGCAATTGAAGGTTTAGGGAAAGTTGATAATTCTTTTTTAGAACCAAAAGCTTATGTGTTTTCAAGAGCAAAAAACAGTAGTATTCAATATACTGATATTCGAGGACGCATTTCTTTTTCACCGAATCATATTTTTAATTTCCAAGCAGGAATTGATAATAATTTTATCGGAGAAGGCAACCGGTCATTGTTATTAAGCGATTATTCAGTTGCATCTCCTTTTGCTCAAATTAGAGCAAAGTTTTGGAGGATTGAATACTTAATGTTGTATCAATTTTACAGAGAAGAAGTTAAAAAAAATTGGAAATCTAAATATGCAGGGACTCATTATTTAAGCATCAATGCTACAAAATGGCTAAATTTGGGATTTTTTGAGACGGTTGTTTTTCAGCCAAAAGATACAACTTTAAACAGAGGTTTTGATGCTGAATACCTGAATCCAATTATTTTTTATAGACCGCAAGAATATTCAATGGGTTCTTCCGATAATATTATAATGGGCTTTCATTTTTCTGCAAAATATAAAAAACATACACTCTACGGACAAATTGTTTTGGATGAATTTTTATTGGGAGAATTAAAAGCCAGGTCTAAATGGTGGGGAAATAAATACGGAGCACAATTAGGTATTAAAGGTAGAGTTAAAACGAAAATGGGTCAAATATTTTACAGATCTGAGTTTAATTTTGCTAGACCTTACACTTATTCACATGCACATTATTCAGAAAATTATGGAAATCAAGGTTATGCGTTAGCTCATCCTTATGGAGGAAGTTTTGCAGAACTTTTAGTGGAAGCAAAATGGCAAAGAGAGAATTGGATTATTAAATTTTTTGCCAGTTATTTTTTAAAAGGGTATGATAAAAAAGATGGATTAAGTTATGGTGGAGATATTTATCAATCGTATAATAATCGTCCACATGAATATAACAACTTGATTGGTCAAGGAAATGGAAATAATGGTTCGCGAATAATTTTATCAACGGCATACAGAATAGACAGTGCAACGAACTTGCAAATTTTCATGGAAAATCAATTGAGAATTAACACCTATATTCATGAACCGACTTATTATTTAACGGTAGGGATTCGTAGCTGTTTATGGAATGATTACCGTAATTATTGAGCAAAATAGTTAGCCGAATTTAGTCGTTTCTATCCGTTAGAAACCTTTATGTCCTTACAATGACTGAGTTTATGAATTATATAATTCCAATTATCAACCAAATCAAATCATGAATCATCGCTTAGATTTCAGAGATTACAGGAAATTAAAATCGGTGGCGAAGTAGATTTGAAGAATATTTTATTCGAACTTGGTTCATATTATAAAGGAGTTTTACAAAACATTTATAACATTCGTTTCTGAGTTGTTAAAAGAAATTGAATTTCCTGCCATTTTTCCATTTAATAGTTGACCAATAGGGGAAATAGGAGTCAAACAAAAAACACCTATTTCTTTTATTTTTATTAAACCTAAACCAACTGAAAAATAGAACCAACCTTTATTTGTTTCTACTAAACTTCCAAGCTCAATTTTAATATGGTTTTTTTCAGGATTTAATTTCAATAAAACAGCTTTCATTTTTAGAAATTCTTGGATCTGATTTGATAATTTTTCTTGTTCCAATTGAGCCATTGATGTTGAAGTTTCATGTTTGTCTCCAGCAGAACTTTTAGAATCTTCGGATGTAGAGTTACAAACATCTTTCAATAATACTGATAATGCATCAATTTTTGATTGAAGGTGAAGTACAACTTCTGTATGAACCAAATTTTTGTTCATTAATTTTATTTAATATTTATTTTTTGAAGAATGCCATCATAAGTCATTAAAACATTTTTTGGAGAAAATCGATTCGCATATTTTCGAATAGCAACAGAATCAAATTCTCTTTTTCGAATAATCATACGATGCATGGCTTTTGCTAAACTTTCGGGATTATTTACCTCTACTTGTGATCCTAATTCAGCAGGTAAATCTTTTCCAATACCGACAGGGGTAGTAATTACTGGAATACCACAAGACCATGCTTCAGCTAAAACAATTGAAAAAGTTTCATACTTTGAAAATAAAATAAAAGCGTCAGATTCTTGATAATGCGGTACTAATTCACCCCATTGTAAGGGTCCTATGAATGAAATATAATCGGTTAATTTTTTTGAATAAGCATAGGTTTCCCATTTTCCATAAGGTTCATCACTAATGAATGTTAAATGAAAATTGGTTATCCCTCCATTTATTAATAATTTACACGCATCAATAATTCCTTTTGGATCTTTTACTGTTTCGTCTAATGTTGAAATATGTATAAATTTAAAATGGGAGTTATCGTGTAATATTTTTTCATCAGCGCTTATTTTTTTAGGTTTAAATAAGGTTAAATCAACATGATAAGGAAGAACTTGAATGTCTTTATTTGGAAAATCACTTTTTAAATCACTTTTCAATAGTTCAGAAACCGCAGCAAGCTGATCAATTTTTGGTTTTACTAAAGCAAAAATCATTTTTTCATAAATATTACGAGATTCTTTGACTTCAGGTCTGTAATATGACGCATGTTCTAAAACTAAAAGCGGGCATTTAAATTTCCGTTTCGCAATGAGAAATTGAATTCCTTTTGTTAATAAAACATTGGCATGAATAATATCTACCTTTTGAATAATGTTTAATCCTTTTTTAAAAGCTTTATATTGATAATATAACGTATGAAAAGGTGTTTTACCCTTAGGATGGTAAGCAATAATTTCCCGTAAATTTCCTTTTAAATTTTCTGAAATTTCAATTTTATTTAGTGCAATATCAGAGCAAGTATATAAAACAGTTACACGATATTTACTAGAAATTAATTTGGCGAACCGTTGAATAAAATTCCCTAAAAAAGGTCTGTTTCTTGATGGATACCAAGAGCTTAAAATTAATATGTGTTTTACGCCTTTCAAATAATTTCACTTTAATCAAAAATACATAAAGTTTTAGATTAAGCAAATTTCAAAGGATAGAATATTAAATATTATTGCGAATGATATAGAAACTGTCTATATCAACTAGGCAAGAGTTACTTCAAAGGCTTCAACAATTTTTTCTAATGCAAAATCAATTTCTTCTCTCGTGGTGTATCGTGAAAATGAAAATCTAACATTTGGCTTTGTTGTATCTGCTCCAATTCCTTCTAAAACATGAGATCCTTTTGCTGCTCCAGATGTACAAGCACTTCCTCCCGAACAAGCAACTCCTTTTAAATCTAAAGTAAAAAGCAACATTCCCCCTTTTTCAGTTTTTGGAAAGCAAACATTTAATACTGTATATAAACTTTTCTCAGGATTAATCTCTCCATGAAATGAAATGTCACTGAAAGTATTTTGTAATTTTTCAATCATGTAGTTTTTCAAAGATTGTACATGTCTTTGATGCCCTCCCACATCTTCATAAGCTAGTTCCATTGCTTTTGCTAAACCAACAATCCCATAAACATTTTCAGTTCCTCCTCGTAAACCTCTTTCTTGAGATCCCCCATGGATTAAAGATTCAACTTTTGCTTTTTTATTAACATATAAAAATCCGGCTCCTTTTGGACCATGGAATTTATGGGCAGCACATGTAATGAAATCAATATCTAACTCCTGTAAGTCAAAATGATAATGTCCCATCGTTTGTACAGTGTCAGAATGAAACAAAGCATTGTATTTACGGCACATTTCACTAACTTTTTTCAAAGGCAAAAGTGTTCCAATTTCATTATTTGCATGCATCAATGAAACTAAAGTTTTATCTTCTGTAATTAATAGATTTTCTAAATCTTTTAAATCTACATTTCCTTTGGAGTCTAATTTTACGATACTTACCCGAACACCTAACGATTTTTCAAGTGCCTCAGCTGTATGTCCAACTGCATGATGCTCAATTGCTGAAGTAATAATATGTTTAACGCCCATGAGATTAACAGATGAGAAAAGAGCCATATTATCTGCTTCTGTTCCTCCTGAAGTAAAAATGATTTCAGAAGGTTGGCAATTCAAGATTTTAGCAATACTTCTACGAGATGTTTCGATGGATGCTTTTGCTTGTCTGCCGTAAAAGTGAGTGGAAGAAGGATTACCAAATTCGTTTCTTAAAACTGGAATCATAACCTCTACTACCTCTGGTGCTACGGGTGTTGTTGCTGCATTATCTAAATAAACTCTCATAGAAAAAATTTTCACAAAGATAAGAAAAAGTAAGATTCATTCAACGTGATTCGTTTGAAACATACGATAATTTGGAGGTATAAAAATTCATTTAAGAGTCCAAGATTCCATATCTGGATATTTTTCTAATAAAGGTTGGTTGATGATGTCAAAGCATTTTTTCAGTAATACTTTTTCATCCATATTTTGAATTTCTTCAGCAGAGATATAATGATGAATATGCACTTTTGAAATCCCAGGATATGCTCCGCCAAACCACATACTCGGGTCTGAAAATAAGAGGTGATTGTTTGTAAATGTTAATGGAACAATTGATACATGAAGTGACTTCGCTAATTTGAAAGCACCATCTTTAAAAGGCATCATTTTCGGTAAATGTTCATCTGCTATTCCTCCTTCTGGAAAAATCATCAAGCTCCAGCCATTTTTAACCGCTTTTTTAGCTTGAATAAATGATTGCGCTGCTTTTCTTTTGTCGTGCCTAAAAACAGGGATATGTAGTTTTTTGAAATAGGTTGCTAAAATGGGATATTTTAAAAGTTCACTTTTGCCTAAAAAAATAAAGGGATGTTCAGGTAAAATGGTGCACATTAAAAAAATATCTAAATAAGAAGCATGATTTGAAATGATAATATAAGGACCATTAGGCAATTCTGATTTTTTTACCTTGTGAACATGATAACAACAAAAAATTCGAATTAACCAACTCCAACAAACCGAAAGTTTAAAACAGAATTTTTTACCTTTTTCTGAATATAAAAAAATTAAAAAAATGGGATACAATAAAATTCCTGTAAGAAAAAAAACAATTCCTACATATAATTTCCATGTATTACCACCAATAAATTTCCAAATCTTCACTTACCAAATATACAAAAATCGAATACAACCAAACAATGATATAAAAATTTGGTAAAATTATCAGTAATTTAGCACAAAATTAATCAGAAATGGCTCGTATTCTAACAGGGGTTCAAAGTACAGGAACACCACATTTAGGAAATTTATTAGGCGCAATTATTCCTGCTATCGAAATGGCAAATGATTCTAAAAATGAATCATTTATGTTTATTGCTGACATGCATTCTTTGACCCAAATTAAAGATGGAGAATTGCTTAAATCAAACACTTATTCAACCGCTGCAACGTGGCTGGCTTTTGGGATAAACCCTGAAATTACTACTTTTTATAGGCAAAGTGATGTGCCTGAAGTGACAGAATTGATGTGGTATTTATTGAGCTATTTTCCATATCAAAGGTTAACTTTAGCACATGGATTTAAAGATAAATCAGATCGATTAGGAGATGTGAATGCGGGTTTATTTACGTATCCGATGCTAATGGCTGCTGATATTTTATTATATGATGCCGAAATAGTTCCTGTTGGAAAAGATCAAGAACAGCATTTGGAGTTTACCAGAGATGTAGCTGATCGATTTAATCATGCTATGGGAGAGACTTTTGTAAGGCCTCAATCTAAAATTAGTGAAGAAACTAAAATAGTTCCAGGAACAGATGGTGAGAAAATGAGTAAATCACGTAACAATTTCATTAATGTTTTTTTACCTGAAAAAGAATTGAAAAAACAAGTGATGTCAATTGTCTCAGATAGTAAAGAGTTGGAAGAACCCAAAGACCCAGATACTTGCCACATTTTTGCTTTATATAGATTGTTAGCTTCGAATGATGAAATCGAAACAATGCGTTCCAATTATTTAGCTGGAAATTATGGATATGGCCATGCAAAAATTGCTTTGTTTGAATTAATTTTGGAAAAATTTTCAAAAGAACGATTGATGTATAATGATTTGATGTCTAATACATTTAAAATAGATGAAGCCTTGGCATTAGGGGCTGATAAAGCTCGAAAAATCGCCAAAGATGTTTTGAAAAGAGTTCGGTTAAAAGTTGGATTTATATAAATATTTTCGAAAAGACTTCAGAAATTAGGAATTTTAATTTTAGAATATTATATTCAAACATTGTAAAAACAAAAAAACCAAAAATGCATATAAAACACTATTTTATATATTCACTCTTTACAGTATTATTTTTTTCATGCTCTGGAACAGAAAAAAACACATCTGATTTAATTGCTGTTGGAGGAAAACAATATGGAGGCGAATTGAAATTTATGTCGTCTGAAAAAATTTCTTCTTTATTCCCAATAGAATCAATAGATGTATTTTCTCAAAGAATTTTAAATCAGATATTTGAACCCTTGTTTAAAATTGATTTAACAACAATGAAAGTTGTACCTTGTATTGCTGAGTCGTTTGAATCAAATAGCAATGCATCTGTTTATACTTTTAAAATTCGAAAAGGTGTAAAATTTCATGAAGATGCTTGTTTCAGTAGTGGAGTGCGGGATGTAACAGCTGCAGATGTTAAATTTTCATTGGATATTGCTTGTTCAGGATTACCAGAAAATCAAGTAAGTTATTTGTTAGCAAATCATATCAAAGGAGCTAAAGAGTATTTAGAAAAAACCCAAAACAGTCTGATAGAAGGAGGGGTAGCTGGTATTAAAGTGATAGATGAATATACTTTAAAAATAGAACTTTCCGAACCATTTTCAGGATTAGATAAAGTGCTTTCTCATACAGGATTAAGTATTTTTCCAAAAGAAGCTTATGATAAATATGGAAAAGACGTGAAGAATCATCCTGTTGGTACAGGACCATTTATGCTAGAAAAATATACAAATGAATCAATTGTATTGAAAAGAAATCCGAATTATTGGTTAAAAGATAATTTTGGAAATCAATTACCTTTTTTGGATAAAATTAATTTAATGTATTCAAAAGATAAAAAAAGCGAGTTAATTGCGTTTAGAAAAAAACAAATAGATTTAGTCTTAGAAATTCCGGTAGAAGAAATCGAACACATTTTAGGGACTTTGCAAGACGCTCTAAAAGGATTAAATGTAAAACATAAAATTGAAAATGAATCGAGTTTGAGCACAGCTTACATTGCTTTTGCTTGTCAAAGTAAAGAGTTCAAAAATGAAAATGTGCGTAGAGCTTTTAATTTAGCAATAAATAGACAAAACATTGTTGAAACTTATCTAGAGGGAGAGGGTTACCCAGCTACAAATGGATTTGTTCCCCCGATGGATATTTACCCTAATAAGCAAGTGAAAGGATTTACTTATAATCCAGAGCAGGCTAAGGAATTGATGGCAAAAGCGGGTTATCCAAATGGTAAAAATTTTCCTGCATTATCTATTTATGTAAACGCTAAAGAAGGATCGAGTATTCATAAAATGGTGCAAGGTGTCGTTGATGATTTGAATAAAAATTTACAGTTGAAATTAAAAATAATATTGTGTACAATTAAAGAACGTAATGAAGCCATCGCATCAGGAAAAGCGAAAATTTGGAGAGCTGGCTGGATTGCAGATTATCCAGATCCAGAAACTTTTTTATCTGTTTTCTATGGTGGAAATATTCATGGTTCAAATTATTTATTGAATAATACAAAATTCAAAAATGAAATGTATGATAAATTATACGAACAATCTTTAAGAGAATTGAATCCAGATAAGCGAAATGCTTTAATGGTCAAATGTGATCAGTTAATTATTGATAAAAGCCCTGTAATGCCAATTCTTACAGATGATTTTATCATTATGGTAAATGCTCGTTTGAGAGACTTTAAAACCAATTCCATGGAAACAATTGATTTTTCAAAAGCATATATCAAAGACACGAAATAATGTATTTCATTTTTAATGAAGTTGAGAAATTGTTTCTAAATATTTCGTCTGAATTCCTGATAAAATAATACAGAATAGGTGTTTAGTTATATAAAATATCTTCAATTATTGGTAATGAAACTAAATCATTAAACCTTGGAATATGAACTTGATAATAATGAATCATTGTTCTTAAAGCTTCTTTTCTTATCGTTTTAGTAAAGGTTTCATGGTCAAATTTATAGTTTAAATAATTTGCTATCAATGTTGCAATTTCCTGTTTATAATATACATCTCCAATAGGTTTGATTGCTGTAATTTCGCCATCAAAAATGTTGAAGTAGTTTGTATTCGGATCATGAATAATAGGAGAAATCCCTAAATGTTTTGAAAATTCTGTCATGAAAAAAACAGGGATATGACTAAGTTCTTCAGTCGTATTAAAGGTTAAAATGAATTGTTCTAAAAATTGAAACAATTCCTCATCTTTTTCTTCTGATTTTAAGCATTTTATTAAAACATCTGCGATAAAAAACGAAATTGTAGATTTAATAGGATTGAAAGAAAGGGTTGTTAATGTATTGGTAGATTCGGCGGATGTTAATTTACCTAATTCACTATCAGGTCTTTTATAATAAGTGATTTCAGAAATTAACAATGGATATAAAGGAACTTTTTTCTTTTTTGCCCCTTGAAAAATAAATTTTTGAACTCCATTCTCAAACGTATAATAGGTAACGATAAAACTGCTTTCACTATATGAAATACGATTTAACAAAATTGCTTTATCGGTTTGCTTCATTGTTATTTGTAGAAATTCATCTCTTCAATGTATTTTCGTACAGGCTCTGTCAATAAATATCGAACATCCTTACCTTCCTTAATTGCTTGCCGAATAAAACTCGCTGAAACTTTCATGACAGGTGCTTCATTGCAAATTTTTATATTTTCCAATTCTGAAAAATTATTTTTAGAATTAAAACCAATCGCAACAACTTCTTGCTCTTCTTGCATGGTTAAAACTCTTGGATAGACATAAAAAGTATAGTTTTTTAATAAGATTTCATAGTTATACCATTTATGCAATGTTCTCAAATTATCTTCACCCATGATTAAAGAAAATTCATTTTCAGGATATTTTTCTTTTAAATAAGCCAAGGTTGTTGAGGTGTAACTTGGTTTAGATAAATGAAATTCAATGTCACTTGCTCGTAATTTAGGGTTATTCTCAATCGCTTCTTTTACAATCGCCAAACGATGATAATCTGGCAATAATGAAGATTTTATTTTCAAAGGATTTTGAGGAGAAACAATCAGCCAAACTTGATCTAAATCTGTAAAATCAGCCATGTAATTAGCAATAACTAAATGTCCAACATGAATGGGATTGAATGTTCCAAAATAGAGTCCTACTTTCATTTTTGCTTAAAATCTAAAATCAGTTCTTTTGCTTTTAAGCATGCTTTTTCTAAATCGTCATTTACCAAAACAAAATCAAATTCATCCGCATGTGTCAATTCTGTTTTAGCTTTAGACATTCGTTGTTGAATTTTATCTTCTGTCTCAGTACTTCGATGCCTTAGCCTTTTTTCTAATTCATCGTAACTTGGAGGTTGGACAAAAATTGCCAAGGCATTTGCACCGAAAATTCTTTTTAAATTTAAACCACCTATTACATCAACATCGAAAATAACTATTTTTTCTTTTTCCCAAATTCTTTCAATTTCAGCTTTTAATGTTCCATAATAATTTGCAGTATATACTTCTTCCCATTCAATAAAAGCATTTTCATTTATCGCTTTTTGGAAACCATCGACCCCTAAAAAATGATAATCTTTTCCATTTATTTCATTTGGGCGTGGCTCTCTACTACATGCTGAAATAGAAAATTCTAAATCTAAATTTTGCCCCAATAAATGATGTACAATAGTCGTTTTTCCGGCACCTGATGGAGCTGAAAAAATAACACATTTACCGGTTTTCGCAGTTGACATTGTTATAAAGTATTTAATATTTGTTCTTTAATTTTTTCTAAATTGTCTTTCATATCAACAACTAATTTTTGCATTTCTCCGTGATTACTTTTACTTCCGAGCGTATTGATTTCACGTCCAATTTCTTGAGAAATGAATCCTAATTTTTTCCCCGCTGAAGGCAACACCATTGTTTCTAAGAAATAATCTAAATGATTCATCAAACGCATTTTTTCTTCTGAGACATCTAGTTTTTCAATGTAAAAAATCATTTCTTGTTCTAAGCGATTATCATCATAGGAAGAATTTGAAATTTCTTCTAAACTTTTACGCATACGTTCTTTAATCACAGAAATTCGCTCTTGCTCAAATGAAGGAACTTCTAAAAGTAATCTTCGAATATCTTCAATTCTTTCGGTAAATTCTTTTTCAAGAGCTTCCCCTTCTTGACGTCTAAAAGTGTTTAGATGATTAGTAGATTCAGTCAGCAACTCAATTAGCCAGTTTTTTTCATCTTCTGTTAATTCCTCTTTTTCATTTGTTAAAATGTCGGGCATTCTTAAAATAATAGAAAGATAATCTTCTGTTTTTTCACCAATTGCGTCATTTACTTTTTTTAAATCTTGGTAATAAGCTTTTGCTAAATCTTGATTGACTGCATAGGCTTTTGATTCACCAGTACTTTCAATGGTAACTGTAACATCAACTTTTCCTCTATCCAATTCTTGACCAATAACTTTACGTAACTCATGTTCTAATTCTTTATAAATCGGAGCAATACGCATATTTAAATCCAATGATTTGCTGTTTAAATTTGAAAGGACAAGGCGTGTTTTCGCAGGTTTAGCGGGCTAAATCAAGAAGACACAACGAAGGCTTTTCGAATTTAATTGAAAAGCATTTTGTACATTTCACCTATAAAAAGTGATTTACTTCCTATTTATAGGCGATTTGATTGCAAAATATTAATCGAACTGAGGTTATAAGGATAATTTTCTTTTTTAATTTCATTGAAGATAAATAGATCTTGATACTTGCAATTTATTATTTTATAGGCAAGCTAATAATAAAAGTAGTTCCTTTTCCATAACTACTTTTCACATTGATTGAACCTCCATGCTCATCTATGATTAATTTGACATAATATAGTCCTAAACCAAAACCTTTCACATTATGCAGGTTACCTGTCGGAACTCTATAAAATTTATCAAATATCATTTTAAGGTCATCTTTTTTAATTCCTAAACCATGGTCTTCAATCTCTATATTAAAACTTTTTTTGTCATTGTAAGTTTTAATGAAAATGTCAATATTTTTATCACTGTATTTAATTGCATTATCAATTAAATTATAAATAACATTAGTAATATGTACAGAATCAGCTATTATTAAATCACTTTCGGCATTTAATTGTAGTTGAATAGTTCCTTCTTCAATTTGGTTAAATTCAAAAATTTCTTTGGCTTCATCAATGACTTCGTGCATGTAAATTTTAGTCTTTTTCAAAACTAATTTTTCTTTATCCAATTTTGCAACATTGAGCACTCTTTCAACTTGATTTTCAAGTCTTTTATTTTCTTTGTAGATTATTTCAGCATATCTTTTTAAGCGTTCCGGATCATCTTTGAAATCATTTTTTAAAAGCATTTCACTCGATAATCCAATCGTAGAAATAGGGGTTTTTAATTCATGCGTCATATTATTGATAAAATCGTTTTTTACTTCAGATAATCTTTTTTGTTTGAGGATTACAAGTAAAGTATAACTAAAAAAGAATAAGACGATAATTACAAT
Organism: Flavobacteriia bacterium; assembly: GCA_016178305.1. Lineage (GTDB taxonomy): Bacteria > Bacteroidota > Bacteroidia > Flavobacteriales_D > Crocinitomicaceae > CAIUKX01. The sequence continues at coordinate 65,249 of JACOTM010000030.1, read as the reverse complement.
AATAATTACAAAAAACCAGGGTGAATATATGTCAACATTGGTAGGATTTATTTCTTTTCCAACAATATTAGGGAAATAAACTGTAAAATAATGTCCATCTGTTTTCCACCTTAATTTTTCTGATGTAATGCCAATCATGGTATCTGTGGCAGGGGCATATAGCGAATCTTTTGTAAATTTGATTAGATTTCCAAAAACAATTGAATCAGAAAAGCAATCGTAAATTCCGTATTGAAAATCTTCTCGGATATTTTCATTATAAAGTTCTCGCTTTAGTAAATTTTCGAGGTAATAAGGATGTAATTCTTCACTTATATCTACAACAAAGTAATTTGTACTCAATTGTTTAACAGCTCCGTATAAATCAACGCTATCTTCATGTTGATTCGTAATTATTTCCAATACATTTCGGAGTGCAATGTGCGTTTGTTCAGAAAACTGTTTTAGTTTTAAAGAGTCATCTTTTTCTTGAATGGCAATGTTTGTTTCTTGAATAGCAATTGTTTTGCGTATCCAGACCATTTGAGTAAACAATATACTTGCCAAAGAAACTATTCCTAATAGAATAACTACTTTAATATTTTTAGTTTTCATATTTTTTTAGAAAAGATTAATGAACCTCTAAAGTATCATCAATTTCTCTCGCCCAAGCCAATATCCCTCCTTCAAGATTATATAAATTGTCATAACCAAAACTTTGTTCTAAAAAAGCAATTGCATTTGCACTTCGTACTCCAGAACGACAGTGAATAATCACTTTTTTATCTTTTAAAATTTCTTCATGTCGAACAGGAATTTCACTTAAAGAAATGTGTAAACCTTGAATATTAGCGGTTTCATATTCATAATCTTCTCTCACATCAATTAATTGAAAATCTTCTTTATGATCAATCATTGATTTTAATTCTTTTACTGTAATAATATGCATGTTTTTACCTCTAAAAGTGATTTTATTTTATTTAAATTAATTCAGTTGTTCAAATCATTTATTGAACTCATGATTCAAAGATAATAATAACCTCAGTTCGATTGATATTTTACACTCAGATTTTAATTAAATCTAAAATTATTTCACTTTTGCTTAAAATTTCGCTTCGTTATTAAAATTATCGTTTGTTCTTTTTAGCTTGAACCAAAAAAAAGCATTGCTTTTGAAGACCAAATGATAGTGCTGGGACTAGACTTGAAAAATAATAATTCTTTCCATAAATTATTTATTTTTCTAGGTCATACATTCTACAAGTATTAGCTATAATTTTGGCACTATGCGTCCGCTGGCTAGCAGGTTTTGCTCGTTGTTGTATAACACTTATTGGGCGATGGTTTTATTTTATATTTATTGTTATCACATTTATAGAGTGTATGGTAGTTGAACATATATAAATTTTCGAACCTGAATAGTGTTCATGATTTTTTTCTGTTTGTTTTGGTTTGTAGCCATGCCCATGCATATAATTAATATTTGACTCCTTTTTTTGGATGCTTACATAATATTTTTGGCCATTTATAGTCAACATTGTTTTGTATGGAGGTTTGTATTTACACGTAGATTTTTTAATACTTTTCTTAAATTTCACTTTATAAGGTTCGTTCGAAATACTATCGTTTTTTACGCTGTAATATTCAAGTCTAGTTTTTACAGTGTCCTTGTAACAGTTACTGTATATTTCCAGATGGTTTATTCTAATAGTATCCAGATAATAAATATTACTAAGTTCAAGAACCCCATTTTGTTTGTCTATTGGAATCTGAATTTTAGTTGAGTCAGTTTTTACATTTATAGTCGTCTTAAAGTTTGGGTAATTTTGACTTGAAATTTGAGAATTAGTATCTATTTCTCCTAAATCTGAAAAACCTTGATTGGTCAGATAAACTTTAAAATGATATTTATCAAAATCATCAATAAAATCTATTGTATCTATTATCAAAGTCAATTGTTTTTGCGAGTAACCAAAATGGTAACTTAGAATGCAAATAAATGTCAGAAAGATTCTCATTTTTAACTTAAATATTTATTATTTCTTTCTTTCTTCTAGTTTTCCTCAGTGAACTTAAACCGAAACGAAATTTAAAATTTTCCGATTTCCCCCAAGTTCAAAGCGTGAACCTCTAAACTTGCATCTAACTACATACTTTCAATATTCGAACCTCAGAACCTCAAAATAATTTTAACCTAATTTTTTAAAGCTAGATTAGTTATTTAACAATATTTACGTGCCCAACTAACATTTTTCGGGAGTTATTGTAATCGCTATATTCTATTTTCCAAGTATAAGTTCCGATTGGACAAGGTAATCCATTATAAGTGCCGTCCCAAGATTCATCCATTGAATTAGAGCTGAAAATTAATTCCCCCCAACGATTAAATATTTCCATTTTAAACGAAATGATGTTTCCACCTATAGCTTTAAAAACATTATTGAACATATTGCCATCGGGTGTAAAAGTATTGGGAACATACAAAATACCATCGTAAAATATTTTCACATCATCAGTTGCAATGCATCCATGGCTATCTGTTAAAGTGACAGTATAAGTATAATTTTGATTTGGATTAGCAGAGGGAGTCATACAATTTACACAGCTTAAATGTTCTGATGGCGACCAAGTATATGTTCCACCAATGTTCGTATTTGCATATAATGTTACAACATCACCTTGAAAAGCATAAATATCAGGACAAGCTTGAATATAAATTTGAGGATACAAATCAACTTCTACAAAAGCGGTATCCGTACAACCATAAATATCTGTACCTAAAACAAAATAATTTGTATTTATATTGGGATGTACGAATGTTGTTTGTCCAAATTGATTATCAACAGAATTCATAGGGAACCATTGATAATTGATTCCACCATTAGCCCATACTAGAGCCTTATCCCCAGGGCAAATTATCGTATCGTTTCCTGCAGTAATAACAGGAATTTGGATTTTCATAAAAACGCTATCTCGAATAGTTCCGCATGCGTTTGTAAAATCACAATAATAGTACATGTTAAAGTCAGGTGATACTAAAACAGAATCTCCAGTCAAAATATTGATATGATAGTTGGGAAGCCAATTGTATGATTCAGCTCCAGAAACAATTAACAACGTAGTATCGCCATTACATAATTTTACAGTATCCTCAATTATTGGAACAGGAGAATCATAAAAAACATTTACAAATACAGAGTCATGGAATTCACAATTATCTGTAGTAAACATGGTGACATAATACATGGTTGGAATTGTAGGTGTTGCAATTGGTGTTGCTGAATTTGGATTGTTTAATGTATTTGTAGGGGTCCAACTTTGTGAAACTGTATTTCCGACAAATAAAGGGACACTGTTTCCGATACATATTGATGTATCATTACTAATTAATGGTTCAGTAGTAAAAACTTGTAAAGTAATAGTAATTGTGTCAGACCCACAGCTATCTGATACAATGACAGTAAAATCTGTTGTAACATCTATTGTGGCAAAAGGAGTTGGGCTTGCCGGATTGTCTAAAACATTGGAGGGAGACCATAAATAATTTGCTCCACCATAAGCTTCTAATTGATAAGTTGATCCTTTACAAATTGGAGTAACTGGCTGAACAGCACCTCCTTGAAAATCTCCTATTTCTACTTGAAAGGCTATTGAATCAGCAGAAAAGCAACCATTAGAATCAGAAACTACTAATGTCACATTGTATATTCCGGCAGAGCCATATAAATGGGAAGGATTAACAGCGGTAGAAGTAGCGCCATCTCCAAAATTCCAAAAAAATGAATTTCCATTTGCACTATTATTATTAAAAACTACAGGTTCTGGGATACAAATGTAAGTTTGTGGTTCGCTGATGATTGCTTCAATAGAACTTAATTCAAATTTAAAGGCAGCTAAATTACAATTCGTACTATTATTTGTCGGTGAATATACTCCTGGAGTCGTGGTAAATCCATTATCTTGCCCACCACAAGCAGCACAAACAGCATGATAAATTTTACCATTTTTATCGAATCTGCTCGTTCCTCCATCTACATGATTATAGCTGGAATTTGCTCCTCCCATAAAGCTAGCATATTTTAATGTATTCGCATTTTGTCCAAGTAATGCAATATAAAAATTACTTCCATTTGTTGTTCCTTGATAAGCATCTGCGGTAACTTGAAAACCAAAAGTGGTACTGTTTTGAGCCTGATTGCTGTAGTTTGAATTAATAATTCCGCCCCAACCTGTTATATAAATATCAAAACAATCAGATACTAAAAAAGCAGTCGGAGATATTTCTACATGACCAGTACCAGCACCAATCATAGTAGTCCATAAAATTGAAGTTAAATTGTTATTATATTTTCGAATAAATTGGCCAGAATTAGGAACACCATAATGTCCTGCTGTAATTCCCCAATCACTTTCAGTTTGACCGTAAACATAAACCTCATTATTTAAATCTAGTTGAACAAAGTATGCTTGATCATATTCATTTAAACCCATAAAAGTTCCAGAAATAATATTTCCTGTGTTAGCGTTAAATTTGGATAAATAACCATCAGATATTCCTCCGTTGAAAGAAAGATCTTCGCCTACCCCAATTGCTAATGAATTTGAATTTGTACCACCAGCCATATAAACAAATCCATTGGAAGAAATTTGAACCGAATTTCCAGTTTCTAAACCACTATTTCCAAAATATGTTGACCATGACAAAGTGGTTAATGAAGTATTTATTTTAAATAAAACGGCATCTTGTAAACCTTGTAAAGTGCCTTGAACGGGATTTAAAGTTGGAAAATCAGATGATCTTGAGGTGCTTGAAACATAAATATAGCCAGCGTTATCAACAATAATTTCTCCTCTGAACGGATCGCCATAATTGAAGTTTAATGTTCCTATATTTACACCATCTGTGCCTGTTCCACCAATAAAAGTAGCTCCAACCATTGTTGTTCCATTGGCATTTAGATGAGCAATAAACAAATCAGCACCGTCATTATATCCTAATTCATTTTCAGTAATGTTTGGCCCTCCATTAAATGAATTGTCAAATGCATTGGTGAGTACAGGAAAGTTAGCAGAACTTGTAACACCAAGTACATATAAATCACCGTTATTATCTGATACTAAACTATGAGGAGCTTCATTTCCAGCGCCTCCTAAATAAGTGGAATATAGCAAAGCAGTTCCCGCACTATTAAATTTTGAAATAGCAACATCAAAACCAGGGGTATTGTATGTAGAACCATTAAGTGTATATGAAAAACTTGTTCCTCCATTAAATGTAACGTCGAAAGCACCTGTTGTAGCAGGATAAGAGCCAGGACCTACGAAAACGATACCACCAGCATATAAATTTCCGTTCATATCAGGTGTGGCCGTCATACCCCAATTGTCCATAGTTGAACCTGTAAAAGTTGAAAAGGTTAATGTAGGATCGATTATTAATTTGTTTTTTTGATCATAACCATTAGGGAATTCAAAAGATATAACATTGTTTTTAAGTTTAAATTTTACTTTAACGAATTGTTTTTTTCCATCTATTTCATTCCAGGCAATGGGCTTGTTTTCGATAATTTCCCCAAATCTGTTTGTAATATGTAAATTGCCATTTCCATCTAAATATATTTTATCAGAGCCTTCAATTTTATACTGAATTTGAGTAATATCAGCGTGAGGTGCAGCAACAAAAGAATATTTCAAATTAGAAGATTGTCCCTCCACCAAAAAATTAATTTGTGGGTAATAATTTTTTAATTCAACGGTTTTATAGCTGTAAATTTTTGATTTCCATTTATCAGGATTGTTTCCTTGAAAATAGTTTCGATAGGCTTGAGAAGGATTGGATTCAGCAACTTCTCCCATCCAAGAAGACCCAATAAAAGATGATTTTAAAATTTGAAATCCAATTTTATCATTTTCATTTAATTCCTGATTTTTTTCGTGATTTCCATGCTTGATGTTGTAATCATTTAAAGCATACGTGAAACCGTCTTTAGTCAGAAACATTTCGCCTAAATTTAATTCGATTTTGTACAAAATTGGCAAATCCCATTGTCCTTTGTTAGGATGCAATAAAATTCCTTCCTGTTGGGAATAAACAGGTAAGGCCAAGAAAAATAAAATCAATATAAGAATGAATCTCATGATTTCAAATATACAAATTAAACTTAAAACTTTTCAAAAAACACTTTAAATGAGTGAATTATGCCATTAATTTATTAACGTATTCCAATATTAAAAGTTGCTTTTTACAAACTTTAATTACTAGAACGATTTTTTAATAAAAAGGTTTAATTTAAAAACATTAAATTTGCACAAGATTTCATCCAATTAGTAATGAGCGACGCGATACAACATGAGTGTGGAATAGCACTTTTAAGATTAAAAAAACCTTTACAATTTTACCTAGATAAATACGGTACAGCATTTTACGGCTTGCAAAAACTTCATTTATTAATGGAGAAACAGCATAACCGTGGACAAGATGGGGCAGGAGTTGCCAACATTAAGTTTGATATGCAACCCGGAGAAAGGTATATTTCGCGTCAACGTTCCATTGATAGTAAACCAATTCAAGATATTTTTGATCATATCAATGAACGCTTTCACCAAATTGAAGAAGAAAATCCAAGCTTGTTAAAAGATGTAGCGTATTTGAAAAAAAATGCAGGATTTACAGGTGAATTGTTTTTAGGACATTTGAGATATGGCACTTTTGGAAGAAATTCAATAGAAAGTTGTCATCCTTTTTTAAGACAAAATAATTGGATTACCAGAAATTTAGTTGTTGCAGGGAATTTTAATTTAACAAATGTAGATGAGCTTTTTGATGTATTGGTAGAAGTTGGCCAACATCCTAAAGAAAAATCAGATACGGTTACGGTATTAGAAAAAATAGGACATTTCTTGGATTTGGAAAACGATGCAATCGTAGCTGAATTGAAAGAAAAAGGATTGTCTAAAAAAGAAATCTATGATTACATTGCTCAAAACTTAAATATTGAAAAAATCTTAAAAAGAGCTTCAAATGTTTGGGATGGAGGTTATGCAATGGCTGGTTTATTTGGTCATGGAGATGCATTTGTATTGAGAGATCCAGCTGGAATTAGACCTGCTTATTGGTTTGAAAATGATGAGGTTTGTGTTGTTGCTTCTGAAAGACCAGTTATTCAAACTGCTTTTAATTTGAAGGCAGATGTAATTAAAGAAATTCAACCAGGACATGCATTAATAATCAAAAAAGATGGCACTGTTTCGGAAAAGTTGATTAATGAGCCGTTAGAGAAAAAGGCGTGTTCTTTTGAACGTATCTATTTTTCTAGAGGAAATGATATTGAAATTTATGATGAACGTAAAAAATTGGGAGCAGCGGTAGTACCTCAAGTTTTGAAAGCAATTGATAATGATTTAAATAATGCAGTTTTTTCATTTATTCCAAATACAGCTGAAGTTTCATTTTATGGATTAATTAAAGGGCTGGAAGATTATTTAAATGATGAAAAATACAAGGCGATTATCAATTTAGGAGCAAATCCTTCTCCAGATGATTTACATAAAATAATTTATCAGCGTGCTCGAATTGAAAAAATAGCAATAAAAGATGCTAAATTAAGAACCTTTATTACACAAGATGATTCACGTGATGATTTGGTTGCGCATGTTTATGATATTACGTATGGAAGTGTTGTTCAGGGAAAAGATAATTTAGTTGTTATAGATGACAGCATTGTTCGTGGAACTACCCTTAAACAAAGTATATTACGTATATTAGATCGTTTAGATCCTAAAAAAATAGTTGTAGTTTCTTCAGCACCACAGATTCGTTATCCAGATTGTTACGGAATCGATATGGCAAAAATGGGTGATTTTATAGCTTTTGAAGCAGCGATTCAATTATTGAAAGATAATGGTAAAGAGCAAGTAATCCAAGATGTTTACAAAAAATGTAAAGAGCAAGAGCATTTACCAAAAGAACAAATTCAGAATTATGTAAAAGAAATTTACGATGCTTTTACGCCGGAACAAGTTTCTTTGAAAATATCTGAATTATTAACTCCGAAAAATATTAAGGCAGAAGTAGAGATTATTTATCAAACAGTTGAAAATTTACATGTCTCATGTCCTGATAATTTAGGTGATTGGTATTTTACAGGAAATTATCCTACAGCTGGTGGAAATAAAGTTGTAAATAAAGCATTTATGAATTGGGTCGAAGGTAAAAACGAAAGAGCTTATTAACCTCAGTTCGATTAATATTTTGCAATCAGATCGCCTATAAATAGGGAGTTACGACTAAAAGACTAGAAGGAATAGCGGGCTATTTCAAGAGGCTTTTGGGAAGTAAATCACTTTTATAGGTGAAATGTACAAAATGCTTTTCAATTAAATTCGAAAAGCCTTCGCTGTGTCTTCTTGATTTAGACCGCTAAACCTGTGAAAACAAGCCTTGTCCTTTCAAATTTAATTAAAATATGAGTGTAAAATATTAATTGAACTGAGGTTATTAATTGAAATGATATTTTAATTCGTGATAAAAAGGGAATGAGGTTGACTTTGTTAGCCTCATTTTTTTACATAAAAAAACCTGAAAAGAGTCCAAAAACAAATAAATTTGTTTTGTAAGAGAAATGGACCTCTTTTCAGGAATCTGCAAGAAAACTTAAACCAGATGTTGGAAAACGTTTTAACCAACATATCTATATGACGTATTAATTTTCAAATGGTTGGGTGAGTTTAATTATTTTTTAATTCTTCCTTTTTTTTCTTCCAATCAAAAGTATAGGTAATTGAAAGAATATGTTGAGATTTATATTTGGTATCGTTAATGTTTTTTCCGTATAAATATTTAATACTGATACTGTTTGGACCTTTTAAATTTATATCTGTACCAGCAGAAGCTCGAATTTTAGTAAATTGATGTCCACCAATAACATTTTGTGGATTATAGAAAAATTCAACAGCGCTGTTAAAAGTCATTTTACTTTTTTTAGGCATCCATTGAAATGCTGGTTTTAATCGGATAGTAGGGTCAAAATCTGGATTGTAATTATTTAAAATGACAGTCCTTGAAAATGATGATTGATACCGAATTCGAAAGCCAATTATAAATTTTTTTTTGAATGTTTTTTCAAAATCTAAATTGAAATTTAATCGGTTTGATAAATGAAAATTTCCCCATTTATTTCGTTGGTCTAATAAGCGATAATCGATGGAAGGTTTGAACCAATTTGTAAATTTATATTTGTAAGTAATTTCGGGATAAATCAATTGAAAAGAATAAGAATAAGATCTTGTGTTGATATCAATACTCAGTTCTGAATTTGAATTTATTTTTCTTTTTATGCCTATAGCTGTCCAGCATTCATTTGTCAATTGGGCTTGACTTGAAAAAGAGATAATTACAAATAATATTAGAAATTTGCGCATGTTATTTTTTCTTGATGATTATTTCACCTAAATCAATTGTTGATTTACGTTTCATAATTTCTGTGGAGACTAATACTGCTTTTTTCGTATTTCCTCCAACGACAATTGGTAAAACATCTTCATAAACATAGATAGCATACTTTCCATTTTCTAAAAAGGGGAATTCAAATGTGCCATCAATACTTGATTTTACATCGTTATCAAAAGTTGAATCTTTATCACCGTATATAATGTATATATCTTGATCAGCTCCAGCATAAGTTCCTTCTAAAACTGTACCTTGAGAATTGTAATTATTGATAGTAATTTTTCCTTTAATTGTTGATGTTCCTCCTGGCCCTTCTACTTTTTTACAAGAATTTAAGCTTAAAATAGTTAAAAATGCTATTAAATATTTCATCATGTTACATTTAGTTTTCACAAATATGAAATAATAAAGTGAAGATTTTACATTTTAGGCAATAAAAATAATTGACATTTATCAAAAAAGATTAAAAATTAAATACTTAAAGCAACTATTTATTCATTTTAAGTGTATTAACAATTGAGTTAATTGATATACTTTATTCAATAATATTGATTAATATTGAAAGTTACTAGAAACTATGAAGACACTAATTACAGCTATTGCTTGCATATTATTTTCAATCTTGGCTCAAAGTCAAGTTTTTGTGAATGAATATTCATGTTCAAATATCAATGGACTAACAGATGCATACGGAAATAACGAAGATTGGGTTGAATTGTATAATCCAACTGGATCGGCATTTAATTTAACAGGTTATTATCTTTCGGATAAATCAAGTAATTTAACTAAATGGCAGATTCCATCTGGTTCAATTCCTGCGAATGGATATACAATGGTGTTTTGTTCAGGGAGAAATACCGTTAATGGGTCGCAATTACATCCTAATTTTACTTTAACACAGACATCAGGTGATTGGATAATATTAACAAATCCAAATGGAACAACAGTTGTAGATTCGTTAAAGATTATTCACATGACGAAATCAGATCATTCAGTTGGTCGTCAAACAAATGGTGCTTCAATTTGGAAATTATTTATGAATCCGACACCAAATTCAGCAAATTCGGGAGGGATTAATTTTTATACTCCTAAACCTTTAATGAATGTAAACGCTGGTTTTTATACTTCTACCCAAACGGTTTCAATTTCATGCTCAGATCCTACCGCTACAATCCGTTATACTTTGGATGGTTCAAACGTTTCGGCATCATCAGCAATTTATTCAGTACCAATTACAATAGCAACCACTACAATTGTTAGAGCAGCAGCATTTAGTACAAATCAGCCTAGTTTTACAGAAACGAACACCTATTTTATTAATGTAGATCATTCAATGCCAGTAGTTTCGGTTTGCAGCAATGAAGTGTTTGATTTAGTTGCTAATGGAAATGGGTGGTCAGGAAGCCAAATTGGAGCGTTTGAATTATTTGAGGAAGACAATTCGTTTATTGATGAAGGAGAAGGAGATTTTAATAAACATGGCAATGATTCATGGGCATATCCACAACGAGGTTTTGATTTTATTATGCGAGATCAATTTGGCTATAATGATAATATATCGCATCAAATTTTTCCAGAAAAAACTAGAGATAAATTTCAACGGGTTATTCTAAAGCCAGCAGCAAATGATAATTATCCTTTTGAAACTGGAGGAGCTCATATTCGCGATGCATTTGTACATACATTGTCTATTAGAGCAGGATTAAAATTAGATGAGAGAACTTGGAGACCTTGTATTGTTTATTTAAATGGTCAATATTGGGGTGTATATGAAATAAGAGAAAAAGCAGATGATGCTGATTATACAGATTATTATTTCAATCAAGATAAATTTAATTTACAGTATTTAAAAACTTGGGGGAGTACTTGGGAAGAATATGGTGCTCCAAATGGTATTCCTGCTTGGAATAGTTTGAAAGCCTATGTTCAATCTAACAATATGGGAAATGCGGCTAATTTTCATTATGTTGATAGTCTATTGAGTTGGCATTCTTTGGTAGATTATTTTGTATATAATTCTTATGTCGTTACTCAAGATTGGTTAAATTGGAATACAGCATGGTATAGAGGTTTAGATCCAGCGGGAAATAATAAAAAATGGAATTATACCTTATGGGACATGGATGCAACTTTTGGTCACTATATCAATTATACCGGAATTCCAGATAATTCGCCAGCAGCAGATCCATGCAATGTTGAAAACTTACCTGATCCTGGAGGTCAGGGACATACCGAGATTTTACAAAAGTTAATCAATGAAAATCCAGAAGTTAAACAATATTATATTAGTCGATATGCCGATTTAATGAATACTTTTTTAAGTTGTGACTATATGATCCCATTGTTAGATAGTATGATTAATGAAATTCAACCCGAAATGCAAGGGCAAATTAACAAATGGGGAGGAACTTATAGTGAATGGCAAACAAATGTACAAGCTTTAAAAACGTTTATCAATACAAGGTGTACAGCATTACAAACAGGAATGGTTGGATGTTATGATTTAACAGGTCCTTATGATGTTATTTTTGATGTTTCACCGGCCAATTCAGGTACAATCAAAGTAAATTCTCAAACAGCTCCTTCTTATCCATGGACTACTCAATATTATGGTGGGATTGAAACGTTACTTACAGCTAAAGCGAATGTAGGATATGTATTTGATCATTGGGGATACGTTACAGGGCCGATGACAAATGGAGATAATGAAGATACAAATGGTATAAACATCACTCAAAATCAAACTATTGTAGCATATTTTTTAATAAATGATGGTGATTTAGATGACGATGGTTTAACAGATGATGAAGAAACATCAGGAATTGATGATCCAACGACACCACTTTCTCCAACAGGAACTTCTGATCCGATGGATGGTTGTGATCCATTTACAACAGGTCCGACATGTGATCCTGATCATGACGGGGTGACAAATGCGCAAGAAACATCAAATGGAACCAATCCTGCCAACCCTGACACAGATGGAGATGGGTACACAGATGGAGAAGAAATTAATGGAATTGATGATCCAAGCACAACAGTGGTACCTTCATCAACATCAAATCCAAATGATCCTTGTGATCCATTATTTTGTGATGATGATAATGATGGAATTTCAAATAGTCAAGAAAATATTTTAGGAACAAATCCAAACGATCCAGATTCCGATGATGATGGATTAACAGATGGAGAAGAAGTGAACAATGTTGATGATCCTTCAACGTTAATTTCACCAAATGCAGTGACAAATCCATTAGATCATTGTGATCCGTTCAATAACACACCAGAATGTAAAGAAATACATGGAGTGAATATACCAACTGGTTTTTCACCAAATGGTGATGGTAAAAATGAGTTATTAAGATTAATCGTTGGTACAGATGTAAATTCATTTACTTTATTTATCTATGATAGATGGGGAAATAAATTAGTTCAAACAACAGATGCTAAATTTACATGGGATGGAACCATGCATGGAAAACCATTGAGTACAGGTGCTTATGCCTTTTTTATTGACATTACCTATAATGATGGTAAAACAGAACAAAAATCAGGTAATATAACATTAATTCGATAGATGAAAAATTTATACTTCATATTGATATTCGTGAATGTGCTTGTAGTTCATTCACAAGATATTCATTTTTCACAAACATCTCAAAGTCCTTTGTTAATAAATCCAGGATGTGCGGGCGTATTTGATGGCTGGGAAAGGGTTAATTTGAATCAGCGTAACCAATGGATGGGAGCAACTACTCAATATATGACAACAAATTTTTCAGCGGATGCCAATTTTTTTAAATCAACTTATAATGACAAAGCACATTTAGGTGTTGGGTTTCAATTCAACAACGATATGGGTGGCGATAGTAAATTTGGTTCACAAAATGGATCTTTAACTTTGAATGGAATATTACCACTCAGCAAAGGGCATATTCTTTCTGTTGGATTACAAGGTGGTTTTGGGAGCCGAAAAGGAGATATATCAAATTTAACATTTGAAAATCAATGGAATGGAGAAATTTTTGATCCAACAATTAATTCAGGTGAAGTAAACAATTTAAACTCATTTAAATACGCAGATATAAGCAGTGGAATTTATTATGTTTATGATAGTAAAAAAACGACTTTTGCAAGGCATAATGAATCAAAAATTCAATTAGGTTTTTCGGTATTTCACATTAATACTCCGAAATTACAATATGTAGTGAGTACGAGCGATTTTCTTCATCGAAAATTTGTTTTACATGGATCTATAATTAAGGATATTTTAGAAACAAAATGGTCAGTTGATGCAAGTTTTTTACAATTTATTCAAGGGGGACATTACCAAACTATTTTGGGATCAATGTTTAAATATAGATTTAAAAATGGAACAAAAATTACAGGCTTTAATCAAGATGCTTTTTTTGGTTTTGGTTTATATATGCGTGTAAAAGATGCAATTATACCTTCTTTCATGGTAGATGTTAAAAGTTTTAGATTAGGACTTTCGTATGATGTTACAATATCACAATTAAGAAGAGCGTATGGTGGAGGATCATTTGAAATCTCATTAACTTACACAAATTTAAATAATTTCTTAACAAAGAAGCGGCATTAAGAGGGAAAGATTTTAGTAACTATCTATGAAACTCTTTCTAAATTTATTATATAAAAACTTGTTATTTATCAACCTTAGGTTTTACGTTTATTACGCCAAATAAGAAAACCTGTAATGGGTAAGCTTGCTATAATTAGACTGGCTAAAAAGATAATTATTTGCCCAATAAAACCAAAAATTTTACCCGTATGATAATTGATATTTGACATTCGAAATTTATCTCCTAATGACAAATCATCAAATTTGTTTTCTCCTAATCTATTTCCAGAAAATTGATTAAAAGAAATATTGTCTTGCTTCCTAAAAAAATTCGTATTCGGATAACGTAAGGATACGCGTATTGCATCTTTTTTGGTTTCGGGCATTATGATAATACATTCATTATTTTTAGGGAATCGTTTATTTGCTTGTTGATAAATCGAGAAATATATCTGATTGGTTTGTATTTGATTTTCATTATCTGATTCGAATTCTATTCGCTTTTCTTGTTTGGAATTTGTGGCCCAATACAAAATATTTTCAGCCCATTCGTATGACCAAATTAATCCAGATAAAACGGTAAATAGTATGACAATACTAGCATAAAAACCTAAGACGTTATGTAAATCATAATTTGTTTTTCGCCAATTAACTTTTCGCATGATAGTTAATTTGCTTTTAATGAGATGTTTATTTTTTGGCCACCAGATAATAATACCTGAGATTAACATCAATAGACAACATAAAGCTGAAATCCCAGTTATTTGACTCCCAGTTTCATTAAGATATAAATTTCGATGAATTTTTTCTACTGTACCAAAAAAATCAGTTTCTTTATTATATGCTTTGGTTAAATAGCCTGAATATGGATTTAAATAATAGACATCGCGTTGATTTGTTAAAACTTCAATACTTTTATCTGATTCTTTAAATATTTTAAAGCTTTTAATGTCAATTTTATTTGTAGCGTTTTTTATTAATTTATCCAAAGGTTTTTTTACATTACTTGATTTTTTTATAAATATGGAGTCATGATATATAAACTCTGTAATTTCTTCTTCAAAAGCAATAATACATCCAGAAGTTGCAACAATAAAAAGGACAAAACCACTGAGTAAACCAATGAATAAATGTAATTTTCGGAAAACGTTTTTGATCATTCTTAATTTTTTTTTAAGTTTCGGAGTAAAATACATAAAATCTGTTCATCAAATAAATTTAGAAAGTTTCATAATATTTCACTCCGATTTTAGAAAGATTAATATTAATCGAACTGAGGTTATTAACTTATAATTTAAACGAGATTGTTGCAGTGTACATTCTAGGAGCAATTGGATTAACACTATTGTCATCATGAACATTGTAACTTAATACATTTGTAATATTTGAAACTTTTATTCTAAATGAAACGTTATTTTTAGAATATCCTAAACTTAAATCTATTTGTGTATAATCAGGTAAAGCAATCGGTTTATAAGTATCATTTGGGACAGTCAATCGCGTTAAGCGACCAGCATTTCTTTTTCCAAAATATTGAACTGTGAATCCACAATTTAATCCTTTTAAAAAGTTCTCTTTTTCCACTTCATAATACATACTTGTATTAAAAGTATTTCTTGGTTGGTATAAAACTTTTGTTCCAACAGCATAAATGTTGCTTTTGGTATATTTTGTTTCATTGAAACTATAACCACTTATGAAGGAAAATCCTTTCCATGGTTTTGTATTTAAATCAATTTCAAAACCTTTACTTGATAGTGCTCCCGCTAATTCTTTAATATTTGTGTTTGTATTTCCATTATCTAAACTCATTTGAGCAACATTGTTATTTGTAATTTGATAAACAGTTGCATTCAGGGATATTTTCCCTTTAAATAAATCGTTTTTTACACCAATTTCATATTGATCTGATATAGAAGGAGAAAGAGCTTTTCCATTCACATCAACACCTGTGTTTGGTGAAAAAGAATTTGAATAACTTGAAAAAACAGAGATTGTTTTTATAGGCTGATAAATTACTCCAAATCGTGGAGAAAGAGCATGATCAAACATGGTTGAACTTACATTAGATCCATCTTTGTAGGTATAAACATTACTTCTTGTTTCTAAATATGAAAAACGGACTCCTGCTAAAATTTTTAATTTATCACTAATACCAATTAAATCTTGAATATATGCTCCCGCTCGAACTCTTGGGGAACTTGTTTTTGTTTTTTCGGTTAAATCTGGAATATCATTTCGTTGTAAATTTGTTTGAATATTGAAAACATTGATTGTGTCATATTTAGTGATTCCATTGAATGCCAAAGTATTTGAGGTGTATTGATCATAATCTGCACCAACTAATAGCGTATGTTTTAAAAAACCAGTATTAAATCTTCCTGTTAAATCTAATTGTGTAATCCCATACGTTTCTGCTATTTGAGTTCGTTGAATGCCACGAATCCATGTCCCATCGGTTTTAATAAATTGACTCGAAGCATTTGGTCGAGTATTGGCAAACAAGTCATTTTTAAAATCTTGTATAGAAGTTACACTTTTTAGTTGCCAATTTTTTGTTACTTGATATGTTAAGGTATTTGTAAAGCTTCTTTGTTCTGTTTTAATTGTTGACCATGCTGTTCCTAGATATGTATTTCTTGGAATATCAATTAATTGGTAATTAATCGCACCAACTCCAAAGTCTGCTGTTCGATTATCATTCATGTAATCAGCCTCTAATAATAATTCTAATTTTGGAGTTATTTTAACAATGAAAGAGGGATTTACATAAAATCTTTCGGCTTTAACTTGATCTCTAAAACTTTTTGATTTCAGATAAGTTGAATTTAGCCTGTACGCTACTTTTTTAGAATTATTGAAACTACCATAAATATCAAAAGTTGGTTTATAGGATTCAAAACTCCCAACTCGCATAGCAACTTCTCCACCATTTTCAAATACAGGTTTTTTAGTCACTAAGTTTAAGATTCCTCCTGCAGAAACATTTCCAAATAAGATAGCAGTGCTTCCTTTCATGATTTCAATTCGTTCTAAAGAACTTACTTCTGGCATAATAGTATTGTTAAAACGAACGCCATTTTTAAAAGTATTGCTACTGCTAAAAGCGAAACCTCTTCCTGCAATTTCTTCTTGGTATCCACCTGAATTCCCCATAATATAAACACCATTTGTATTTTTTAAAGCATCGCTTATTGTTTGTGTTTGTTGCTTTTCTAAAATTTCTTTTTCGATTGTAGCTGTACTTTGAGGTAAATCAAAGGCTCTAATGGGTATTTTACCAATGGATGTAGAAATTTCATTTTGACTTCTTTTACAAAATATTTTAACTTCTTCTAAGTCAAGTTCTTTTTGAACTAAAGTGATATTTAAATAAAAATTTGGTTCTTTTAATTCAATTTTTTGAGATTGAAGTTCTTTATTTTCAATTGAAACAGAAATCGTATAAACGCCATAAGGGACATTTAAAAGAATAAATTCACCTTTTTGATTTGTTGTCGTTTTTAGATTAATTTCGAATAAATTAATATTTAAATTTTCTTCAATTAATCCATCTGCAGAATGGACAACCCCAGCAATGTTTCCGCTTTGAGAGTTTACAAATTGATGAAATAGGAAAGAAAAAACGAAGAATAGATATGTTTTCATATTTTTTATTTAGAATTGTTTTAAATAACACCGCAAAATAAGTCTCAATTTGGAGAGGAAACAATACCTTATTTAGGGTATTTATAATCATTCTAAATAATAAAAATTTATAATTTTGATTTAAATTTTGTGAAATATGGCCTAAAACAGGACGTTGTGTAATTATGAATAGAAAAGACAATTGGGTTATTTTGAGAGAATTTTGAATGAAATACTAATTGGATTTTTATTTTTTAGAGGAGGTAATTATTTTTTAAATTCAAAATATTCTGCTGATAATTGCTCACCATTTAAAAAGTAATACACCCAAACTTCTAACTTTTCATTTAATTTCTCAATATAGCTTTTCATTTTGGGGTTATCAAAATCTAAACAAATATCACCTGTATAATGAATTCTCGATAAATCACCAGCTAACCAGCGACCTTGTTTTTTACCATTTTTAAAATATCCTATTTCTCTCAATGATCCATTATCATTGTAAAATTTCCATAAACCAGTTGGCAATCCATTTTGATTTTCTCCTTCGCATTGCAACACTCCATTTAGATAATATTGCTTTTGATAACCATTTAAACCATGTAAAGCGGTATCTTTTTCAAAAAAAGTAAAAAAGGTATTTATATCAAAATTTTCATTCAATGAACAGATATATAAGCTATTTTGATCCAGTAAATATTTTTTGAAAATGTTTTCATTTTTCCAATTTTTCTGAACGAATAGTCCTTTGGTTTTGAAAGATAAAGTATCATTGACTTTTATGATTGAATCAAAATAATTAATACTGTATTTACCATTTAAAGTATCAAAATAATTCCAATTTGAAATTTTATTTCCATTTTGGTATTTACCTTGATAATTGATATTTCCATTGATATCATATTTTTCAAAGTAACCGTTTAAATTTTCAAAATCGTAATCATCGTAATAACGATAAACACCATCTTTAGTGACTTTATATCTTCCTATTGAATTACGATATAAAAAACTTGAGTAATATTTATCAGATGGGAAACCCAAAGACTTTACGGAATCTATATTGATTAATTGATAGTTTTTTAGTGTGTTTACATAATTGATTTGTTTTATAAATCTATTTTCATTGTAAATAAATAAATTCTTTATTTGACCCAAAGTGTCATAAAAATAAAGGGTATCAATCAAGAAACCTTTTGAAATAGTTCCTTTTTGAACTAATCTATTATTGTCATAAACATTAAAAATTCCATTTAATGTATCGTTAGAATAATTAGCGACCCATTTTATTTTTCTATTATTATCATAACGTTCATACTTACCGTTTTTTATTCCATTCACGAACTCTTGAGTATGCTCATAATTACTATAATATATATCCTTCCATTTTTTAGTTCCCGTTAAATTAAATTTTGGAATAGGGTAAAAAGTTTTTGAAGTAATTTTTCCTTTCTCATTATATTGAATGTACCAACCATTTAATTGATTGTTTACATATTCTTCAATTCTTCCTAAATATCTTTTTTGATTATTGTAATACCAATAACTTTTAGCTTTTCCATTAACAAGATTATCAACTATTTCAACTTCTTTAACTTTTTCATTCTTATCACTGTCGCAAATAATTTTGCCATTTATCTTTCCATTTTTAAAAGGAAGTTCTATTGATTTTAGTTTGATAGTATTACTACAATTATCAGATAAAAAGTTTAATATTAAAGAATATGGAAGTTGATTTTTAATGGATGGAAACAAGCTTTTAACAACGTCTAAATTTTGATAATTTGATCTGATATGAAAAATATAGTTTGAATGTTTTTTTTCAAATTTAAAGTCAATTGAATCAGAAAAAATAAATTTAATTTTTCCATTAAAAAAGTCCTCATTTTCTTTACATATTGATTTCCCCATTGTATCAATTGTAAAGCCTAAATAAAGCAAATCAAGTTCTAAAATTGAATCTTTTATTTGTTTTTTGTAATATTTGTAGGCCCAATTTTTATTTAATGAATCAATTGTTTGAAAATAGAAAGTAAAAGGCCCGATCGTTGTGGTTTGTTTATAATTAGTAGTTAATAAATTCGAATCAAGCTGAAATTTACCCTTTGTTATAAGATTTTTTGAAAATTCGGATTTAAAATATTTTCCAGTATAAGTCGCAGGTTCATAAGTTTTTTCAAAAATAACATCTTTACTTTTTGGATCTAAACTTTGTGATAAAATACTAGTTAAAGTATCTTTTGAATACTTCGAAAACATACCAACTGAAATTGAGTAATTATAAATATTATCAAAAATTCTATAAATTTTATCACCAATTTCTATATATCTATAATCTACTTGACCAAGTGAATCTATAAAAACAGAATCACAAATTTCATTACACTTATTGTAAGTTTTTTTGATACAATATATTGAATCACTAAGATAATCCAATTGACATTTTAACTTTCCATCATCATAATATATATCAGTATTCTTTTTTTCTAAATTTCCATTTTCAACCTTGTATTTTAAATAAAGTTGTCCATTGTCATAATATTTTTCATATTTTAAGTATTTGAAATAAGCATTTTCTCCATCTGATTTTACAATATGATCTTCGAAATTATCTATAAAATTTTCATCAGAATTTTCAATTGGTGTTATACTCAAATTGTAACTTGTTATAAATACGCCATCAACTATCCCATAAGGGCCACCATTATAACAGTCAAAATTTCCCCATTCAACTTTTTCAGATATTGGCGTTTTTTGGTCGTTGATATAAAATCGTTCAATCAATTTCATTTCTTTTATTCCCATATCATTTTTTAGATAAATGGGTTTAAAATAGTTCCATTCTCCTATTTTTTCATTGTTCTTATACGTTCCTTCAATTTGAATTGAATCACCATTTTTAAATTCATATCGCCCTTCTTTTTTTCCCTGAATAAATTGAATTTTCTCCGAAACATAAGTATTCCATTTCAACTCTGGTCCATGTTTAAATCCTTGTTGATAAGAACAGCTATGATTAATATTTACTTTAATTTCTGGATTTACATTTTTTTTGCTTTTTTTTCTTGTTGAATTTGGAAGAACATCTTCAATATATATAAATTCATAAAATAATATCCATTCGCCTTCTCTATTTTTATCTTTATATAAGCCTTTTTTATATAATCTTTGGTCAATTGGAGAGAACCAATAACTCATCCCATTCAATTGATTATTTTTTATTTCAAAAATACAAGCAACTTGTTTAGTCAGAAAAATCGAATTTCCATTTTTTTTATATTCGAAATCATCATAATACATCACGTATTTACCATCTTTTAAATCTTGTAGGGCAGGAGCTATGTTACTATTGAAGCCAATTTTTGAATCAGGATTAAATAATAATTCCATTATTTGATTATAAGTTGAAACTTGATCATTTCGATAAATGAAATCTTCAGTAATATTTATTTTAACAGGATATTCATAATAAATTTCTGGTAAATATTTTTCTAAAAGCAAAGAATCCTGTGCATTACAAGAAAAATTATCGAAAATAATGAAGAATATTATTAGGTAAAATGGGTTAAATTTTTTCATTGCTATATAAGTTTTTGAATATTATAATCGAAAAAAAATAAAAAGTAACACTGCTAATAAGTTCTTTTTAATTAGTTCGCTAAAACAACATTAAAACCTGCATCCAAAACAAATTTACCTGTTTGCGACTCAGGATTTCCAGGAATTAATAATCCTTTGATTTGTCCTGTTTTACCTTTTTGGATGAGATCTAATAATTGAGATTCAGTCAATTTTTTTCCTAATAATTCAAATGGAATTTTGAATCCACATTCTTTGAAATTCGAACAACCGATGGCTGCTTTTCCTTTCATTAATTTGGTAGCTTTGCATTTTGGACAATTCAACGAATCCAATTCAATTTTTTCCTTTGGTTTTCTTGGTGCACGTTCCACTTTTGGTTTTTCAACGGCTGTTCCTTCAGGAATGATTTGAATCATTCGACGGTGGGAATTGAAAATCACATCATCGGTTAATTCTCTTACCATTTGAAATAATTCTTGTTTGAAAATATCTAATTGGTACTCTCCTTTTTCTATTAATCGTAATTTACGTTCCCAATCTCCTGTTAATTCAGCACTTTTTAATAATTCACTTTGAATGGTATCAATTAAATCCATGCCAGTAGGAGTAGCAACAATATTTTTCTTTTTACGTTCGATGTATCGTCTGCGGAACAATGTTTCAATAATATTTGCACGAGTAGAAGGACGTCCGATTCCGTTGTCTTTCAATAACTCACGCATTTCTTCATCATCTACCTGTTTACCTGCCGTTTCCATTGCTCGTAACAATGTTGCTTCTGTGTATGGTTTTGGCGGAGTTGTTTTTCCTTGGTGAACATAAGGTTCATGTGGTCCTTTTTCTCCTTCTTCAAAATGCGGCATAATTCGTTCTTCGTCAGCCGTTTCTTTTTTTGTTGTTTCGTCCGCGTAAACAGCTCTCCAACCTGGTTCGATGATTTGTTTACCTGTTGCTTTGAATTCCAATTTTTCCACTTGTCCCAAAACAGTTGTGTTTGAAACTTTACATTCAGGATAAAAAACGGCGATAAAACGTTTCGCAATTAAATCATACACTTGATTTTCAGCAGGCGAAATTCCAGATGGTACAATTCCGGTTGGGATAATCGCGTGGTGATCCGTTACTTTTTTATCGTCGAATACGGCTTTTGATTTTGGAATAGGTTGCTGCATCAACGGTTCGATCAGGCGAGAATAATATTGCATACCTTTTAAAACGGCCGGAATTTTTGGGTGTAAATCTTCCGAAAGATAGGTTGTATCAACTCTTGGATAGGTAACAAACTTTTTCTCGTATAAATTCTGAATGTGTTTCAAGGTATCATCAGCAGAAAATCCAAATTTTCTATTGGCTTCAACTTGTAAGGCTGTTAAGTCAAACAATCTTGGATTCCCTTCTTTTCCTTCCTTTTGTTCGAAAGATGTGATTTCAAACTCTTTTCCTTGAATGTATTCTAAGCCTTTTTGTGCTTTATCAGCCGATTTCAAACGGTCTATTTGACACAAAAATTCGGTGTCTCTGTATTTTGTTTTAAGTTCCCAGTAATCTTCCCCACGGAATGCATCAATTTCTTTTTGACGTTGCACAATCATCGCCAAGGTTGGTGTTTGAACCCTTCCAATAGAAAGCGTTACTTTTCCTTGTCCAAATTTTTTCGTGAATAAACGCGTTGCATTGATACCCAACATCCAATCTCCGATGGCACGGGCACTTCCTGCTGCGTATAAATTATCGTATTGCTTTGATTCTTTTAACTTTTCAAAACCTTCACGAATAGCTTCTTCAGTCAAAGAGGAAATCCATAAACGTTTGATAGGAACTTTGCATTTTGCTTTTAATAAAACCCATCGTTGGATTAATTCACCTTCTTGCCCGGCATCTCCGCAATTGATTACCTCTGAGCAGTTTTCAACTAAGCGTTCAATCGTAGCAAATTGTTTTTTAACTCCTGAATCTTCAATGACTTTGATTCCAAAATTGGTGGGAATAATTGGTAAATCTTCTAATTTCCAATACTTCCATTTTTCGTTGTAATCGTGCGGCTCTTTTAAGGTGCAAAGATGTCCAAAAGTCCATGTTACACGATACCCGTTACCTTCATAATAACCATCTAAACGCTTTTTAGCGCCTATTATTTCAGCGATATCTTTTGCAACACTTGGCTTTTCGGCAATGCATAATTTCATAACTGCAAAAGTAGGGATTTTGTCTTTGTTTAGCGACTTTCAACCAAAACAAAGTTATCCACAAAATCTAGATT
The DNA here is from genome assembly GCA_016178305.1 of Flavobacteriia bacterium. Taxonomy (GTDB): domain Bacteria; phylum Bacteroidota; class Bacteroidia; order Flavobacteriales_D; family Crocinitomicaceae; genus CAIUKX01. The sequence goes on along the minus strand of JACOTM010000030.1, from coordinate 41,774 downwards.
CAATTTTTCATTCATATTTGAATAAAGGTTTGATAAAAAGTTTCGAAAAAAGAGTATTGAATCAACATCACTCTAAATTCATAGGATTATTATTTTTTGATAAATATTTTGAAAATTTATCGTGTACATACCTTTTGAAAGGTGTGAAAGATCCAGATTTTCTATTGAATTACAACAATTTTTTTGATATACTAATTCCCCTAATTCATTAAAAACATGAATAATATTTGTGTTTTCAATATTTGTAGTTGAAAAAATTTGAAACATTCCATTGCTTGGATTGGGCGAAATAATAAATGGTTTATTTTCGAAATTTTCTAATCCTGCAATTCCAAAAATTGTTTCAAAACTATTGGCAAATTGATAACTTGGAGCACACGAACCTATTGCATCCCAATTGATAGACCAAGTCATCAATCCTAATAAATTTGGGTATCCTCCATTTTGAATTAAGGTGTAATTTCCAGGTTTTGGTCCATTACCACGCAAATAATCAATAGCAGCTTTTAGAGTATTGAAATCTACACTACCATCAGAGGCTCCAGAACATGCAGGTAATCCCACGGCAACTTTATTTGCAGGCAATCCTGAAAAAGTTCCTGCTCCATTAACAGCTGTAAACCCTTGAATTACGGCTTCAGTCATAGCAACAATAAAATCTGCTGTTCCTGAAAAATAATCTCCTCCATCGATTCCATACATATCTCCCGTATTGTATAATTGTACTTGTAGAACATCTATGGAATTGGACAAGGCCTCGATTACAGGCAAATAAGATCCCCATTGACCAGAATAATTAGACATTCCTCCTTGTACAGATACTGTTTCAGGAGCAAAAGTTAAAAGCATTTCAGTCCCGTTATCAGTAAAAAAATTATTTTCTATTTGCTGAATTGCATCGATAATATTTTGAATTTCAATATCTGTTGGAGCACTAATTGTTCCTCCTGTTACGAGCATTGAATTTCCTTCAAAATCGATGTCAATCCCATCAAAACCATAAGTATTAATAATTGTTCGAACACTACTGATAAAAATGGATTTTTCATTATTATCACTTAAAGAAATAGGAGCACTTGCGCCACCAATACTAATTAATACTTTTTTACCTTGATTTTGTAAGGTTTGAATTTGTGTTATTAATGTCGATTGAGAGACTTGATCTGGGTAAAATTGCATATTATAATCTGTTCCTCCTAATGGTTCGGCAAATGATACTTCAACGACATTATATCTTGAGTCAATTTGGTCTAATTGAATGTATGGAGATAATGGATCTTGCCAATTTTGCCAATAACCAATCAGTGCCGGGGAAGGAATTTGAGCAAATAAAGTTAAAGCAAAAAACATGCTTGTAAAGAATAGTAAATGTTTTTTCATAAAAGTGAATATTGTGAAAAGAAAGATACTACTAAATTTTTAATTTTCAAAATAAGAATGATAGACAAAATTCAGGGATGAAATATAGTTTAAGAAACGCTGTTTAAATTTAGAATTGTTTGATAAGATTTTCTTGAAATGCAGTTGTGATAGGCTTGTAAGAGTTTCTAACGGATAGAAACGACTACAATCGAATATTTTCAAGTCTCTTTTTTAAACTTAAATTCAATAAAAGCTGTTCATCAAATAACTTTAGATAGTTTCTTCTATTTTCCTTTAGAATAATTCCTAAATTTTGAGATGAGTAGTTGTTGAACTATTTGGTGAAAAAAAGATTGATTTTCTCTCTTGAGAAAAAAATGTATCTTCGCATTCATGATTAAGCTGTTTTTAGGAAATCGTTCGGTTGTATTATTCTTATTACCTTTCGTAATAGCTCTTTATGTATTGATCAATTACTTCAAAAATTATTACCAATATTCAACGCTTTCGAATTTTGGTTTTTGGGGAAACAAAACGCTTCCTGACAATCTGATCGTTATTCAAGCAATCACGAGTTTTTTCATCGTTGTTAATGCTGTTGGAATCAATGCTATTTTTAACTGGAATGAATTTTTAGGAAGAAATAGTTTTATGCCTTCTTTACTTTATGTACTGTTAATGAGTTATTACCATTCGTTTTACAAAGTTGATGGCTTGTTAATTTCTCACAGTTTTTTAATTTTGATGATCTACCAGTTATTCAAATTACGTCAAAATGAAGAAGGACGAAGATTAGTTTTTAATGCGGCTTTTTTTTCAGGAATAGCGGCTACTTTTCACCCTCCGTTAATCGGTTTTTTTCCTTTTATTTTTATTATGATTTGGACAATTAGACCGATTATTATTCGTGAAATATTATTAACAATTATTGGACTTAGTATTCCTTTAATTTACGCGGGTTTGTATTTACTTTACACGCAAACTTCCATCGATTTAAAATTATTAAAAATCCCTTCCAATTACGACCGTCATAAATTTGATTTTTTAATTTCAACAAGCATTTTTATTCTTTCTTTTTTATTGAGTTTAATCAGTATTCAATCCAATTTGAAAAAAAGTTCCATTCGGCTCAAAAAATTAGTCCAAATTTTATGGTGGATAATCATAACGGGAATCGTTCTCGGAATTATGGATTATATTTTATTTAAACAAATAGAACGATTCAGCTTATTAATGATACCATTATCATTTTTATTAACCTATTCATTTACCCACAAAACGTGGTTTCACGTTGCAAATGGACTTTTTTATATTACATTGATTTATTCCTTTGTGAAATTTTTCTTCTAAAAACGTCTGTTTCCTTCCATATTATTGACTAATTTTACAGCATCTGAATGAAAATTGAAAGATTTACAATATTTTTTTCAATTTATTCTAATATTAATTGATTAGCTTACAATGAAATGCGTTAAAAAAGCGTGTTTAAAAATAGTTTTTATATGAAATTTGGTGTTGTTACTTTCCCTGGTTCGAACTGTGATGAAGACATGGTTTATGTATTAGAAACAATCATGGGTCAAAAAGTTGAAAAATTATGGCATAAAGATACGGATTTAAAAGGAGCAGATTTTATTGTGCTTCCTGGAGGATTCTCGTATGGCGATTATTTGAGATCAGGTGCAATTGCAAAACTTTCTCCTATAATGGGTGAAGTAATGAAACATGCAAATAAAGGTGGTTATGTTATGGGAATTTGCAACGGTTTCCAAATTTTAACAGAATCTGGTTTATTGGATGGCGCATTGTTGCATAATAATCAACAAAAATTTATTTGTAAAAATGTTTACATTAAGCCTGCAACAAATTCAGCTCCTATCACGAAAGGGTTGGATTTAGAAAAAGCATTTAAAATTCCTATCGCTCATGGTGAAGGTAGATTTTATGCGAATGAAGACTCCTTAAAAAGCATTTTAGATCATGAGCAAGTAATTTTTAATTATTGTTCAGAAGACGGAAAAATAGCGGATGAATTTAATCCAAACGGTTCATTATTGAATATTGCTGGAATAGCAAATAAAAACAAAAATGTATTTGGAATGATGCCTCACCCAGAAAGAGCAGCCGATCATCAATTAGCAAATGAAGATGGTAAAATTATTTTCGAATCGATATTAAAATATTGTTAATCCATAAAATCCTTTTAAATAAGGTAAAAAATAAAAAAAATGAGAGTATTACTTCTTGGATCAGGTGGTAGAGAACACGCTTTAGCATGGAAAATGGCTCAAAGTTCAATGTTAGATGAATTATTTATTGCTCCAGGAAATGCTGGAACAAAAAACCACGGAACAAATGTTGCTATAGATACAACCGATTTTCAAGCGGTTAAAACATTTGTTTTAGAAAACACAATCGATATGGTTGTTGTTGGACCAGAAGATTTATTAGTTTTAGGAATCAGTGATTTTTTTGCTGAAGATCCTGAATTGATGAAAATACCTGTTATCGGACCCAATAAACATGCCGCTCAATTAGAAGGAAGTAAGGATTTTGCCAAAAAATTCATGTTCCGCCACAATATTCCTACTGCTAAATATGCTACTTTCACCAAAAGCACTTTGAACGAAGGATATGCTTTCTTGGAAACAATGAAGCCTCCTTATGTGTTAAAAGCTGATGGACTAGCTGCAGGTAAAGGTGTTTTAATTTTAAATACACTTAAGGAAGCAAAAGCGGAATTAAAAAACATGTTGGCAGATGCTAAATTTGGAGAAGCCAGCTCAAGTGTTGTTATTGAACAATTCTTAAAAGGAATTGAATTATCAATGTTTGTAATTACAGATGGAGATTCTTATAAGATTTTACCAGAAGCTAAAGATTACAAACGTATTGGTGAAGGAGATACGGGATTAAATACAGGAGGAATGGGTGCCGTTTCTCCAGTTCCATTTGCCGATGCAACATTTAAAGAAAAGGTTAAAAATCAGATAATTATACCTACAATCAAAGGATTTAAAGCAGATGGAATTGTATATAAAGGTTTTGTTTTCTTTGGTCTAATCAACGTAAAAGGGGAACCGTATGTTATTGAATACAATTGCAGAATGGGTGATCCAGAAACAGAAGTTGTTATTCCTCGTTTAAAATCAGATTTGTTAGATTTATTTGAAGGAGTTGCTTCTCAAACTTTATCAGAAAGAGATGTTCAATTCGATGAAAGAAGTGCATGTACAGTGATGATGGTGTCCGGAGGTTATCCAGAAGATTTTGAAAAAGGGAAACAAATTTATGGTTTAAGTTCTGTAACAGATAGTCTTGTTTTTCATGCCGGGACAAAAGCTGATGGACCTGCTGTAATTTCTGCAGGAGGTAGAGTTTTAGCCATTACTTCTTATGGAAAAGACATCGATTTTGCTTTAAGTAAATCGTATAATTCAGCGGAGAAAATTGAATTTGAAAAAGCATATTATAGAAAAGATATCGGTTTTGATGTTCTGTAATTCAGAATTTTATACTAGATTTACTTGTATTAATTAAAAATGGAGTCTGAACTGATTATTGTTATAACGCTTATATTCACTGCTTTTTTCTCTGGAATGGAAATTGCTTTTATCGCTTCAAATCGGCTAAAAGTTGAAATGGATCGATCCAAAGGAACTTTGAATGGGAAAATATTGGGAATTTTTTATCAAAATGAATCTCATTTTATAGCGACTCTATTATTAGGAAATAATGTTTCATTAGTACTTTTTGGGATTTCTGCTGCAACGTTATTAAATCCAATAATTGAAAATTGGGGTGTTTCAAGTGAAGGCTTAATTTTACTGATACAGACAACGATTTCAACACTCTTAGTTTTAATTTTAGCTGAATTTTTGCCGAAAGCTTTGGTGCAAATTAATCCAAATGGGTTTTTGAAATTCTCATCTATAATCATGATTGTTGTGTATTGGATTTTATATCTTCCAACACAATTGATTATGTTTATCAGTAATGCTTTTTTGAAATTAGTGAAGTCAGAAGGAGAAGACAATTCGCAAAAGGTATTTTCAAAAGTTGATTTAGAACATTATGTTCAAGATATTAATGAGCGAATCAAAGAAGAGCAAGAATTTGGAAATGAAATGCAAATTTTACAAAATGCGCTTGATTTTTCGAATTTAAAAGCAAGAGACTGCATGGTTCCACGGATGGAAATTGCGGCAATCGAAATAGAAGAAAGCATAGATGATTTATGTAAACTATTTATTGAAAAAGGCCTTTCTAAAATTATCGTTTATAGAGATAGCATTGAAAACGTTATTGGATATGTCCATTCGTTTGAAATTTTCAAAAAACCGCAATCTATCAAACAAATACTTTTGCCAATCTCTTTTGTCCCAGAGGTAATGCCAGCAAAAGAAATTATGGAATTATTTTCAAAACAGTCAGGAAATATTGCCATTGTGGTAGATGAATATGGAGGAACTTCTGGAGTCATAACCTTGGAAGATATTATTGAAGAAATTTTTGGTGACATCTTAGATGAACATGATAAAGAAGAATTGTTAGAGCAAAAAATAAGCGAAACGGAATACTTGTTTTCAGCACGTTTAGATATCGATCATATTAATGAAATTTATAATCTTCATTTACCAGAATCGGATGAATATGAAACTTTGGGAGGATTAATTATTCATAAAATGGAATCTATACCTTCATTAGGAGATGAACTTTTGTTAGAAAAATACAAATATATCATTGAACAAGTAAGTGATCGTAAGATTGAAATAGTTAAAATTATGGTCATATAATTCCCCAAAATGTATGAAATTTCTATTTCTTCTTTTTCTTGTTTTACTAAATTTCGTAAATCTTCAAGCACAAAAAAAAATGGTAGGAACACTTCCTTCCAAATTGAAAGAAATTTCAGGCTTAGCTTTTTTAAATGATTCCATTTTAGTAGCACACAACGATGGTGGACATGATCCAGAATTGTTTTTTTTAAATCTTTTAGGTGAAAAAATTCATAAAGTTACAGTTGAAAATGCTGAAAATAAAGACTGGGAAGACATAACAATTGATTCTAAAGGATTTATTTATATTGGTGATATTGGAAATAACAACAACAATCGAAAAGACTTGTGTATATACAAAGTGAATTCTAAAGATATTTTAAAAAAAGAAATAGTGAAAGCTGAAAAAATTTCTTTCACATACCCCGACCAAAAAGAGTTTCCTCCTTCTGATGATAAGCTTCATTTCGACGCTGAAGGGATGGCTTTTTATAAAGATTCTTTATACATTTTTACGAAATGCAGAGCGGAGCCATTTGATGGAAAGACGTTTACTTATACTGTTCCATCAAAATCGGGAACTTATGTTGCATTCAAAGGAATAGAATATGTGTTAGGTAAAGGTGGTTGGTGGAAAGATGCGATAACAGGACTTGAAATAAAAAATGATAAATGCTACATTTTAACTTACAATCGACTTATAATTTATTCTTTCAGTCACAAAAAATTGGAATTCATTCAAGAAATAATGCTTGGTAAAATATCTCAAAAAGAGTCTGTTGCTGTTAATTCCAAAGGGGCAATTTACGTTGCGGATGAAAAACATAAAGTCTTAGGAGGAGGGAATTTGTATAAAATAACAATACCGAAAAAAAAATGATATTTTCAATAACACATTATGAAGCCGTCATTTTTGATATGGATGGTGTTTTAATTGATTCTGAGCCTTTGTGGAAAATTGCAATGGAACAAGTTTTTCATTCTGTAGGGTGTAAATTAACAAGACAAGATTTTCAAAAAACAGTTGGACTTCGTATAGATGAAGTTATCAAATATTGGTATGAGCATACAGGATGGGAAAATGCAACACCAGATGAAGTAGAGAGGCAAATTATTTCAAGAATGGTTGAATTAATTCAAGAAAACGGAGCTCCTTTAGTTGGAGTACTTGAAACGTTAGAATTTTTAAAATCAAATCAAATCAAAATTGGTTTAGCAACTTCTTCTTATACAATTTTGATTCATACAGTTTTAGAAACATTGAAGATTCGTCAATATTTTGATATAACACATTCTGCAGAAAATGAAGCCTATGGGAAACCACATCCAGCTGTTTATATTACAGTGGCAGAATTGTTAAAAGTGAATCCTTCAAAGTGTTTAGTAATTGAAGATTCATTGAATGGAATAATTGCAGGAAAAGCAGCAAAAATGAAAGTTGTTTGTATTCCAGAAAAAACACATTCACCAGAACCAAAATTAAGTTTAGCTGATTTTCAATTTGAAGATATGCAAGAAATGTTAAACAATTTAAAACAAGATCTTATAGAACATATAGATTGAGAAATACAAATCAAAATAGATATTAATAATGGTTAATTATAATCCCAAAAGTTGGTTGCATTTAATTTTTGCACTTCATAAAAGTGACACCTTAAGGATGTTGTGGAAAGAAATCATATATATATCAATATTTACTTTAGCCATTACTTTTTTGGTTTTACATTATTTTCCTAACGCAACATTTCTTTCAGAACTAAAAACAGTTTTTTCATTAATTGGATTTGTAATTTCACTTTTACTCGTTTTTAGAACAAATACAGCTTACGATCGTTGGTGGGAAGGAAGAAGAAAATGGGGTGAATTAGTTAATGATTCGCGCAATGTTTCAATGAAATTGGCAGATTTATTAGAGGAAGAAGAAGATCGAATGTTTTTTAAAAGAATGATTCCAAATTTTGTATTGAGTGCAAAAGAACATTTGAGAAAAGGTGTTTTATTTGAAGAATTAAATCTTTCAGAGGAAGAAACACAGGGCCTTAAAAATCAAAAACATATTCCTTTAGCGATTATTCAGATGATTTATAAACGTCTCATTGAATTGAAAAAAAAGAATGTTATAACAGAAAATGACTTTTTAATTTTAGATAAAAATTTAAATAATTATATGGACTGTGTAGGTGCTTGTGAGCGTATTAAAAACACGCCGATTCCTTTTTCGTATAGCTTATTTATAAAGAAATTTATTTTTATTTATGTAACAACTTTACCACTAGCATTTGTGACCATTTTTGGTTATGCATCCGCATTCATTGCCACTTTTGTGTTTTATGTTTTGGTGAGTATGGAAGTGTTGGCAGAGGAAATAGAAGATCCTTTTGGAACAGATGATAATGATTTACCGACAGATACAATTTGTGAACGAATCAAAGAAGGAACAGAGCAAATGTTTGAATGTCAATTAAAATAAGAAGGGTTTGTTATTCTCACGAATAAAAAAAGATAATTTTTTGATTTCAATTACTCTTTTTAATTTATTCTTCATTGGGGAAATACATTTTATTGCCAGTTTCTAATTCTTGATTAAATTTTGATTGGATAACTTCTTGAACGGATTTATTTTCAATTTTACATTCCAACCATGAAATAATATCTAAATATAAAAAAGGACGTTTTTCAAAAGGTAAAAGAGAAAGTTTAACCAATTTATGATGCAGTATTTTAAAGGCTCTTATTAATTCATTATTATCGGTAATTGGGAGTAATCGTAAAAAACTCAAAATTTCACGTTGTACACCATGTAAATCACCCATTTTAATCAAAAATCGATAAACACTTTTTATTTGATATTCAACAAGAATATCGTTTCCTAATTCGAAATGAGCAATTAAGTTTAAGATTCTTGCAAAAGATTGAATATCTTCTCGAAGCGTTTCTTCTTTAAATTGAATCACTTTATTTAAGTAGAAAATCGCTTTTTTATTATCACCACTTCCAAAATATAAACAAGCAATTTTATAATAAAAAACCATTATTCTATGCGCATCCAACTGTTGCTCATAAATTTCAATGTATTGAATTATTTCAGGGACAACTTTTAAACCATCTGTAAAAGTCCCTTCTAAATAATGTTTATTAATACGGTTTGAGAAAAGATATAAGTTATGCAGCATGATTTCATTTTCCTGCTCCCTGCTTGAAAATTGATAATTACTTAAAATTTCCAATTCTTCAGAAAATCGTTTATAACTTCTCAAATTAAATAATGCATTTAATAAATTGTGCATTCCTTTTAAATACATTTCTTTTCTTGAATCTTTCATATCAGGATATTCCACAAATAAATCAACCCATAAACGTGCATATTTATAACACATTAAAAAATCTTGATTCATGTAATAAAACCATACAAAAGCATTGTATAAATGCATTTTTTCTTCAAATTTCATTTCTTCAATTCGATATGGTTTTAACCTGGAGTAAAAAAATTCTCTTGTGAAAAGATAATCTTTTTCATCCCTCGAAAAGCCCACTTTTAAATACAAAGCATATAATTGCAATGCCAAATTTGAATAATCAATTGCTGCGACTACATGTGCTTGTAGCTCCGTACTTTCATGTGTTAATTCATCTGATCGCGTACCTATTGATCTGGTAATATATTGAGATTCAATTACTTTTTCAAATTCAACAATTTCAAGACATAAAATATTAGAATTTGCTTTTAGGGCCAATTGTTTGGCTTTATCTAACATTTTTAAAGCTTGGTGGTAAAATGCTTTTTGATAAAGTACAGTTGCATAGTCAATTAACTCTCGAACTTCAATTTCAATATGATGTGAAATGTGTTGAAGCCTTAAACTAGTTAATATTTGTTTGTATAAATGTGCTTTGATGTTTGATAATTGCGTTTTTTTAATCTCTTTTAATTTGATCAAAGCATTTTCATCTGTATAATTAGAAACTTTATCTACATAATCAAATAACTGCAAAAATTTTAATTCATCCTGAGAAGAAGAATTCCGAGTTGCATACAATTTAAAACTCCGTTTTTCTGCCTTCGTTAATGAATGAATCAGATTTATTAAATTGTCTGTAGTTGTTGTGGACATTGTAAATTAATACTATATAAATTCATTAATAATTCCTATTTATCAAATAGTTACGAAACAAAAAAGTGTTTTGGACATCGTAATATATTATAACAATAATTTTAAATTTTTTACATCTAAAAGTAAATTTGCAAACAGCATATATTCCTTTAATTAGAATATTGTTTCTAAACAAATATGCAAAAAATAAGTCAATTTGTTTCAATATTTTTTTGAAACTACTTATAAAAGAGTTTACAAGAGTAGGGGTATTCTTGTATTATTTTCGATTAACAGCAAAAAATCTCATTGATTGTTCGATGAGATTTTTTTTTGGCAAAACAAACCGTAGAAAAATGCGAATATTGTTATCCCTAATTGTGTTTCTATGGTGTCTTCAAAAAGAAAAGTTACAATCATAATGGCGCCAAATACAATCCCCATGATTTGCTGTTCTTTAATTTGTTGGATTAGAAAAGAAATATTAATTCCTAAAAACAAAATTAAGCCAAGAATTCCAAAAGAAAGCCAACTTGTTAGGTAATAGTTATGGGCCCTTAATCTATTTTCTTCAATTAATTTCGTTTTCATTAATTGATATTGATGATTGAATTCGTTTTGAACATCTCCTGTTCCAACACCGATTAACCAATGTTTTTGAATGATTTTTTGCGCTGCTTTCCAATATTCCAATCGTTGTAATAATGAGTGGCCATTTGGATCTTCTGCATTTTGAATTTGATATTTAATCCCATACAAACGCGCAATAAACCCAATTCTTGTTTCATTGTAATTCGCTATTCCTTTTTCTATTGCTGCAATATCTTCATCAGCTAACATTTTTACTCCAGAACCATCTCGTGTTAAATTTTTACTACAGAGATAACGAATTAATGTCGTTCGCTGTAATTGATTTAACGCATCTTTTCCATAATAATTTTTCACAGACTTTTTACGCCATTCACGCTCCATTTCTTTATCACAAATAGTTAAGAAAACAGGAATATTGTTACTAAACCCCAATAGTGTCGAATCATTTTGATACTGATTTCCCTCTTTGGTAAATTTTGGTAAATTTTGAGTGTTTATTTCATGAACTTCAACAGGTTTTAAAAAAATAAAAAGACAATAACAGCCAATTCCAAAAAAAGACAATACAAGTGAAAAAGAAAGTTTATTTTTCTTGAAAAGTTTGATAAAAGCAATAACAAGTATGGCGGTTAAAAAAGCAATATATCCAGTTAAGACTTGACTATAAAAAGTATAAAACAATAACCACGCGATGATGAATAATCCAATTACTTTAATTTTAACAGTAAAAGATTTCCAAAAATTCAATATAATTACGCAACTAAAAACAACAAGAATTGAAAATCGAATATGGGAACCAAATAAAGACATGTCTCGAATATCTACGTATTGATGGTGTCCAATCCAATGTTGATAATTAGCAAAATTAACAAATGAAGCTAAAAATACACTTGCAACAAAAAGGAATAAAATAGTTCGTGTATTTTTAAGATCTAATGGTTTTGAGATAAGTATTAGAGGAATTATCAGTAAGGTTAATTTTGTCTTTATATCGTGTGAAGCATATTGAAAATCTGTTGTCCAAACTAATGCAATAAGATGTATTAAAAAAAAGGCAATAATCCATTTTAAAGTTGAATTTTCAGTTATAATTTTTGCTTTTTCTTGAAAATTCCCTTCAGCTATTGCATTAAATAAAATTAAAAAAGTACCCAAAGACATGAATACTTTACTAAAAGACAGACCAGTAGCAATTAAAGAAATTCCTACGAAGTGAATTAATAAATGAACATCCGAACGTTGCCAGTTTTTAGACATAAATAGAGTATCATCTGTCTTTAAAAGACATTTTAAACAACAACGTTTATTTTTTAAGAATAGTATTGTATGTTTTCAAATCAGCTAATATTTCTTTTGCTTTATTGACAAAAAGATCGGATTTAAAAGCATCAACTGCTCTTCCTTTTTGATAATAATATCTTGAAACAATTTCATTTTCAAGCAACGATAAAATTTCAGCTTTAAATTTATCCAAATCTCTTTCTTTAGAAGGAGTCACTTTTTTTAACAATGCTTCATATTCTGCTTTTGAATCTTCATAATATCCTTCCTTGATGGCAATATCTTTCATTTTCATTAGACGTTCTTCAGAAGCTGTTGAATACGAAAAAGTATCTTTTAAAACGTAATTTTTGAAATCGTTAAATTCGGCATCCGATAATTTAAATTCCCCAGCCGGTGCAATTGTTGGATGAGCTATTTTATATTTGGTGGCGTAATTGAATATTAAATTGTTTGCATAAATCATACTCGTCAAACGGCTAAACTCCTTCTCTTCAATTTTTAAATCGGGTTCAATTCCTCTTCCATCTATTACATCTCTACCGTTTGTTGTTTTAAAAACTTTCAATAAAGAATCTGCTATTTCTTTTGGTTTTTCATCTTCACTTTTATCGTAATATTCTAACCGTTGTACACATCTTCCTGAAGGAGTATAATACTTTGCAATTGTAAGTTTCATTTTTGAACCGTATTTTAAATCATAAGTTCTTTGAACCAAACCTTTACCGTAAGAGGTTTGACCAATGATGACAGCTCTGTCTAGATCTTGCAAGCTACCAGAAACGATTTCACTTGCAGAAGCTGATCCTTCATCAATTAAAACGGTTAGAGGAATTTCTAAATCTAAAGGTTCTTCTTGTGTTAAATAGACATGGTTTTCATCTGCAATTTTACCTTTTGTTGAAACGACCAGCTGATTTTTTTTCACGAAAAAATTGACAATTTTAACGGCTTCAATCAATAAGCCACCACCATTTCCTCTCAAGTCAAAAATCAATTCTTTCATTCCTTTTGATTTTAGATCAATAAAAGCATCTTTTACTTCTTGCGAAGCTGTTTGAGTGAAACTGTTTAATTTAATGTAACCTATTTTTTCATTTAACATTCCTGAATAAGGAACATCGTGTAATTTAATTTCATCTCTTGTTACTGAAATTGTTTTACGTCCTTCGCCTTCTCTTTCAACTTCCACTTTGATTGTTGTTCCTTTTGGACCTTTTAACGAGCTGGAAACTTCATCAGAAGCTTTTCCAACCATATCTTTTCCATCGATTGAAATAATTTTATCTCCTGCTTTTAAGCCTGATTTTTCAGCTGGATTTCCTTCATAAGGTTCTGCAATACAAATATAATTACCTATTTTACGAACTAAAGAACCGATTCCGCCGTATTGTCCTGTCATCATCATACGGTAATCTTCCATATTTGATTCATGATAATACACCGTGAAAGGATCTAATTCTTTCAGCATGGCATCAATACCTGCCTTGGATAAATGACCAACTTGTAAATCATCTACGTAATATTTTTCAAGGTGCTCATAGATTTGATCCATTAGCTCCATGTTTTTAACCATTTCAAAATGATTCGATTGTGCTATCGATTGAAAGGATAAAAAGAAAATGAAAATATATTTCAATAATCTATTCGTGTTATTTGGTCTATTTCTCATTATTTTCAATTTGTTTTATTATTTGTTCAAACAAAAGTTCGTTTTTTTTCATTAATATATGAAACGGTAATTCTTCTTTCGAAGTATAAACCATGAATAAAATTAGTTTTTTTTCACTTTTTATAATTTGATTTTCTAAAATTAATTTATTGAATCGAATTGTTTCCCGCATCAAACGTTTAATTCTGTTTCGATCATGGGCCTTTCTAAAATTTCTTTTAGGCGCAGCTATTGTAACCTGAAATGGAGCATCAAATGTGTTTTCTACTTCTAAAAAATGAACAACAAAAGGATATTGCTTCACAATTTTACCTGTTTTAAATACAGTATCTATTTGTTTGCGACTACAAAGTTTATATGCTTTACCTAAAGTTTCACTCATTCCACAAATATAAGGATTGAAATTTAAACAAATGCCTCATTCGTCTGTAATAACCTAAAAATGCGTTTATGAATTTATGTTTAGAGATACTTAGAAAATTATTTACCTAAAATTAAATCTTAGTAAGTATTTTTTCTCTCGGTAATTTGAGTTTGTAGTTATGTCCACGAAAGTTGGAGTGTTTAAACCATACGCCGCTGTAATTCGATAACCATAATGGTCTGTATTTTCATACACAATTTAAGTTAAAAATAGAGTTAAATTGAAACTTACGCTTCTGGATTTTTTATAGGCTCCTCAACTTTTTCTGAAATAATAGGCTCTTCTGACTCATTAATTGGATTAATTTCAGTGTGTGATCCTGTCTTTACTTTCGGAAAGTATTTCCGTTGTCTAATAAATATTAAAACAATACCTGTTGTGATAGCAAAATCAGCTAAATTCCAAATTGCTGGAAAAACTTCATTTCCTCCGATAACTGGCACCCATTGAGGCCAATGCGCTTCAAATTTAAACATATCGACTACATTGGCAAATAAAAATCCGGTGTGTCTTGTTTCGATTTCACCAAACATCCCACATTCACTTTTTATTCCCGAACCAGCCAGATGATTAAACGGCATACAAGGGTCATATTTAAAAATGAAATCGTAAAACATGGAATCGATTAAATTGCCAGTTGCACCAGCTAAAATTAAACCAACAGCAATTAAAAACTCTCTTTTTACACCTTTTTTTGCTTGCTGAAACCAATAATAGCCAATTCCAATAATAGCAATGATTCGAAATATACTTAGAGCTAGTTTATGCCAAGCTTGTGAGCCGAAAGTGGTGCCAAAAGCCATTCCTTGATTTTCAATATAAATCAACTTAAACCAACTTCCAATTATAGGAGTCTCATCTCCAGGACCAAAATAGCTTTTAATGTATATTTTAATTGCTTGGTCTAAAAATAAAATGAGGGCAATAATAGCCCCCACAATAAATATATTTTTCTTCAATGCTGAATTCACACTAATCTTTTTGAATATTTTTAGCTTCGATGCTCATGGTTGCATGTGGTACTAACATCAAACGTTCTTTTGGTATTAATTTTCCTGTAACACGACAAATACCGTACGTTTTATTTTCAATTCGTGTTAAAGCATGTTGTAAATTTTGAACAAACTTCTCTTGACGAGCACTTAATTGGGCAAC
Organism: Flavobacteriia bacterium; assembly: GCA_016178305.1. Taxonomy (GTDB): domain Bacteria; phylum Bacteroidota; class Bacteroidia; order Flavobacteriales_D; family Crocinitomicaceae; genus CAIUKX01. Next base: position 26,420 of record JACOTM010000030.1, on the reverse strand, counting down.
TTCTTCACGCGATAATGTTTGAGAACCATCTTCCATCATGTTAAAAGTTCTACCTGTATCATCCGTTCCATGATTATCGCTGTTTGACAAAGAAGAGCGTAACAATTCGTAATCTTCGTTTGCTTCGTGTAATTTACGTTGAATTAATTCTTTAAACTCTTGAAGTTCAGTATCGGAGTATCTCGTTTTTTCTTGTGACATTTGTATGTATTTTTAAGTTTTTGTACTTTCTTTTTTACGCTCGCAAATATAAACTAAAATTAGAAAAGACCATGCAGAAGTTTTCCACGAAAAAACATGGAATTGTTTATAAAATTTAAGATTGCCTTTTAATTTTGAAAATTAGGATGGTAATTCATCAAAATCATGAAAATAATATTCTACTTTTGTTACAAAATGAGTTGATTATGAAATTGTTATTCACCCTTCTATTCTTTATTCCGCTTTGTTGTTTTGGGCAACAAAAATTGAAAAAAAAATATTTAGGCTCTTATACGGGCAATATTCCTGCTTATAAAATGGATTCAGGAAAAGAAATAATTAATGTAGATTCCATAAAAATTGAAATTGAAATTTTAGCAGATGGATTGATCAAATATGCAATTGGTAATATGAAATACAATGGTCAGTTTAAAATTGAATTTGAAGGGGAAACGTTTTTTTACTTAATTGCTGTTCTGGAGAATCAATTGGCTGAAGAAAAAATAAAAATATTTATTAAAGATAAACATATTGAAAGAGAGGGTATTTACCCACAGCCTACAGCTATATTAACGAAATTAAACAGTTAGAAAACGATGTGTTTAGGTTAAGAATTGCTTGTTGTAATTTTCTAAATTTTATTCCTATCAAATTTTCTATAGGTTAACTTCTTTTCTTAAATTTGCATTCCATTTTTTAAGTTTGAAAGATATAAAACCATTTCATGTTACCCTTTTTTTAGCTAGTGTTTTACTAGTACTTGCCCCATTGGTTTATTTTACTCCAATTCAAGGATGGACTATTGGAAATCTAAAACTTCGTTTTTTATCGCAAGAAGAATTTCTTCATCCGAAGAAACAAGAGAAAACGGACATCTCACAACTTGTGTCTAGCGTTGATACTTCATTCATTGAAGTTGAAAAACCTGTTGACTTATTAAAGCATCAAAATTCTTCGGATGGTTCTATTGGAGCTCCAGTTGGCGGTGAATTATCTGCGGAGAGCAGAACGCAGTTGATTGTTAACGAAAGTGCTTTAAATGAATTAATAAAATTCTTTCGAGAATTAGATCAAGTAGCAAATGAAAAAAATAAAATTCACATTTTACATTATGGTGATTCTCAAATTGAAGGAGACAGAATGACGGGTTATATCCGACAACGTTTGCAAAACCAATTTGGAGGAAATGGACCAGGATTAATTCCAGCAACAAATGTATATACAACCAATACTTTTAAGCAAACATTTTCGCCTAATTTCATGCGCTATACGTGCTATGGGGGAGAAAAATTAAAAAATAGAAGATATGGAACAATGGCTTCAGCCGCTCGATTTACAGCCGAAATATATGATTCTATCCAAATAAAATCTTTTGAAAAACAAGAAGGATGGATTGAAATTGAACCCCATAAAATGGCTTATAGAAGAGCAAAAACATACAACAATGTGAAGTTATTTTACACTAGTTGTATCAAGTCTTGTGGATTAAAAGTTTACCAAAATGGGAAAATAATTCATGAAGATAGTTTAATCACGGATGGGAAATACCATTCTCTTCCGTTGTCTTTTGCAACAACTCCTGGGAAATTAAGATATGTTTTTTCAAGTGAAATTAGTCCAACAATTTGTGGTTTTTCTTTGGAGGGCGATTATGGCGTTCAAGTTGATAATATTGCTATGCGTGGGTGCAGTGGAAATGTTTTTGGATCAATTGATGGAAAATCAATTAGTCAAATGAATGCTGAATTAAACTCTAAATTAGTCATTCTTCAATTTGGTGGAAATTCTGTTCCTTATTTTAAAGATAGTTCAAGTGTTAGAAGATATGCACACCAATTTCAAAATCATATTAAAATCGTAAAAAAAGCAAATCCCAATGCTACAATCATTGTTATTGGCCCAAGCGATATGTCTTATTTAGTTAATGGAATATATGAAACATATCCCTTACTTCCATATTGTGTTGAGCAAATGAAAAAAGTTGCGGGAAAAGAAAGTGCAGCCTATTGGGATTTATTTGCTGCTATGGGAGGAAAAAATTCTATGCCTTCATGGGTAGATCAAGGTTTAGCCGGAATTGATTATATCCATTTTAGTCATCGTGGCGCGAGTATTGCTTCTCAATTATTTTACGAAGCTTTTATTGCTGAATATGCTAAATGGAAAGCAAATGGCAGTTTATAAGTTCCCTATTTTTAGTACTTGCTTGAGTAAATGAACGAGATTTATAAAAATATACTCTTAATTTTCATAGTGTTTACGCAATTCGAGTTGCTTGCACAAGATTCCTTGTCTTTAAATTTTAGTCATTTTTTTTATAGCGATTTTCAACGATTAGACACCACATTAAAGTCAAAATATCCTTTGGTTCATTTTGAATTAAATCATTTTCAATTTTATACAGAAGAAAGTAAGAATTGGTCAATTTTATACCGTGAGATGGATTCCATGATGCGATTGAAGGATCGGAAATTAAATTTTTACCACATTGGAGGTTCTCATTTACAGGCAGATATTTATACACATGATGTCCGTACTAAATTACAAACTACATGGGATAGCCTACCAGGAGAAAGAGCTTTTGTTTTCCCCTTTGATTTAGCGAAAACGAATAATCCTTCCAATTACGAATTTTCTTCAAAAAATAAATGGAAAGCTTACCGAAGCGTTACTGCTGAGAAATGTGAATTGGATTATGGACTTTTAGGAGCAGTTATAACCTGCACCGATTCAATTATTGATATTCGTTTCAATTATGATCGTACAGATGTGAAACCGGGAGTCTCCAAAATTCGAATATTTCATAATAAACTAATTATGCCTTATTTTATTGGTTTTGGGAATGATGAAGAAAAAATAATTGATTACCAAACAGATTCTATTTTAGGTATAACTGAAGTCACTTTCAACCAAGAATTAGATTCTTTTAACATTCAATTTTGTAAAAATATTTCAGGAATCTCAACACTTCAACTTTCTGGTTTTGAATTAATGAATCAGCAACCTGGGATTTCATATACTGCAATCGGAATTAACGGAGCTGGATTATATACTTATTTAGATTGTGGTAATTTTGAAGAGCAATTACGTCAATCTCCACCTGATTTTTTTGCATTTTCAGTAGGCACAAACGATGGAAATGTTCCTTTTGATGCGTTTAATCCTCAAGTTTATAAAGCAAATTTAGAAAAAATGATGCAAATTGTTTATCGTACAAATCCTAATTGTGCTATTTTACTTACAGTACCGAATGATTCTTACTATTTGAAAAAATATTTAAATAAAAATATAGCTAGAGAACGTGAAATGATCATCGAATTAGCGAAGCAATATCAAGTTCCAATTTGGGATTTATATGGTATTATGGGAGAGCTAGGATCATCTAAAAAATGGCAAGTTGCTGGCTTAATGCAATCCGATAAAGTCCATTTTACGGGAGAAGGCTACCATTTAAAAGGAAGTCTATATTTTGATGCTTTCCTGAAATGGATGGAACAAATGAAAATGTTAACTTCTACTGAATTAAATCAAAAGAATTAAGCTTAAATTTACACAAGATACAAACTAAATGTTACAAGAATTATTTTCATTTCAACACGGTAAAGATTTTGCAATCGGTTTCACTCAATTGGATTTTTGGTTATTCTTTTTAGTTGTGATGATGGTATTTTCAGCTTTCCATAAAAGTACTTTGATGAAAACAATTTTTATCACAGCTATTAGCTTGTTTTTCTATTTCAAAACATCTGGAGCAAGTGTAATTATTTTATCATTTTCGATAATTATGAACTATTTTTGCGGAAAATTGGTGTTTTCAAGGCATTCAAAAGCTGAGAAGCAATTTACAATGATTCTTGCTGTTGTCATAAATATTTTAATTCTCGCCTATTTTAAATATGCTTATTTCTTTACAGAATCATTTAATGAAATGTTTCACACAAAATATCAAGCATTTAATTATTTTGCACATTGGACCAGTGGATTTTCAGGACAAGGATCATTAGTAGATAAAATAATAGTTCCTGCATGTGTTTCTTTTTTCACTTTCCAAAGTATTAGTTATATTTTAGATATTTACCGAGGAGAAATTAAACCGGTCAAAAATTTCTTTGAATATTCTTTTTTTATCACTTTTTTTCCTCACATTTTATTAGGACCAATTGCGCGGGCAAAAGATTTTATTCCCCAAATCAATAAACCATATCATTTAGATAAAGAATCGTTCAGTTGGGCAATCATTCAAATAGTTAAAGGCCTTGTTAAGAAATTGGTTTTGGCTGATTATATTGCAAATCATTTTGTAGATAAAGTGGTTTACGCACCAGAATCATATCCTGGATTTTTAAGTATCATTGCCATGTGGGCTTATTCCATGCAAATATATGGTGATTTTTCAGGATATACAGACATTGCAACCGGAACAGCAAGATTAATGGGATTTGAATTGTTCCAAAATTTCAATTCACCTTACAAAGCTTTAAATGTAGCTGATTTTTGGAGAAGATGGCATCGTTCTCTGGGTGCTTGGTTACGAAATTATTTATACATTCCATTGGGTGGAAACAAAAGTGGAGGAATAGGTACCCATGTCTCTGTTTTTATCATTTTTGTGTTTTTAATTTTTATTACACAATGGTATGATTTAGTTCTTGTTTATCTTGGATTAATGGCAATTTATGTAATTGGTGTTTATTTTAGTTCTACATTTAAAACTTGGATTCACCGGGACATGAATTTATTAATAACTATGATTGTAGGAGGATTATGGCATGGAGCAAGTCAAAACTTTGTAATGTGGGGTGCGATGAATGGAATTGCTTTAGTATTGTTTAATTATTGGAAAAATATCAGTCCTTATGAAAATAAAACAAATCTCATTGTACGTTTTTGGAAAGTATTCATTACTTTTAATTTCATAACGTTTACACGTATTTGGTTTATCTTACAAGACGACAATGCCCCGTTTAATTTTCTGAAAAATATTGGAACTCAATTTAATTTAACAGCAGAAACATTTGGTAAAGCTATTTGGACTTATCAGGTTGTTTTTATGATATTAATCGTTGGTTTTATCATTCATTGGCTGCCTCAACGAATCAAAGACAAATGGGTGTCTATCTTTTCAAAAACTCCTTTATCACTTCAAGTTATCAGTGTTTCAATCGCAATAATTTTGATTTATCAAGCTGTTTCAGATGAATCTAAAGGTTTTGTTTATTTTCAGTTTTAACTTCTTAGACATCTAAGCATTTTTTAGGACGATACACAGGTTTGTAATTCTATTTTGAAGAATAAATGAAGCTTAGACGTCTATAATCAATTTTCTTTTGTTTCATTTTTGATGAAACTATTGAATTTTATAGATATGCCGGCAGTGAGATAAAAATAGTTATTTTTTACCCCTTCTTTAATACTCCCCGAATGACTTTGATAGTTATAAACTTCCGGTATTGTAGATCCGTTAATAAAATTTTCGGTTGTATATTTTAAATCATAAAAATATACGTTGTTTCTAATGTAACTACAACCAAAATTGACGTAGGTATTAGGGGAAGTTTTAAACTTTAATGTTGCATTATAAGCTAAATTAAAGTTGGCATTTATTTTTTTGATATTATTGGAATTATCATAATATTTTCCGCTATAAATGGACATATCATAACTATAACTTATCCAGTCTCTTCCTGGAGTGGGAGCCATATCTCTTTCATAATGTTTGGTCTTATTGAATGCAAATCTTTTTATTACATTCACCCCTAAATCTAAAACCATTTTGCCATCATAAAATTCAAGTTGTTTCGAAATTCCTAAATCTAATCCAATTCTATTATTTTTCAAGTCTATTCCTCCTAAAAGATAACTGGAATAGTTATCATAAATCGGCTGATAATCTTTCATAATATCTAACTGCCCGCCAACATTTAGAAACAATTTCTGTTTTTTCCAAATTTTGAATTTATACAATAAAGATCCACCAAAATCATATTGTGGATAGATCGATAAAATTTGTTGATGATATTTTCCATCCTTCGCAAAACCACTCTTTTCTTTTAAATTATTAGTGGCAAACCCGTACCTTAATTGAAAATCCACTTCACTGTCTTGAGAAAAAAAAGTTGAAGAAATCATGAAGATTATCAGAGATATAAAATATTTTTTCATTTAATTTGTTGGTTGAGTTGGAGTTCTCTTTTTAAGATTAAATTTATAAGACAATCCTAAATTTATATAAAAGTAATTGTTTCTTACAATCTCTTTATCATTACCACTATAACCTTGCTGTTTGACAAGAGCAACAGGATACGGATTACCTGCCTTGTAATAGGTTACATTGAAGTTTTCATTAAAATAATAATAATAATTACGAGAATAGCTCACACCCAAGTTCAAAAACATTTTTTTTAAGAGCTTAATTTTCAATGTTGCATTCCAATCAATATGTGCATTCGTGAAATATTTTCCCGGATGAAATCCTGAATTCAAATAATACCTTCCAGATTGTATATTAATCGAATAGTCATATTTCACCAACGTGTCATCCCAGCAAATCCCGAAACCGTTTATTTTTCTCTCTTCTGAAAAATAATGTCGCTTGACGAAATCAAAACCCAAATCCAGTATCACTTTACCTTCAATCAATGAAAATTGTTTACTTACCCCGTAATGAAAGGCATACCGATTGTTAAGCAGATCCACATTAGCCACATGACGATTGTTAATTCTGTCAAAAATGGGCAAATAATCCTTGCTTTGAGCCAATTCTATACCGTAAGAAATAAAAACATTGTGCTTATTCCAGATTTTATATTTGTAAATAGCGACTCCACTCAAATCACGAACAGGAGCGTAATGTAAAAAAGTTGTGTGGTAAATGTTTGGCTTTATTATCGTATTTACCCCTTTTAAATTATCAGTAGGATATCCATATCGAAATTGCAATTGCAACTCACTGTTTTGAGCAGTAAGTTGCATTGAAAATATTATAAATTGTAGAACGATTAAACTTTTTTTCATCTTAACAGGGATTCAAACTTAAACCCAAATTAATATTTATTCCATTTTTGACCAAATTATGGTGAGATTTGACATCTCCATTTCCATGTGTTTTATACTTTTTAAATAATTTTGTTTTAGTAACTTGCACTCTTTCCTGATTTTCTGTATCAGATCCTGTCTTATGTTCAGTTGCCACACAACTGCCATCACGAAAAACACCATCAACTTGCGCATTAATATTTGAAATCTTTCTTTTCCACTTTCCGTTAACGTATTTCCAACCATGTGTATATGCACCTATATGGTTCCCTAAAATATTATCATTAACCCATAATTTACAAGTCATTTTCCAATCACCCGATATTACTCCATCATATTTTTCTATATCTGAATATGAACATTCACCATGAATTCCAAAATATAGAGGAATTCCATTAGTACCTGCACCATCTTCTATAAGCAACCAATTTCCGTTAACTTTAAAGTACAAACTTGTTTTTGGATAATAATCTCCCTCACCAGAGTAAGTATGATAAACAGCTTGTCCCATAAAATTATTATATTGATCCGTTGTTCCATCACCCCACTCTACAATTAAATACGAGTCATCAATAGAAGAATAACTTACTCCTTCTGAGTACCCTCCTCCTCCTGCTCCAAATTCATTCACAGTTCTATTTAAATAAATTTGCAATCCTTTTGTAGATTGGACACAATTTCCAGGTATATCATATTGGTCAATCTTTGTGTAATACGTGATCAAATAATCTGGATCCCATTGATCAACAACAATTCCCTTTTCATGTACATCAATATGATGATCTTTAGATTCTACATTAAAACCAGTAGTGTGAATAAATACAGCATCTATGCTAGAGTTCGTATTTTCCTCTTTATCATTAATTACTTCTTTACTCACATAATTCTTAACAATTTCAATAAGATTATTTCTACCCTTTTCAAAGGAAATAAAAGTTCCTCTGTTAAGGTAAAAATAAATTTTATCTCCAAATCCAATCAAGCGGTTAGAATTTAAAAATGTTTTTAAAATTTCATCATTAATAAAATCTTCTTTTTCAATTTTTGTTACCTCTGCATCAGTAAATGAATTATGGTCAAAATCATATTTGTCTTCGAACATTTTATTAAAGGAAACATAATTATTAAACTCCTTTTCAATTCTAGATAAAATATTTAAAGATGTCACATTCTCAGAATTATTCATAGAAACAAAATCTGTAACTAAATCATAAACTTCTTCCAAATGTTCTTTACTATCGAAATACAATATTTCATTATCTAATTTTGGTAAAGAATAAAACAATCTCGGTGGTATTCCATTTGCAGAATTTTCTATTCTTTTTGCTAGAATAATCTCCATCAATTGTGCATCTATCAATTGTACCATGTTATCAGCTCTTGAAGATAAATCAAGTTTTAAAATTTGATTTCATATAAATAATTTATTATTTGATGATGCAAATTTATAATAATTAAGTTCACAACATGAAAAAAATTAAGAAAAATGAATAAATTTTATTCGGGATAAAAATCAAGAATTTTATCGGCCAAAACATTACTTAATTTAAAATAACTTTCATTGGTCCAACCTCCTATATGTGGGGTTAAAATCACATTATGAGCATTCAGTAAAAACTGAAATGGTTCAGGTAAATTTTGTTCAAAAAAGGCTTCAAAACTTGTTTTTTCATATTCGATTACATCCAATCCAGCTCCTAAAACTTGTCCATTTTGTATTGCTTCAACTAAAGCTTTAGCATTTACAATTTTACCTCGAGATAAGTTTAATAAAAAAATAGGTTTAGCTAAACTCTTGAAAAAAGTTTCATCTGCAAAATAAACAGTTTCTTGATTTTGAGGGATATGAAAGCTAATCACATCTGCTTGATCCAGAATAGCTTCTAAGGTGCACTCTTTTACAAAATCACTACCGAAACTATCTTTATATTTATCATAAGCTAACACATTTACATCAAATCCCCTCAATTTTTTCGCAAATGCTTTACCATTATTTCCATATCCAATAATTCCAACCGTTTTTCCGTCTAATTCAATACCTCTATTTCCTTCTCTGTCCCAAATTCCTGTTGTTATTTCCTTATTTGATTTTTTAATATTATTCATTAATGCCAATAACATCCCCAAAGCATGTTCCGCAACTGCATTTCGATTTCCTTCGGGAGAATTAAATAAATGGATATTTCGGCTTTCACAATAAGGAATGTCAATATTTTCCATACCTGCTCCTGATCGGGCTATAAATTTTAAATGGGGAGCAAATTTCAAAAAATCTTCATTCATCGGATATTTTGAACGGATGACAATGCCATCTGCATCATGAACATATTTTTGACTTTCTTCAAGTGAAGCATTTTCTATGTGCAAACATTCAAATCCTGATTTTTGTAATCGTTCAGTTAAAATTGAATGCACTTCATCCAGAAATACAATTTTCATAAGTAAGTATTTTGTTTTTCAATTGTACAATGGAATACGTCTTGTTTTTTCATTGGTGCTTGCGCAATTTGTTTGTATCGCTATTTCATAAAAATAGTTTATAAATTATAAAGCAACATACCTACCGTAAAGTAGATAAACAATCCTAAGACATCGTTCAATGTTGTTACGAAAGGTCCAGTTGCTAATGCTGGGTCAATTTTATATTTTGATAGTACTAATGGGATTAAAGTTCCAAATATTGCGGCGAAAAAAATCGTCACGAATAACGAAATACTGACAACAAAACCTAAAGTTGCGTTCCCTAGTATAAAAGTTGCGATGCCGTAAATGATAATTGCTAAAAAAGTACCGTTTAACAATCCGACCAATGCTTCCCGGGATAATTTTTGAAAAATATTGCTAAACTGCATATTTCCTTTTGCTAAGGATTGCACAACAATTGCGGAGGATTGTACCCCGACATTTCCTCCCATTGCTGTAATTAATGGAATAAATGATGCCAACAAAGGTACTTTACTAATTCCTAAAGAAAATCCTGAAATTACTTGAGCACCTAAAACTCCTCCAAACATTCCTATCAATAGCCATGGTAATCGGGCTCTTGTAGAACGCCATACAGATGCATTTTCTTCAATTTTCTCAGAAATACCTGATGCTAATTGAAAATCTCTATCTGCTTCTTCTTTAATGATATCAACAACATCATCAATCGTAATTCGACCAACAAGTTTGTTTTGCAAATCAACAACAGGAATCGAAACTAAATCGTACTTATCCATTGTTTGAGCCACTTTTTCACTGGTATCGCTTGTTTTTACAGATATAATATTTTTACTTTGATATAAATCTTTGATTAATGTCTTCGTGTTAGCGAATAATAATCTTTTCAAAGAAAGAATACCTACTAATTTATTAATATCATCTACAACGTATATTGTATAAACATTTTCAACATTTTCAGCTTGTCTTCTAAGTTCGACTAAGCAACGATTTACAGGCCAATCCAATTTTACTTGAATAAATTCTTTCTGCATCAAACCTCCGGCAGTATCTTCGTCATAATTCAATAATTCAACGATATCTTCTGCCGCTTCATCATCATCCATTTGAGAGATTACCTCTTGAATTTTATCATCTGATAATTCTCCTAAGATATCTGCTGCATCATCTGAGTCTAGATTTTCAAGCTGGTCTGCAATTTCTTTAGTAGAAAGTGATTTTAAGAATCGGTCTCTGACTTCTTCTTCCAATTCCATCAAGACATCCGCTTGCTGATCTTCTGTTAATTGAAAATAAACATATTTTGCTTCTTCATTACTTAATTGATCTAATAAATCAGCAATATCAGCAAAGTGCAATTCGTGAATATACTCAATAATCCATGAGTTGTTTTGTTCAACTATGGCCTGACGAAATTCTTCTAAAAATTCTTTCGTGAGTTCGAAACGCATTTTGAGTTTTTTTACAAAGATAGTTTCTTTTTAAATGGAAAGCTTATAGTATTCCAAAAAATTGAAATTTCAATTTTTTGGAATCTTTTATTTTCTAAATTTTAGAAAAAACAACATCAACCCGTCTATTTTTTTGACGATCTTCTTCGGTATATTCAGGACTTACGACTGGCAAGGAATTACTAAATCCTTTAAAATCCAAACGACTTGGTTCAATTCCACTTTTTATTAATAAATCATACACGGCACTTGCTCTTAGAATCGATAAAGACATATCATCCATACAACAAACATGTCCGCGAATGAGGGCTGCAATGTTTTTATTTCCTGCTAAAAATTTATATAGAGCATTGATTTCATCTTCTGAACCTGGGAGTAGATTAGCTGTTCCGCCATAAAATTTCACATCTAATACAATTGGTGTTTCTGAAGTAACATTTTCTCTGAATTTGGCTAAATTGACAGTTTCTTTAGGAATTGAATCTGCTAGCTCTGTTTGAATAGGTTTTGGCTGTTCGGTAAAATAATAGGTAATTTCAACTTTTCTGAATTTTGTCAATTCAATCGTTTTTGAATCAATTGAAGTGGGGTATTTTTCCCCAATTGAATTTGTTGATTCTACAATAATTCCTTTTGAATTTATGATTTTTAGTATGGTATTTAACCTGTTTAAGGATAATTTTTCATTAGAAATTACACTTCCGATTGTGTCCGTGTAAGAACTCACATTTTGGATTTTAAAATCTGGATTTTTTGATCTTTGGAGAAAATCATCTAATCTTTTCAATTCGTTTTGTTGAGGTTTAGAGGAATTTGTTTCAAAGTAAATAGTGAATATTTCCTTGTTTTGAGAAAAAACAAAATTTTGGAATAAACTGATTGAAATAAGTAAGATTAGAAATTTCATATTTTATGTTTATATGGATGTTAATACCATTTTCACTTTGAATTTACCAGTATATTTTTCAGGTATAATGCCGATATAACTTTGATTAAATTGGAACTTTATTCCAGTATTATCAAAGGTCAATCGGTATAAGATAACGATTTATAAAAATGAAGTTACAAAAAAAGGTGTCTGAGCAAGTCGAAGACACCTTTTTTAACTTTATTTCTAGTTCTAGCCAGAACACATTTCACAAGAATCTGGATTGTCTAGTGAACATGCGATAGCAGCTTGTTGCTCTTCTACATTTGCAACTGTATTGTGAACCATTGTTTTATCAACCGTAAATTTAATAGCATCTGTAGCAGCTTTGGTACGTAAATAATACATTCCTGTTTTCAATCCTTTTTCCCATCCGTAGAAATGCATTGATGTTAATTTTCCAAAATTTGCATTCTCCATGAAAATATTCAAAGATTGAGATTGACAGATATAAGCACCTCTATCTGCTGCTTGATCAATAACTGCTTTTTGAGAAATTTCCCAAGCAGTTTTGTATAAATCTTTTAAATGTTGTGGAATTTCGGAAATGTTTTGAATCGAGCCACTTGTTGACATGATTGTTTGACGCATTTCTTTGGTCCATAAACCTTCTTTTACTAAATCTTTTAATAAGTGTTTATTTACAACGATGAATTCTCCTGATAATACACGTCTTGTATAAACATTAGATGTATAAGGTTCAAAACATTCATTATTTCCTAAAATTTGAGCTGTAGAAGCTGTAGGCATTGGTGCTAATAACAATGAATTGCGTACACCATATTTAGCAACTTCTGATTTCAATACATCCCATTCCCATCGATTTGTTGGAGCAACATTCCACATATCGTATTGGAAAATTCCTTTAGATACAGGTGAGCCTTCGTATGTTTCGTATGCTCCTAATTCTTTCGCTAAGTCTTTTGACGCAGTCATAGCAGCATAATAAATTGTTTCGAAAACTTCTCTATTCAATGCTCTTGCTTCTTCAGATTCGAATGGGAAACGCATCATGATGAATGCATCAGCCAAACCTTGAACACCTAAACCAATTGGACGGTGACGCAAGTTTGAATTTTTAGCTTCTTCTACAGGATAGAAATTTTCATCAATAATTTTATTCAAATTCAAGGTTGCTTGATAGGTAACATCAAATAATTTATTGTGATCAAAAGTTCCTTCTTCTGTAACAAATTTTGGTAATGCAATCGAAGCTAAGTTACATACAGCAATCTCATCTGGAGCTGTATATTCCATTATTTCAGTACATAAATTTGAAGATTTAATAGTTCCTAAATTTTGTTGATTTGATTTTGCATTTGCAGCATCTTTATACAACATGTAAGGCGTTCCGGTTTCGATTTGAGATTCTAAAATTTTGAACCACAAGTCTTGTGCTTTTATTGTTTTTCTACCTTTACCTTCAGTTTCATATTTTGTATATAATGCTTCAAATTCAGCACTGTGCGTATCTGATAAACCGGGACATTCGTGAGGGCACATCAATGTCCAATCTCCATTTTCTTTTACACGTTTCATGAATAAATCGGGAATCCATAAAGCGTAGAATAAATCTCTCGCTCTTTGTTCTTCTTTACCATGATTTTTCTTCAAATCTAGGAAATCAAAAATATCAGCATGCCATGGTTCCATGTAAATTGCGAAAGATCCTTTTCTTTTCCCCCCTCCTTGATCTACATAGCGAGCTGTATCATTGAAAACTCTTAACATTGGAACAATACCATTTGAAGTACCATTTGTTCCTTTGATATAAGAACCTTTCGCACGAATATCGTGAATCGAAAGTCCAATTCCACCAGCAGACTGAGAAATTTGAGCGCAACTTTTTAAAGTGTCATATATTCCACCGATGCTATCTTCTTTCACTGTTAATAGGAAACAAGAAGACATTTGAGGTTTTGGTGTACCAGCATTGAATAAAGTTGGAGTAGCATGTGTAAACCAACCTTCAGACATTAAATTGTAGGTTTTAATTGCTGATTGAATGTCATTTTTATGAATTCCAATTGCCACACGCATTAACATTTGTTGAGGCCGTTCAGAAATTTTCCCATTTAATTTCATTAAATAAGAACGTGTCAACGTTTTAAAACCAAAATAATCATAACGGAAATCACGGTCATAAATAATGCTTGAATCTAACAAATCTTTATTAGCCATTACTGCTTCATAGACATCATCGGCTAATAAAGCTGCTTTTTGATTTGTTTTAGGATCGATATAGTTGTACAAATCTTCCATCACTTCAGAAAACGTTTTTTTCGTTTCTTTATGAAGATTCGATACTGCAATTCGAGATGCCAACAACGCATAATCTGGATGATCTATTGTTTTAGCTGCTGCTACTTCTGCCGCTAAATTATCCAAATTAGAAGTTGTAACCCCATCATAAATACCTTCGATCACTTTCATAGCCACCATTTCGGGAACGACTAAAGAATCTAATCCATAACACATTTTAATGATACGAGCTGTAATTTTATCAAATTTTACAGGCTCCTTTCTTCCGTCTCTTTTTACTACGTACATGCCTTTTTATTCTTTGGTTTTATTAATTAGTATAGTATTTTTTAGAAATCTTCATCCATTGAAAATCCATGCGCTTCTTTCCCTCCGTTCATTACACCGGCTTTTTGATATTCAGCTACACGTTTTTCAAAGAAATTTGTTTTCCCTTCAATCGAAATCATATCCATGAAATCAAAAGGATTCGTTGCATTGTAAACTTTTTCATTACCCAATTCCATCAATAAACGATCTGCAACGAATTCAATGTATTGCCCCATTAAGTCACTATTCATTCCTATTAAACGTACAGGTATTGCGTCCGTTACAAATTCTTTTTCAATGGCAACAGCATCCATGATTATTTCTTTCACTTTATCTTTTGAAAGTTTATTAATCAAATGATTATTGTAAAGCAAACAAGCAAAATCACAATGTAAACCTTCGTCTCTTGAAATTAATTCATTTGAAAACGATAATCCAGGCATTAAACCTCTTTTCTTTAACCAGAAAATAGAACAAAACGAACCTGAAAAGAAAATTCCTTCAACAGCTGCGAAGGCAACTAATCTTTCAGCAAAAGAACCTTCATCAATCCATCGTAAAGCCCAATCTGCTTTTTTCTTTACGCAATCTAATGTGTCGATAGCATTGAATAAATAATTTTTATCTGTGTTATCTTGAATATACGTATCAATTAACAACGAGTAGGTTTCTGAATGTATATTTTCAATCGTAATTTGAAAACCATAGAAAAATTTAGCTTCTGTATATTGCACTTCTGCTATAAAATTTTCTGCTAAATTCTCATTAACAATACCGTCCGAAGCTGCAAAAAATGCTAAAACATGTTTAATAAAATGACGTTCATCGTCACTTAATTTTGTCTCCCAGTCAACCAAATCTTGCGATAAATCGATTTCTTCAGCCGTCCAAAAACTAGCTTCTGCTCTTTTGTAAAAAGACCAAATATCATCGTGTTGAATCGGGAATAGAACAAATCTATTTTTATTTGGTTCTAAAATTGGTTCTGCCTGCATTTTTACGTTTTTTATTATCGGTTTTCATTTTGAAAAACAAATCAATTGTTTTTCTTTTTTTCAGTTTAATTTTCTTTCAAGTAATCCTTTCTTTTTCTTTCAAAATTGAGGACTTTTTTTTGAGTAGTGCTTCCCTCGTTTGGGGATACAAAAATTGTCAAAATTCTAAGCTTTCACAAGTAAAGAAATTCACAACGTCAAAGAGGTTATGAACAATTACACCCTCAATCCCTTTGTAAACAAATGATAGCAGTTTTATCAACATCAGAATTAAAGATATTCACAGTCCTATAAACCTTTTTTGTCGATAAATTTTTCAACTTCATCAATTAACTGAAAACAAATAAGTTTGCTATTTTTACATAAATTTACGACAGTTTTTTTCGATTGTCAAGTTTATTTTTTTGTTGTTTTTAACATAAAAATGTGTATATGAATTGGAACTTAACACAAGCACGGAAATGTCAACATTTAGACTAAAAAATCTTTTAAAATTAAAAGAGCATTTATTCCATTTGATTTATCCAAACTCCTGTGTTTCTTGTCAGAATGAATTAATAGATTTCAAAGATTTTATTTGCCCATTTTGCGCAATTGATTTGAAATTTACGTATTATGAAAAATTTAAGGAACCAACGGAATTAGATCAATTATTTTGGGGCAGGGTTCACTTGAAGGCAACGTATTCAATGTTTTATTTTGAAAAAGGAAAGAAAATTCAACCTATTTTACATGCTTTAAAGTACAAAGACAAACCGAAGATTGGTGTTCAACTTGGGAAAAAAATGGGTGAAAAAATCAAAAACATCGAAGCATTTAAAGATTTAAATGCATTGATTCCTGTACCATTACATTCCCAAAAACTGTTCCTTCGGGGGTACAATCAAAGTGAAAAATTAGCTGATGGTATCGCTTTGGAATTAAACATTCCTGTAATAACCGATTTAATTTCCCGAACAAAAAATACAGAAAGTCAAACAAAAAAAGGAAAATTAAAACGTTGGGAAAATGTTGAGAACAAATTTTCTTCTTCAAAAAATAAAGCGAAAAACCTGAAACATATCGCGATAATTGATGATGTTATCACAACTGGAGCTACCTTAGAGGCAATAATTCGAGAAATTCAAAAAAATAATCCCGACCTTTGTATCAGTGTAATTAGTTTGGCTTTAGCAAAATGAAAAAAGAAATATTAATCGTAGGTGCAGGATTAGCAGGAATAAGTGTTGCTATGCAATTTATTCAAAATCACTGGAGATTAGATGAATTTTTACCTTTTGCTGAAAATTTTTCTAATCAAATTACCCTGAATACTGCTATTCCAATTTATCATCCAATTACGATTCGAAGAATGTTTTCATCCGCTCATGAAAAAACAATGTGGCTAGAAAAACAGAATTTAGAAAAATTTAATTCTTATCTGGAGCCTCTTACAATAGAGGATGATCATTACAAGTTAGCAAAAAATGAATTTGGATCAGGTAGAATCAAAGGTTCTTCTTTTGTAAATCCAATTCCATTTTTAAAAGCCAGTAAACAATGGATCTCAGAGCATGGAACAATAATTTATGAAAATGCAGATTATTCAGATTTCAACCCTGAAGAATCAACATATAAAGGAAAAAAATACGATGAAATTGTTTTTTGTGAAGGATCAAATAATGATTTAAATCCTTGGTTTGGTTATTTACCAGTTGAACATACAAAAGGAGAGGTGTTAACAATATCATCTGAAAAAATAACTGAAAATGAGTCGCTTAACCGAAAGTGTTTTTTACTGCCTGTTGGAAATAAGACTTTTAAACTTGGAGCAACTTATGTGTGGCATACAAACAATACTGTTTTAACTGAAGAAGGGAAAAATGATTTAATAGAAAAAGCAGGGTTATTAACTTCTTTTCCGTTTGAAATAACAGAACATAAAGCAGGTATTCGGCCAACATCACCAGATAGAAGACCTATAGTAGGAAGACATCATATCTTCAAAAAGTTCTCAATATTCAATGGTTTGGGAACGAAAGGGTATTTAATCGCTCCAAAATTAGCAGAAGAATTTGTTCATTTTATACTTTACGATACTGAAATGGATAAAGAAGTAAAATTGGAAAGATTCGATAAATTAAGAAATTTACAAGAAAAAAAATAAGATGGAGATTGAATTAAAAGTGCATGAATTTGCAAGCGTTTTTAAAAATGAGAATACAAATCAATGTCTATTAAGAAGTAGAAAAGTGTTTTTGGAAAACGATGTCCTTTGTTTATTTAATTCTCAAAAAACATTGAGTGAACCAACTTATTTGACTATTCAAACAGCAAAGAATCAGCACATTTTATTAAACCCTTCATTTTTACAATACATTAATCACAGTTGTAATCCGAATGTTTTTTTTAACATTGAAACAAGTCAATTAATATGCCTAAAACCAATTGCAATAGCGGAAGAAATTACATTTTTTTATCCTTCAACAGAATGGGAAATGATTCAACCTTTTGATTGTTTTTGTCAATCTGAAAATTGTTTACATGCAATCAAAGGGGCGAAATTCATTTCTTCAACCATCTTACAAAAGTACAGAACGTCAAATTTTATATTGTCCAAAAGTTTCTCAATTAATTAAATCCTCCTGTGGGATAATTGCTTATTCCCTCTTTTTTTTAGACCTTTGCGTAAAATATTAGGTAAATGTTAATCGAAATAGGAGATAAAATTGTTTCTACTCAAATTTTTGAAGAGAAATTTGTTTGTGATTTAAATGCTTGTAAAGGTCAATGTTGTATTGATGGAGATGCAGGTGCGCCATTAACATTCGAAGAAGTTTCTATACTAGAAGATGATTTAGATAAAATTAAGCCCTATATGCGTCAAGAAGGAATTGAAGCGGTTGATGTTCAAGGTGTTTTTTATATGGATGACGATAATGAACCTGTTACAACATTAGTTAATGGAGCAGAATGTGCATTTGTTTATTTTGATGATAAAGGAATTACTAAATGTTCTATTGAAGAAGCTCATAAAGATGGGAAAACAGAATTTAAAAAACCAATATCTTGCCATTTGTATCCTATCCGGGTTAGAAAATACAATGATTTTCAAGCAATAAATTACGATCGTTGGAAAATTTGTGAACCAGCTTGTGCTTGTGGTTCAAAATTAGATGTTCAAGTGTATAAATTTTTAAAAGAACCTATTATCAGAGCTTTTGGAGAGCCTTTTTATACAGAATTAGAACAAATCGATACGGAATTAAAAAATAATCCAATTGACGAAGAAAATTTGTAAATAATCTATAACTTTAGTAGAAAAATACATTTAATCAACAAATACTACCGTTTACATAATTTTTCAATCATGTTATATTGAATTTTCATACCTTGCAGTTAAATTGTTAAATACTGCATCTATGAAATTAATTAATACTTTGGGTATTATCTCTCTTTTCTTTCTATCTAATTCAATATTATCACAAACCAAAGTTGATCCTGCCAATTGCAGAGAAGGTGAAAGTGTTGAATATTGTACAACTCATAAAAAAATGAAAGCATTGCTTCAAAACCCAGAAGCATTAAAAATGTATAATGAAGGACAAGCTCAACTAGAACAAGAATCAAACGAAAAAAAAGGGACAGGAGTAGAAAAAGGGACTATTTATAAAATCCCTGTTGTTTTTCATGTGCTGCATATAGGTGGAATTGAAAATATTTCAAGAGATCAAATTTTAGATCAATTATCTATTTTAAATAGAGATTATAGATTGCAAAATGCAGATGCGAATAATGTACAATCTCCTTTTCAAGGAATGCCTGCAGATATTGAAATTGAATTTGTGTTAGCAACAAAAGCGCCTAATGGTCAATGTTTTAATGGTGTTACAAGAACTCAAAATGCATTGAGTTATGATGGGGCAGATGGTGGAGCACAAGCAGATGCAATTCAGGCCGGAAATGATGTTTATCAAGGAAATTGGGCAAGTAACAAATATTTAAATGTATTTATTTGTGGTGAAATTGGTGGAGCTGCTGGCTATACGATGAACCCTAGTAATTGGGGAGGAAATAATATGAGTAATGGAGGTATTTGGATTCTTCATAATTATGTTGGTTCAATTGGAACATCAGATGTTTCTCACAGTAGAGCTTTAACACATGAAATTGGTCACTGGTTAAATTTAAGTCATACTTGGGGACCAAATAATAATCCAGGAAATACCTCAAGTTGTGGAGATGATGACTCAGTAGATGATACTCCTATTTGTATTGGGGTAACTTCATGTGCTATTTTTAGTAATTCATGTGATGATTTAAATCCTTCTCCAGGTATTACAAGTTCTTGGACAACAGATGTAGTGGATAATGTTGAAAATTATATGGATTATTCATATTGTTCCAAAATGTTTACTCCGGGACAAAAAAGTAGAATGAGAACTGCTTTACAATCAAGTGTTGCGGGTAGAAATAATTTATGGACTACAACAAATTTAAACAGTACAGGAACGAATGGAGCTCCGACCCTTTGTAAAGCAGAATTTTCAGCAACAAAAACCATAATATGTGCTGGCGACTCTGTCTTTTTTCAAGATGAAACGTATAATAATGTTTCTGGTTGGAATTGGACATTTAATGGCGCAAGTCCTGCAACTTCAACATTGCAAAATCCTGCTGTTACATACGCTACTCCAGGTTTTTATACGGTAACTTTAACTGCTACAGATGGGTCATCCAACCAAACGGAAACTAAAACTGCCTATATACAAGTATTGCCAAACGCAGCGACTTTACCATTTTACGATAGCTTTGAAAGTTATTCAACTTTAAGTAATATCAATGAATGGGCTGTATTTAATGGTGGCACAAATAATACTTTTGAATTAGCTACAAATGCAGGCTCTTCAGGAACTAAATCTGTAAGGTTAATTAATTTTGGGCAAACTGGGTCAAATACAGATGAATTATTATCAGCTCCTGTTGACCTTTCTTCTTTTGCTTCAACAGATGTAATTACGTTAACATTTAAATATGCTTATCGAAAAGTAAATTCAACTAATACGGAATACTTGAAAATTTTTGCAACAAATAATTGTGGAGACACTTGGACAATTAGAAAATCTATAAGCGGTAATACATTATCTAATTTAACATATTCAAGTTCTTGGACACCAACATCTTCAGATTGGACAACGGTTCATGTTACGAATATCACAAGTACATATTTTGTGGATAATTTCCGATATAAATTCAAATTTGATGGAAATGGAGGAAATAACATCTATTTAGATGACATTAATATGTATCAAGGAGCTCCTTCAAATACTATCGTTACAAATGGTATTTCTGAAAATAAAGCAACTATTGATTTTTCAATTTATCCAAATCCTACAGATAAAGAATTAAATGTTGATTTCTCAGTAACAATGGACCAAGATGTTGTATTTACAATTTACGATGTAACAGGAAAAATGACACAAACAAATTTAATTAAAGCAAAAACAGGATCAAATATGGTTCTGCTAAATACAGAATCTTTGAATGCTGGAATTTACATGTTAAATATAAAAACAGGAAATTCTACTCAAATGACTCAGTTTGTTGTAAAATAGAGAAAATTTTATAAATGAAAAAAGGTGTTTTCAACTTGAGAACACCTTTTTTTTATTTTGTTGTAACTTTTTGATGTTTTATTGGTCTAATGGTTAACTTATGAGAATATGACTGCAAAAGAGTATAATTTATCAGTTGATGATTACTCGGATAACATTTTCCGTTTTGCGCTGAAACATCTTAAAAATGAGATGTCAGCGAAAGATGTTGTGCAGGAAACATTTACTAAAGTTTGGGTAAAACATGAAGAAATTAATTTTGAAAAAGTAAAATCCTATTTATTTACAACGGCATATCATGTTATTATTGATTGGATTCGAAAAGAGCAAAGAAATGGAGATATTGAAAAAATTAATACAGATTTTCAAAGTACAACACAAGTAAATTTTGATCTACAAGAAATATTAGATGAAGCTTTAAAAACAATCCCTCAAATTCAAAAAACAGTTGTATTGTTACGAGACTACGAGGGATATAATTATTCAGAAATAGCAACGATAACTAATTTAAACGAATCTCAAGTAAAAGTTTATATCTTTAGAGCACGTAAAGCTTTGCAAGAGTATTTGAGAGATTTAGAATTGGTTTTATAATTTAAAAATGGAACAGATAACGATTGATAACTATGAAGTGTTTTACTTAGATTTTCTGGATGGAAATTTAAGTGAAGTAGCTACACAATTATTATTTGACTTCTTAAATAAAAACCCAGAATTAAAAATTGATTTGGATGAATTAGCACCTTTTGAAATTGATTCAAATAAAAAATTAACATTTTTTGAAAAATCGTTATTAAAAGATTTCAATTTTCAAACGGTTGAAATAAATGATTCAACAATAGAGTATTTAATTCTTGCAAATGAAGAACAACTACTTCCGCAGGTCACACAAAAAAGATTATCCG
This sequence comes from Flavobacteriia bacterium, assembly GCA_016178305.1. Lineage (GTDB taxonomy): Bacteria > Bacteroidota > Bacteroidia > Flavobacteriales_D > Crocinitomicaceae > CAIUKX01. Next base: position 4,298 of record JACOTM010000030.1, on the reverse strand, counting down.
ATTATATTTCAAATAATTCCGAGTTAAAAACTATTCAAAATCGTTATTCAAAAACACATTTAAAAGCAGATTTAAAAGTTATATATCCCGATAAGAATATACTTAAAAAGGAACGGAAAACGGTCCCATTATGGTATTCAATCGCTGGAATAGCTGCGGCACTTGTCGGATTTTTTATGTTATTAAATCATAATAATTCGTCTATTTCAATTGCTAAAAATAATTTACATCCCCATCTTCCTAAACCAACGATCATTGACAATTTGAATAGAAATAAAAATGTAAAAACAATTCTTTCAAAAAAAGTCGATGAAATAATCAAAAAAGAAAAAATTGATACCAAATTTATAACGTTAGAACATCCACATACTATAGCTATAGAACAAGAGAATGAAATATATTGCTTAGAATTAAAAAAAGTACAATTTAGTGCTCCTGAATTAAATGAAATTGAATTTGAAACACCTCATTTGAAGCAACAAACAAAATCAACTGAAATAGCGTATGGTTTTCAAGATATGGAAAATCCTATTATACCGATAACAAGGCAATTAAGTCATCTCACAAAAAAAGAAGTTGATTTTAAAATTTCGAAAAAAAATACTTTTAAACACAAACGCTTTTACTTTAAATTTGGAAAATTAGAAATTTCTAGAAAGTAACTAAGATGTAGGATTTTGCTATTTTATACCTAACTTAGGGACATGAAATTTACAGAGTTACAACTGCACGAAGATGTTTTAGAGGCTATTTCTCAAATGGGATTTGAAAATCCAACACCTATTCAGGAATTTGCAATCCCTAAAATAATTGAAAACAAAGATTTAATAGCTTGCGCTCAAACAGGGACGGGAAAAACAGCAGCTTTCATACTTCCAATTTTACATAAATTAGTTGGTAAAACAGACACAACGATTGATACATTAATTATCGTTCCAACAAGAGAATTAGCTATTCAAATCGAACAAGAAATTCAAGGGTTATCTTATTTTATTTCTGTAGGTTCACAAGCTATTTATGGCGGAGGAGATGGAAAAGATTGGGATGTTCAAAAAGATGCTTTGAAAAATGGAACGGATATTATTGTCGCAACTCCAGGTAAATTAATTTCTCATTTACAAATGGGATATGTGAATTTCAAACATGTCAAACATTTAATTTTAGATGAGGCTGATAAAATGTTAGACATGGGATTTGCAGATGATTTAGAAAAAATCGTGTCTTTTTTGCCAAAAGTAAGACAAACATTACTTTTTAGTGCAACAATGCCTCCTAAAATCAGGACTTTAGCGTCTAAATTATTAAAAAATCCAGAAGAAATCACATTGTCAATTTCAAAACCAGCAGAAGGAGTTTCTCAAAATGTGTATTTAACTTTTGACAATCAAAAAATCGGTGCGATTAAACATATTTTAGAGCAAAAACCAGAATATAATAGTATCATAATTTTCACTTCTTCTAAAAGTAATGTAAACGAAATAGTCTTTCAATTAAAAAAACAAGGATTTCCTGCAAAAGGTATTTCTTCTAATTTAGAACAAAATGAACGAGAGGAAGTAGATAATGTACACCGTATCGGAAGAACAGCAAGAGCAAATACAAAAGGGGAGGCTTATACGTTAATCAATGAAAAAGATATGCGACGTATGCATAAAATTGAAAAATTAATAGAAGCTGAAATCCCTCGATTAATATTGCCTGAAGAAATGGGATTACAACCAGAATGGAAGGTTTCGCAATCTAGTAAACCTAAAAAGAAATTTAAGCCAAATTATAAAAAGAAAAAAGAGTGATAATCGTTAATTTTTTGTTAGGAGTTGTTTCAAATTTTAACGATTGAAATAAAAAAACTATTTTTAATAAAAAAATTACTTGACTTTAAATTATATGGGAAAAATTAAGCAATACATGCCATTTTCAATTAGAATACTGGTTTTTTTATTATTTATTGTTTCTGGATTAGCTAAAATGGATCCAATTTGGGCTTTTGAAAAACAAATCGTTGATTTAAATTTAGCTTCTTGGGATACAGCTTATTATTTAACTCGGTTAATTATAGCTTCCGAATTAGCTTTAGGAATTGCAATATTACAAAATCATTATATCAAACGAATTGTTATTCCAACTACTATATTATTGTTAGCCATTTTTTGTGTGCATTTATCTATTGAAATGTTCAAACATGGTGCTATGAATGGAAATTGTGGTTGTTTTGGTCAATGGCTTCCTATGACACCATTAGAAGCTTTTCTTAAAAATATTGTAACAATAGGTTTATTACTTTATTTGTATAAGCATGTTTCTGAAAAAGAAAAAGGTGAAAATCGGTTTGCAAATTTACTTGTAATGTATTTAGGTTCAGCTTTATTTATGTTCATGTTTTTTGAAAAAACACCGCAAAATGAAAATACTGAACAGCCTATCAAACATGATAATATTGAAATGCCTAAAATTATAGAGGAATCAGAAGAGCCTACGAATTCAAATAAAAAAGATAGCCTTTCCCCTGTTTCTAAATCAACTATTGACAGTAAATCAATCAATAAAATTGAGGAAATAAAAAAAGAAATTGAAAAACAACCTAAAAAAACAAAGTCAGCTTTTGCTAATTACACATTTACAACAGGAGGAAATAAACCGGTCAATATAGATGAAGGAAAGCAGATATTATGCATGTTTGTTCCAGGTTGTGATCATTGTCGTGAAGCAGCAAAAGAGCTTAAAAAACTTTCAAAAGATAAAAATTTCCCCAATGTTTCTATTCTTTTTATGGATGAAGAACCAGAACTAATCCCTGAATTTTTTAAAGAAACACAAATCAATTTCCCTTACCAAGTTATCGGTGTTATTGAATTTTGGAATAAACTTGGAAATGATTATAACACACCTGGCGTGTTGTATTTATGGAATGGAAATGTATTGAAATTATACGATGGAACTGAAGCTAATAAATTTGATCCAAATGGATTGAAAAAAATAGTTGATGAAAAATACAAATAATTTTTACGGAGGTTATAGCTTGTATATGTGTAATGTAATTTTCTAGAGCTTAGTATTTTCAGGGGAATAAAGGTTTCTAACGGTTAGAAACGACTAAATTCAGATATAAAAAAGCTGAAAATCAAATATCTTCAGCTTTTAATTTGAAAAATTAGGACTAAAAGTTATAACTTAATCCAAATGATAAATTATTTATAAAATCTTGAGAATAACCAGGTTTAGGTGAAACGAATAATGGCATAAAATTAAAAGTACCATAAGCGCCCCAATTATCATATCCTAAACGAACGATACCCTCAGTTTTAAACGAACTTAGATTATATGTTTTTTTGATATTTTGTTCAAATTCTTTCCCATCTATATTGTTTTCGCCTACAAGTTTTAGTTTGGAACCAATCCTTACGCCACCAACTACTCCAAACGCAAAATAAAAACTTTTATCAGGATTAGCATTCGTATTAAATTCCAGCATTAATGGGACTTCTAGATAAACTATTTTTAACTTATTTTTACTATATGTATTTAAAACATCTTTTGAAGCATAGACTTGATTTTCATTGCTTTGAAGGATATAGTTATTTCTAAAACTCACTTGTGAAAATTCTAAACCTAAGCCTGTTGTAAATCCTACATATTCTTTGAATATTTTAAATTTATGCTCTGCGAAATTAAAGTTAAAATTAAAGGAAGATGCTGGATCATTTCTCCAATAATCTTGACCTTGATTTTGATTATAATTTACAATTAACATATTAAATCCAAAATCAATCCCTGCCCAATGTGCCTCATTTTTACGTATTTCTTCTGGTGTTGGACTCGCATCAATTGTATCTATTGATTCTTTTTTATCAGATTTATCACCTTCATGATTAATAAAAATAATTTCTGTTTTTCCAATATTCATTCGCGTTGTATCGGGCTCTTTTTCTTGAGAAAATGCAAATTGAAATGCCCAATAAAAGAAAATGATTGATGTAAGAAAAATTTTATTCATAACTTATATATTTATTAATAATTTGTGTTTTAGTAATATTCATTTTCAGTTAAGACAATTAATATTAAAAAATGTTACAAAAAAAATAAATAAAAAATAAAATAATCTTTGAAACCGTTATATAGATGCTTTTTTAGGTTTGTAAAAAGCGATTAATGGATCGTTTATTGGCTGACTATTTCTGAAGTAGATTCGTAATAAAATTCCATTTAAGAGGACATTATCAAACCCGAAAATTGGCTCCAAATTTTTTAATTTTCAGTAAATGTAATTCTAAATTCAGTACCTTCATTGTCTATTACTT